>DASQAS010000130.1:0-2194 GCA_035635635.1 Myxococcales bacterium | reverse complement strand
GGGATCGCCGGCGGGCACATCCGCGGCTTCAACTCGCAGGGCGTGGTGGCGGTGAAGGACAAGGAAGTGAAGCAGGGCGACCTGGAGCGCGTGCTCGACGCCGCCCGCGCCATCAACATCCCGCAGGACCGCGAGATCCTCCACGTGCTTCCACAAGAATACATCATCGACGAGCAGGACGGGATCAAGGAGCCGCTGGGGATGAGCGGCGTGCGGCTGGAGGCCAAGGTCCACATTGTCACCGCGGCGGTCTCGAGCGCGCAGAACATCGTGAAGTGCTGCGGGCGGACAGGGCTTTCGGTCGCGGACATCGTGCTCGAGCCGCTGGCCTCCGCGGAGGCGGTGCTCGCCGAGGAGGAGAAGGAGCTGGGGGTCGCGCTGGTGGACATCGGCGGCGGCACCACCGATCTGGCGATCTTCTCGGGCGGCGCCATCCAGCACACCAGCGTGATCCCGCTGGGCGGGAATCATTTGACGAATGACATCGCGGTCGGCCTGCGCACGCCCATGCAGGAAGCCGAGCGGATCAAGGTGAAGTTCGGCAGCGCGCAGAGCGCCAGCCTCGACAAGGACGACACCATCGAGGTGCCCAGCGTGGGCGGCCGCGCGCCGCGGGTGCTGAACCGGCGGATCCTCTGCGAGATCATCGAGCCGCGGGTGGAGGAGCTGTTCCAGCTCGTACAGCGCGAGATCCAGAAGGCGGGGCAGGAGGATCTGCTCGCCAGCGGCCTGGTGCTGACCGGCGGGACCACCAACCTGCACGGCATGCCCGAGCTGGCCGAGGAAGTGCTGGGCCTGCCGGTGCGCCGCGGGAACCCGCGCGGGATCGGCGGCCTCACCGACGTGGTGAAGAGCCCGCAGCACGCGACCGCCGTGGGCCTTTTGCTCTACGGCGCCAGGCAGGGCAAGGACAACCGCGCCTACCTGGGCGGGAACGACGGCGCTTCGATTCGGGAGAGATTCCTGAGTTGGGTCAAGGAGCTGTTTTGAGCATCGGAGGGATCATGGACGAGATGACGGAGCTCGGCGCGCGCATCAAGGTGGTCGGCGTGGGTGGCGGTGGCGGCAACGCGCTGAATACGATGATCCTCGCCGGTCTCACCGGCGTGGATTTCATCGCAGCGAACACGGACTGCCAGGCGCTGGCGCACAATCGGGCCGGCACCAAGATCCAGCTCGGGGCGATGGTGACCAAGGGCCTGGGCGCGGGCGCGAATCCGGAGATCGGCCGGCAGGCGGCGCTCGAGGACCGCGAGAAGTTGCTCGCGGCGCTCGAGGGGGCTGACATGGTGTTCGTGACCGCCGGCATGGGCGGCGGCACCGGGACCGGCGGCGCGCCGGTCATCGCCGACCTGGCCCGCAGCGTCGGGGCGCTGACGGTGGGGGTGGTGACCAAGCCATTCCTGTTCGAGGGCAAGCGGCGCTTGAAGCAGGCCGACCACGGCATCGCGGAGCTGAAGAACGCGGTGGATACGCTGATCACGATTCCGAATCAGCGGCTCCTGGCGGTGGCGGACGAGCGGACTACGCTGCTCGATACGTTCAAGAAGGCGGACGAGGTGCTCTTGAACGCGGTCCAGGGCATCTCGGACCTGATCACCATTCCGGGGTTGATCAACGTCGACTTCGCCGACGTGCGCACGATCATGAGCAACATGGGCGTGGCGCTGATGGGCACGGGGAAGGCAAAGGGCGAGACGCGGGCGCTGGCGGCGGCTCGGGCGGCGGTGGAGAGCCCGCTGCTCGAGGACGTCCAGATCGACGGCGCGACGGGGATCCTGATCAACATCACCGGCGGGGGGAACATGACGCTGGTGGAGGTGAACCAGGCATGCTCGCTGATTCAGGAGGCGGCGCACGAGGACGCGAACATCATCTTTGGGAGCGTGATCGACGACGACATGGGGGAGGAGCTGAAGATCACGGTGATCGCGACGGGGTTCACGTCGCGGGATGCGCGGAGGATCGAGCGGGTGGATGCGACGCGCGCGGTGCGCGGGCCGACGCAGGGTTCGCTCGGGATGCCGCCGGCGCCTACCGAGCCGATGGGGCCGCGGCATGCGGCGGCGCGGACGCCCGAGATCCGGAAGGCGGCGACGCCCGCCCCGGGTGTGCCGGTCGCGCCGCGAGCGACGCCGGCGCCGCCGCCGGCGAAGCCGGTGCGGCACCTGTCGTGGGACGAGCTGCGGCAGCT
>DASQAS010000129.1:0-5602 GCA_035635635.1 Myxococcales bacterium | reverse complement strand
CTCGCCCTTGAACTCGAGGCGCACGGCGTCGCTCCCGGCCAGCACTCCGTCCGCCTGGAGCACCCCGCGGTGCACGTGCGCGTGCACCTGGCCGTCCACCAGGAGATCGCCGGCCGCCTGCGCCCCCGTGCCTTTCAGATCCGCGCGCACGTCGATGTCCGGGTGCCCCCGCGGTCCCTCGATCACCGCGTTCGCGTCGAGGATCCCCCGCAGCCCCAGGTCCTTGTGCATCGCGAACTCCGGGAGACGATCGAGGTCGAACTTCGTCACCACCACCGCGGCGTCGATGCGCCCCGGCGGGGGTTGGACCTGCGCCTGCAACCGGACGCTGCCGTGCTCGCCGACCAGGTCGATGGGCTCGAGGATCAACGTGTCGCGGAAGTGCACGCCGGCGTCATGAGCCAGGCGCAGCGTGTTGCCCGGATAGGCGACGAGGAAGTTCGAGAGCACGAGGCCGTCCTTGTCGTCGTCGATCTTCGCGTGGCCGACGAGCTGGAGGGCGCCGCCTTCGACTCCCGCGTCGATCTGGAGATTCGCCTCCGGCCACTGCAGCTTCATCTCGATGCGTGGCGACCCCAGGTCGATCGCGCTGGCGAGCAGACGCCGGGACCGGACGCGCAAGGCGCCGTCCGGATTCTTCAGCGGCCCGCTGAGCGTGCCGTCCACGGCAAGGCCGTCGGCGACGATGGTGCCGCCGAATCCGGCGTTCGGGGAACGCAGGTGGATGGTCGCGTTCGGACTCTGGGGCGATCCGGTGACGCGAGCCGTGAGGTACGCCGCGCCGGACAGCGGCAGCGACGGCTTGCGCGTGATTGCGCCGAGCGCCCGCCCGAACTGGGCCAGGTCAGGCGCGCGCAGGTCGACGTCGAGCGAGACCTCGTCGTAGGCCGCGGCGCCGTGCGCTTTGACCTCCAGCCCGAGCGCGGCGGCAGTGAACGCGCGAATGATCGCGTAGCGCCCGTGCAGCGAGGCGTCGAGATCCACCCGGACGGTCCCCACCCGCTCCAGCTTCGCCGGGCCGAGGTGCACCGTTCCTTCGAACTCGCCTTGGACGCCGTGCTTGTCGAACCTCGGCAAGCCCTTGCCGTGGAGCGCCGCGCGGCCGGTCACCTCGCCTTTTGGCGCGACGCTCGCGATCGCTCCGGGATCCACCGCGGCCATCGAGAGCTGGACGTCCCAGACCGGCACCTTCTCCAGTGTGGAGGTGAGCTTGGCCAGGATCCGGCCTCCGCCGCCTTCGATCCTCAGGTCCAGGCCGGCGGTCTTTCCATCGCTCTTCAAATCGGCCTCGCCGTGCACGATGCCCTCGAACGGCGCCGCGGGCACCACCACCTCGAGGTCGTCCGGCCGGACGGTCAGCTCCCGGATCCGGATCTCGCCCGCCTGCCGCGCGATGTTCCAGGATCCGTTCGCGACCAGGCCGCTCTCGCCCAGCTTCACGCGCAGCGTTCTCAGCGCGACGGTGCCTGCGGCGGCTGTTCCGTCCAGCGACGCCTCCAGGCTGAGCGCGACGGGAGCCTTGCCCGGGGCGGTCAGCTCGGCCGAGAGGTTCAGCCCGGCAGACGCCGACTCGGCGGCGTAGTGTCCATGCCCTTGCGAGAGGTTGAAGTCCTGGAGCGCGAACGTCGCCTCCGCTCCCAGCTCGGGCCGGATGGTGACCGAGCCGCCGAGCAGCGACACGTTCGCCACGTCGACGATCCATTCGAACGGGCCGCCGGCGCCGGGCTGGGGCGGCTTGCGCGGCTTGATCGCGCGCTGCAAGGTCGTCTCCGCGCTCCCGGGCACCTTGGCGATCTCGATCCACGGACGTTCCAGCTGCGCCTCGGTGATGATCACCTTGTGCGCCCGCAGCGCGAGCGGCCTCAGCCGCACGCAGGCGCGGTCCGCGGTGAGCACGCGGTGCCCTTCCGGATCGCGCAGGTCGACTCCGTCCACGCAGACGCGGAGCCAACCGCTCACGTGGATGGCGCCGATGCGCAGGTCGCCCTCGATGGCGTTCCGCGCCTCGTTGGCGACATAGTGCCCCAGCTTTTCAGCACCCCTGCCGGAGTGCAGCCAGGCGAGCGCCACCACGACCGCCAGCGCGACCAGGCCGAACAACGCTAGCCCCGCGATCCGGACCACGCGCCGGACGCGCCGCCAGGCTGACCGGGGCGGCCGCGCCTGGCGCGCGGGACGAGGAGGTTCGTAGCTCGGCTCTGGCGGGTGCTCGGTCACTGCCCCGGATCCTTACTCACAGACGCGCTCCGCCGCACCTCCGGTTACGAGAGCCGGCTAGAAAGCCTCCCCCAGAGTGACGTGCAAGGCCCACCTGGATTCACTGATGCACCCGAATTGCTGGTTGCTGGGGCAGTGGAACGAGACCGGAGTCTTTGCGATCGTGGTGACGTGATTCGCGTCCTGAACCTCCTCCGTCTCGATCCTCCTCGGATTCAGCAAATACCCGACATCCGCGCGGATGGGACCGAACGGGGTCAGGTACCGGAGACCGAGGCCGACGGCCACCTCCAACCCGTCCCGGAGCGGCCGTTCCGGCGAGGTTCCGATCGTAGAGGCGTCGATGAACGGCACGATCGAGACGTTGTTGACGGGCCAGTTGGCGCGGATGCGGAATTCCCCGGAGAACAGCATCGCCGACGTTCCTCCCTTGGGCGTAGCCTCGGTGGCGAAGGGCTGGGTGCATCCTTTTGCGAACTGATCCTTTTGGGGGTCGGGGTCGCATGGATTGGCGCCGAGCTTTGGTCCCTGCCGCAGCGCCCCGTACCCGCGCTGATCGTTCTGCCCGCCGAAGTAGAACCGCTGCGTGAAGGGCGTCAAGCTGTTGCCCTCGGTGAACATGCCTCCGTAGAGGGCGCGGGCCGCAAACACCGCCAATCGCGTCACGGGCGCGTAGGCGCGAATCTCCGGGTTGACTCGAAAGTAGTTGAAATCCCCCGGCGGTACCGTCTGCTGGAATCCCACCGAGAAGTAGAAACCCTGCGTAGGCTCGATCAGGTTGTCCCGGCCATCGTATGCGTAGCGTAGCTCCGGATAGGTGAGCAGGCAGCCCTGCGTGCACTCGCGCAGGATGCTTGCCTGGGGCGAGTTCGGGTCGATGTTCCCCGTGCCGTTCACGCTCACGTGGAAGTACTGCACGAAGTTCAGGGATCCGCCGACCGCATGGGGTCCCCGCCGGTAGAGGAGGCCGGTGCGCCCGGCTACGTTGTCGTAAGAAAAGCCCTGCTGGATCTCCCGTCCGAACTCGCCGCGAGTGATCCAGTCCAGACCCGGGAAGAACACCGAGGGGATGGTGATCTGCGCCGAGCTCTGGTTCACGATTCCCGATTGCGAGGGTTCGTACTGGTAGAGGTTGGGAACGAACGCGTACCCGATCGAGGTGCTCAGCTCCAGGCGGCGCAGCCCACCCAGGAGCGAGCGATTCGTGTAGTCGGCCGTGAGCCGTGGAAGCACCCAGCGCCCCACTTCCGCGGAGGCGCCCAGGCCGAGGCGAATGGTCTGGAACGGCGCCTCGCGCACGTTGACGCGCACCGCTGCGACCGGAGTGTCTCCCAGAGGCTCGAGGCCGACCCGCACACCCGAGAAGGCCCCGAGGTTGTAGACGCGCTGCTGGGCGAGCGCCAGAGCCTGCGGGCTGAAGCGGTCGCCGCGGCTGATGCCGGTGGCGAACTCGATGTCGCTCGCGTCGACGCGGCGGTTGCCCGTGACGTTCACCTTGCCGAACGAGAAGCGGGGCCCGGGCTCGGCTTCGTACGTGATGGTAGCGCGCCCTTCGTCGGGCGCGACCTCCACGCGACCCTTGGTCCTGGCCTGCGCGAAGCCGCGCTCGCGCAGCTGCTGCACCAAAACCTCCTTCGACTTCTCGTACTGGTCTTCGTCGAATCCGTCGCCCGGATGGAGCGGCAGCCGGTCGTCGACGTCCTTCAGCTCGTCCTTGGGAAGCTCGTCGAGCCCGACGTAGTCCACCTTGCGCACGAACGCGCGAGGTCCCTCGTCGATCTTCACCACCAGGGTGACGCGGCCCTTGTCGTCGGTCTTCTCCTCCACCTGCAGGACGCTCGCCTTGTAGAAGCCTTTCGCGTTGTACCAGCGCACGATCCGCTTCAGGTCGATCGCGAACAGGTCCGGGTCGTAGTAGCGCGCGGTCTTGCTCCAGAAGCCGCTGGTCGGGGCGGTGGCGATGTGGTTCAGCAGATCGCCGTCCGAGATGCTCTTGTTGCCCTCGAACTTGATCTCCACGAGCACCGGACGTCCTTCGAACGGCTGGTAGGGGGTCGCGCACGCGGCGAGCAGCAGGATGGCAAGGGCCGGGCGGGACAAGGCGGAGGCCAAGGTACCGTGGCCTCGCGGAAGGCGCACGCGCCGCCCGGGCGCGCCCTCTCAGGAGCGTTGCCGCAGCAACAGATGCAGGTGCGCCTTTTCCCAGGCGCGCGCCCGGGGATAGCCCGGGAACTGCCGCTCCGCGGCGCGGAACTGCGGGCCGTGCACGATGCGCCGCCCCTCCTCGTCGATCTCGGGCGGAAAGACCTGGTGCAGCATCTCGTGGAACACCACCATCTCCACGAAGTAGCGGGGCACGCGCCCGTCGTCGAGCGCCGGGTGGATGCGGATTACTTTTTGGTCGTGGAAGTACACGCCCATCTTGATCGAGCGGCGCCGGCCGGCCGGGCTGCGGCGTCCCCATCCGATGCGGGCGCGCACCGCGCCTTGGAAGTACGCATCGTTCAGCGCGGAGTAGAGGTCTGCCAGATCGTGGACCCGGCCGCGCGGGGAGAGCGGCGCCTCGGTGCGCGGGGGCGCCGGGCGGATCAGCTCGCGGTTCTGCCGCACGTACTCGTCGATGGCGCGGCCGTGCACGCGCCGGTTCCGCCCGGTGAAGCCGGCGAGCGCGCGCATCACCGGCTCGTGCGCGTGGGCGAACATGTGGTGGAGCCGGAAGCACAAGCGTCCCTGCACGCGGCGGTAGCTGACCATGGTCCAGGCGTTGTCGGTCAGCTCGACCTCCACCGGCTCGCGCAAGAGCGTGGCGAGGCGCGAGGCGAGCACCAGGCTCGCGCCGTGCGGCACGACGTGGATGCGCGACGGACGCTCGGGAGCATCGAGCGCGATCGCGACGCGGGGTTCGGATTTCGGAGCGGTCTCGCTGGGGAAGAGAGAGAGCTGCCGCATGGCTGCGGAGCACTCTAGCGACCGCAGCCGGGCTCCTTCAAGCGCGCAGATCACGATCCGGATGTTTGACGCTTCGGATCTGCGTCTGTATCGTGCACGCAAGCTTCGTCGCAGCGGAGCGACACACCGGTGCGGGAGGAGGACCTGATGGCAAGGAAGAAGGGCTCGAAGAAGGGCGCCAAGAAGGGCACCAAGCGATCAACCAAGAGAAAGAGCTCGCGCAAGAGGTAGCCCGGAAGTTCCGGGCGGCCTCTTGAGTCCTGGAGGCCGCCCGCGGGTTCGCAGTAGAAGTCCTGCAGTGCCCCCCACCCTCAGCGACGGCGATCGGAAGCAGCTCCTGCTCGAGCTTCGCGCGCTGATCGGCGCTCCGCTGCAGAAGCTCTGGCTTCCTTCGCCCCAGGTTTGCGTCCTGCAGTTCCGGGCGCCGGGGCAGACC
>DASQAS010000128.1:0-22894 GCA_035635635.1 Myxococcales bacterium | reverse complement strand
TCCACATAGAAGCTGCCGCATGTGACTCAGGCGGTCCGGCGCGCCCGGTGAGACACCCGATACGTGCGCGGACCGACGCCGAGGGCGCGGTTGAACGCGATGCCCATCCGGGGGGCCGTCCGAAAGCCGCAACGCGCCGCGATCGCCTTCGTCCCGAGGTCGGTCGTCGCCAGCAGCGTCCGAGCCTGCTCGACGCGAAGCTTTTCGACGAGCTTGGCTGGTGTGGTGACGAGGTCCTGCAGGCAGCGGCGGTGAAGCGAGCGCACCGACATGCCGGCGCGCCGCGCGAGCGCGGGAACATCGAGGGGTGCGCGCAGGTTGGCCCGCAGCCAGGTGAGGAGCGGGCCGAGCGGGTCCGACGCGGCCGACTGGGCGACCAGCATCTCGCTGAACTGCGACTGGAACCCCGGCCGGCGCGCATACACGACCAGATCCGCAGCGATGCTGTCGGCGAGCCGCTGGTCGTGGTCCTGTTCGACCATCGCGAGCGCCATGTCGATCCCGGTGGTGACGCCCGCCGAAGTCCAGACCGCGCCGTCGCGGACGAAGATGGCCTCGCGGTCGACGTCGATGCGCGGGTACGAACGGGCGAGCCGATCGCACGAGGCCCAGTGCGTGGCTGCGCGCCTGCCGTCGAGGATGCCGGCGCGCGCGATGACGAAGGCGCCGTCGCAAATCGACCCGATCCGGCGCACGACCCGCGCCGCGCGCGCCAGCCAGCCGACGAGGAACCTGCTCGAGGCGGCCTCGTCCAGCGCGCGATCCGCGCCACCCGCCACCAGCACGGTATCGCCCGGCCGCGGACGAATCGAGCCGAGCCAGCGCGTCACCACCGATGCACCCGAAGTGAGCACGATCGGTCCGCCTCTCTCGGACGCGAGGAGCACGTCGTATGCCGCCGTGCCCAGCCGCCGCCCGGCGCCGGCAAACACTTCTGCGGGCCCGAACAGGTCGAGCCCGTCCGCGCCGTCGAAGCCCACCAGCATCACGCGCTTCCTCATGGGGCAGAACTTAGGACGAAACGAACATCCCTGCCAGCAGCGCCACTGTGGCAGAAAAGCGATCATATGTGTCACTCCGGCCAACGGCCGATCGCGTCTCCTCCGATTCAAGGAGGCTCACATGACGCTGAATGGCTTTGGGCGCGCCGCCGGATGCTGGGCGCGATCGTCTTTGGTGCTGGCGATGGTAGCGGGCTGCGGGAGCGCTTCCGATCTGCCCGCGCAGAAGGACGCGGCCGATCGGACCGAAAAGGCCGCTGCCAACCCCCGGGTCTTCGAGGTCGATTCGGAACCGTGCAGCATGACCGAGTGGGCCTACAGGTGGATGCGCTGGGAGTATTCGGATGCGCGGACCCCAGAGTGACGCATCACTCCGCGGCCGAAGTCCTCATTTTCTATCGATGCTCGCGACGAGGGCGACCGCTTCACGCCGATTGAGCTCGGATCCGGCGGCGAAAGCGTGCCTGAACACCTCGGGATCGAGCTTTTGCGCCACCTGCTTGACCAGCTCGGCCTCGCCGCGTCGCATCGAGGGCCAGGCCTGCAATCCGGCAAGCTTCCGCAGTCCATTCGCCGCACCCAAGGCCATTGCGGCCCGGGGTGCATCTCCTTCGGCGAGCGCGAGCCGGGCAAATGCGACGAGCGAGAAGGTCACGGTCTGGGTGCTGAGCCTGGCGTCCTCGCTCGCGTGCACTGAATCCGCCAGCAGGGTTCGAGCCCTCCCGAGTTGACCGACCCTGACGGCAAGCGACGCGAGCTGCGTTCGTGCGCTCGACTCGAGCCAGTGGTTGCCGAATTGGACCCCAAGCTCGTCGGCCTCGGTGAGGTGTGCGCGCGCGGCGTCATCCCGGCCGAGCGTCATCTCCAGCAGCCCGACCGTCAGGGCCGCCCAGCCCTTGAACGGTACGTTCTGCTGGCGGAAGCCTTCGAGTGCCTTCGACGCGGCCTGCAGCGCGCCATCGAAGTCGCCGGCGATCGGCACGATCCACGAGACGGCCAGCTGAGCGGCGCTCTCGAGATATGGATCGTCGATGCGCTCCTCGAGTCGTTTGAGACCCTCGAGTGCGACCAACCCGCTGTCGTCGTCGCCAACCTCGACGGCGGTGACGGCCGCTATCAACAACAGCTCGGTCTTCGCGCGATCGTTCAACTCGTCGGCTCGGAGCCGCAGCTCTTGAATCCAGACCCGACCTTCCGGCATGCGGTCGCGCATCTGCCAGAAGAGCCAGAGGATGCGGAAGATGTGGGGCAGCCGCGCGATGTCGTGAGCGAAGAACCAACGGATGGCGGTCTTGAGATTGCCTTCCTCGGTTCGCAGTTGCTCGGCCCACTCGGCCTGTCGTTCAACGGGCCAGTCGGCGTTCTCTACCAGCGAACCGAAGTACTCCGCGTGCCGCCGTTCGACGTCTGCCAGCCCAGCGCTCGCGGCAAGGCGCTCGGCGGCCAGCTCCCGGATGGATTGCAGCATGCGAAACCTCGGCCCGACGTCGGTCGCCTCGACGTTCACCAGGCTGTGTCTGGCGAGGGCATCGATCAGATCGAGCGTCCGGTCCTCGGTGAGATCGGAAACGTGAACGGCTGCCGCGACCGTCCAGCCTTCGACGAAGATCGACAGCGTGGCCAACATCTGCTTTTCCGCGTCGTCGAGCAACGCGATGCTCCATTCGGCGGTCGCGCGCAACGTGCGTTGACGCTCGGGAAGGTCCACCGGGCCGGTGCCCAATGCGTCGAGGCTCCTTCCGAGCCGGGCGAGCAATGCATGAGGTTCCAACAGGCGGACGCGGGCGGCCGCGAGCTCGATGGCAAGCGGCAGACCGTCGAGCCGCCGGCAGATCTCGGCCACGGCGAGCGCGTTGTCGTCGGTCAGGGCGAAGTCGTAGCGGACGGCCCGCGCTCGATCGACGAACAATTGCACGGCGGGTAACGACGCCAGCTGCTCGATCGGCGGGCGACTCGAGAACGCCGGCACCGTGAGCGGGCGAACCGGGTACTCCCGCTCGGCGCGCAGCCGAAGCGCCGTGCGGCTCGTGACCAGGATCTGGAGTCCCCGGCAGCGCGCGAGGAGCTCGTCGAGCTCGGGAGCGACGCCGACGACCTGTTCGAGGTTGTCCAGCACGAGCAGGGCCGGCGTTTCCGCAAGATGCTCGGCCAGAACGTCGAGCGGCCGCCGCGAGCCTTCGATGCTGGCGCCCACGACGGCGGCGATGCGAGGCAGCACGAGCTCCGGCTGGGCGATGGAAGCGAGGGGCACGAACTCTGCTCCCTGCGGGTACCGAGCCTCCAGTCGTCCAGCCAGGGCGACCGCCAGTCGGGTCTTGCCGATGCCGCCGGGACCGGTGAGGGTGACCAACCGGACCTCGGGCGTCGCCAGCAGTGTCGAGATGGCCGCGATGTCCTGCTCGCGCCCGATGAGCGACGTCGACGTCGCCGGCAGCGACCGTGGCACCCGCCGGTCACGGATCGACGCGGGTGACGCAGGTTCGCCGACACGGCCCTCTCCGGAGGCAAACCGCTCGCTCAGCAACACGGCGAGGTCGTCACGAACGAGTCGCCCGAGCTCACGAGGGGTACGGAACGATCGGTAGGAGTTGGTGCCCTCTGCCTGAAGCTGCTCGATCATTGCGGTCAGCCGCGCTTCCCGGTCGGGCGCTGGTGACTTCACGTACAGCAGGCGGGGCAACGAGCGGGAGAGCCGGAACTCGTCCTCGAGGCCCGAGATGTCCATGCCCGGCCCTATCCAGCCGTACTTCTGCCAGTACAGGCCGATGAAGATGTCGGACTGCGCCAGGTAGGCCCGGTACAGCTCCCGGGGTGGGTGCGGTCGGGCACCGAGCTCGAAGAGTACGGGCGTGAGGCGGAGCGCGGAGATGGCACGGGCCACCGCGGCGCGCTCGTCGGCGAGCTCGGTGAGCGTGGAACTGACGAAGACCCGCAAACGCCGGTCCGGGGTGCGGATCGCTTCGATCACCCCTCCATCGTGTCACAGCCTGGACATGGAGAAAAAGACGCCCGGGAGCGTCAGTGTCTCCCGGGCGCCTCGGTAGAGCCCTCTTTCACGCGCCCCGCCGGGGCCGGACTAGCGGCCCGACTCCAGCGAGGCGACGCGAGGGGCAGCCACCTTCGTATCGCTGACCATCGCATCACCTCCTTTCGCCGACGCGGATTTGATAACGCGCGTGACAGCAGGCGCAATCGGGATTCAGGCCGTCTTCGCGACCTGCTCCGCCAGCGCCGCTCACGCCGAGCGGAGACAGAACCGCAGGGTCGACGCGAACCGCCGGCCCTGCGTCATGCGCTTCCTCTCTCCAGCGCTCGCCGGAGCGCGTCCTTCACGGCGTCCACGCTCGGTGGCAGCTCGATGGGCCGGTTGGCGTGTGCGCTCGGGAAGCCGAGCGCGCCCTCGTGGTAGCCGACCTTGAAGTCCGAGAACTTCAGGCCGTTGGCGGTCGAGATGACCACCACGCGTTCGGAGCGATCGATCTCCTTCGCCTGCACCAGCTTCTTCAGGACGGCAAGGGCGACGCCGGTGTGCGGGTCGGTGAACATGCCGCTCAGGTCTGCGAGGGCGGCGGCATCGGCGAGCTCCTGCTCGCTCGCGTCGAGGACGATTCCTTCGAATTGCCTCAGCGTGCGGATCGCCTTGGCGATGCTCACCGGATTGCCGATCTGGATGGCGCTCGCGAGCGTCTTCTCCGCCGTGATCGGCTCGATCACCTGGAAGCCGGTGAGATACGCGCGATAGAGCGGGTTTGCCCGCTGCGCTTGCGCGACGACGATGCGGGGCAACTTCTCGGTCAGCCCCAGGTCGCGCATCATCAAGAGGCCGCTCCCGAGCGCGGAGACGTTCCCCAGGTTGCCGCCAGGAATGATGATCACGTCGGGCACCTGCCAGTCGAACTGCTGCGCGATCTCGATCCCGACCGTCTTCTGTCCCTCGATGCGGAGCGAGTTCATCGAGTTGGCCAGGTAGATGGTCTGGTCCTCGGTGATCTCCTGCACCACGCGCATGCAGCCGTCGAAGTCCGTCTCGAGCGAGAGCACCAGGGCGCCGTTCGCGAGCGGCTGGACGAGCTGCGCGGTGGAGATCTTGCCCCTCGGAAGGATGACGATCGACTGGATGCCGGCCGCGGCGCAGTAGACGGCCAGCGCTGCGGAGGTGTCGCCGGTCGAGGCGCATGCCACCGCCTGGATGGGCGCTCCCTCGGCGATCATCTGCTTGACCATCGAGACGAGCACGGTCATGCCGAGGTCCTTGAACGACCCGCTGTGCGAGTTGCCGCACATCTTCACCCAGAGATTGTCGAGGCCCAGCTGCTTGCCGAACCGCTCCGCCCAGAAGAGGTTCGTGCCTCCCTCGTAGAGGGAGACGATGTTGTCGTCGTCGATCTCGGGAAGGACCCACTCCTTCTTTCCCCAGACGCCCGAGCCGTAGGGCCACTGCGTCGACTTGTAGCGGTCCTCGAACAGCTCCTTCCAGGTCTGCGCGTCGCGCCGGCGGAGGGCCTCCATGTCGTGTTGCACCTCGAGGAGCGAGCCGCACGACTGGCAGCGGTAGATGATGGAGTTGATCGGATACCGGGCGCGGCAGCCCTCTGCGATGCACTGGAACCAGCTCTCGTCGTGCGTGCGCGGCGGCATCCTGGGCAGGATAGATGACCCTGCCGCAGCCGCCAATTCCCAACTACGAATGCCGGCGGGTGCGCTTTCGCAGCGCCGCAGCGAGCAGCGCGAGCGCCGCGAGCGAGCCGGCCCGTTCGAGAGCCGCCAATGTTCGAACCGGTGGGATCGGTTGCTCGGCCCGAGGCCGGTCGCCCGGACCTCGGACCGCGGTCATTGCGCGTCGACTTTCGCTCAGGGGACGAGGCCGCCGACGAGGCCTGTCAATGCGCCGAGGATCTGGTTGAGGATGCCAACCAGGCCCACGACGTTGTTCAGCAGGTCCAGTGCGGTACAGACGAGATTGCCCACGGGAGCGGATGAATCGCCGGAGAGGTCGATCGCGATCGGCTGGGTCGTCACCAAGAGCCCGAGGACGTTCAGGTTCACGGCCCCGAGGTTCAGGTTGAGCGCGGTACAAGTTGCGGTTTGTTGGGGCGCGACCTGCGGCTGGGCAACCAAGGCGCTGGAGGACGAGGCCGGTGCCGCTTGGCTGGCAGCAGTCACCTGGACAGGCAGGGCGACCTCACCCACGACGGCCGTCCCGGCGGCGACTGTCCCCCTCACGATTCCAATCGCCACCACCTGGTTGGCGCGCGCCTCGAACCTGAGGATGCTGAGCGTGCCTGCGAACGCTGCTCCGTTCGAGGCTGATCCGACGATCGGAACCTGGAGCGCCGGTGGGTCCTTGTGCGGAGCGGCAGTCGCGGCTGTCGCCAGCAGCAGAACCGCGATTGGGATGGATGCTCTCAGATGCGAACGCCTCATCATGTCGTCGTACCTCCCCGCTGCCACAAAGCAGTCGACGGTCTGGTCGCGCCAAGGCGAGCGGTGTCCGCGAAAATTGGTACACGTCCTCGATATGGCAAGCATGGCAAGCGCGGGATCGGATTGTCACACCTGCAGCCGCATGGACTGGAACCCAGCTGATCGACCTGGCGCTTGGGCGAGGGCACCAGGTTCCGGCGTTCGTCCGCTCGCCGGAGCATCCGGCGGATGACGCGGCCGCCCTTGAAAGCCGAGGCAGCCACGCGCCACGAGCGGATCCGACAGTGGTCTGAGACGCCGCGGGAGAAGCGACGGGACCAGGCTGTCGAGGGAGAACGAACATGCGCGGTCTCATCGGAGTCGGGTTGGCCGGCTTGCTGTCGCTCGCGCTCGCGGGCGCGGCGCAGGCTCGCGTCACGAGGGTGCAGATCACCTCGCGCGTCGTCGCCTACGGGGGTGCCTCGTTCGGAACCGTCGGGCAGTACGAGACGCTGCGCGGAGTGGTGTTCGGCGAAGTGGATCCGGACGATCCCCTCAACGAGGTGATCACGGACATCAAGCTCGCGCCCCGCAACGCGCGCGGGATGGTCGAGTACAACGTCGACTTCTGGCTGAGCAAGCCGGTCGACATGTCGAAGGCGAACGGAACTCTCCTGCACGACGTGCCGAATCGCGGGCGGGTCAGGAGCCTGGAGCTGAACGTCGCGGGCGGCGGCGAGGACACGGCGGGCGACGGCTTCCTGCAGCGCCAGGGGTACGTCCTTTCCGACAACGGCTGGGAGGGCGACGTCGCGACCGGGCTCCAGGTCCGCATCCCGGTCGCGAAGAACAGGAACGGCACCGAGATCGTCAACCGCATCCGGGCCGAGTACATCCTGGACGCCGCGGCGAGCACGGTGAACATCACCACTCCGCCATCCTATGAGTCGGTCAGCACCAGCAACCTCGGCGCGACGCTGACCCGCCGGGTCCACCAGGACGACCCCAAGGCCCCGATCGCGAACAGCGATTGGGCATTCGCCGACTGCTCGAGCACGCCGTTCCCAGGCGTCCCGAGCACCACCAAGGTCTGCCTGAAGGGCAACTTCGACACCAACCACATCTACGAGCTGCTCTACGACGCGAAGAACCCCACCGTGCTCGGGCTGGGCTTCGCCGCGACCCGCGACTTCATCTCGTTCCTCAGGAACAGCAACGGCGCCAGCACGGGCCACTGCGGGAAGAAACACCACGAGGAGTGGCGCGGCCGGGGCGACGAAGAGGATGACGACGACGACGGCTGCTCGGGCCGCGACCACAAGCCGTGCCCGCCCGCCGCGCGGATGCCCCCCAATCCATTGGGCCAGTCCATCAAGAACGCGATCATCTATGGATCGTCCCAGAGTGGCCGCTGGATCCGCAGCTTCATCCAGCTCGGCTTCAACCAGGATGAGAACCGCAACCTCGTCCTCGAGGGCGCGATCCCGCACAAGTCCTCGAACCGCGGCGCGTTCAACGTCCGGTTCGGCCAGCCCGACCGGCTCTCCGGAACGCAGCACACCGAGCGCCAGTTTCCGGGTGCAGAGTCCTCGCAGACCTGGGGCGCGAGCACGGACCGGATCGCCGGAGTCACCGCGGGCCAGCTCGATCGCTGCCGCAGGACGCGCAGCTGCCCGAAGATCTTCCACACCAACTCGGACACCGAATACTGGCAGGCGTTGATGGCGCTGGTCACCACCGACTCGGACAGCAAGCGCGATCTGAAGATCCCGAAGAACGTGCGGATCTATCTGTACGCGTCCACGCGGCACGGCGGCGGCGACGTCACGCGGCAGCCGCCCAATGTGATCCCGGCGCCGCCCAACGGGTGCCAACTGCCGAACAACCCGAATCCCTTCATCCACGGCCAGCGGGCGCTGCTCGTCGCGCTTCGCGACTGGGTCGTGACGGGGAGGGAGCCGCCAGCGAGCCTCTATCCGACTCTCAGGGACGGCACGCTGGTGCCGCTCTCCGCCATCCACTATCCATACATGCCCGCGGTGAACTTCACGCTCCAAGGCGTCGCCACGCAGAAGTTCTATCTGGACCGCGGACACGACTTCAACGTCGAGGACATCTCCGGCGTGATGGCGGAGCCGCCGATCAAGCGTGGAGCCTACAGCGTGCGCGTGCCGGCGGTGGACAAGGACGGCAACACCATCGCCGGGTTGACCAGCACCATGGTGCTGGTCCCGGTCGGCACCTACCTGGGCTGGGGCGTGCGCAAGGCGGGCTTCAGCGAAGGCGACTCGTGCGATCTGAACGGAGGGTTCATTCCCCTGTTCCGGACGCAAGCCGAGCGGCTGGCGAAAGGCGATCCGCGGCCGTCCCTCCAGGAAAGGTATCCGACGCATGCGGACTACGTGGCCAAGGTGACCGCGGCCGCGAATGCGCTGGTGGCGAGGAGGCTGCTCTTGCCGGAAGATGCGGCGTTTCTGATCAACCAGGCGAACGGGGCAACGGTTCCATAGGAAGCCGGGCGACCGGGCGCGCCGGGATGCCCCTGGCGCGCCCGCTCGCCTGGTCGAATCAGTGCGGAAAATCGCGACCGGCGTTCGAGGCTTCGTGGTATCCGCAACCCCGAGCGCCGGCGGCTCCGGCGCAGATGATCCGGAGGTACTCCATGGCCGTCATCGACGAGCTCATCGAGGCGAACAGCCAGTACGCGAAAAAGTTCGACAAGGGCGGGCTCGCCATGCCGCCGCGACGCAAGGTCGCGGTCGTCACCTGCATGGATGCGCGGATCGTGCCCTCGAGAGCGCTCGGGCTCGAGGAAGGCGATGCCCACGTGATCCGCAACGCCGGCGGTCGCGCGAAGGACGCCTTGCGTTCGCTGATCGTCTCGCAGCGTCTCCTGGGCACGCGCGAGGTCGCCGTGATCCACCATACCGACTGCGGGATGCTCACCTTCAAGAACGAGGACCTGCGCGCCCAGGTGAAGCGCGAGCTCAACGCGGACGCGGGCGGGATCGACTTCCTGCCGTTCTCCGACGTGGAGAGGAGCGTGCGCGATGATGTCGCCGCGCTGCGAGACTCGCCGTTCATTCCCAAGGACATTCCGGTCCGCGGATTCGTCTATGACGTGCGGTCCGGCAGGTTGACCGAGGTCCGCTGACTGCCGGGGCCGTTGGTCATCTGAGCGCCGCATCCAGCGAGGCGCGGTCGTCGAGCATCAGCCACTCGATCACGCTCACGGGCAAGCTGCCGTACGAGATCAACTCGTCGTGGAACGTGCCCAGGCGGAAGTCCTTGCCCTTGCGGTCGCGATAGCGGCCGAGCAGCCCCATGATCTGGGACTTTCCCGTCATGTAGCCGATCTTCTGCAAGGGCGAGCTCGCCGCCCCCGCCGCCTCTCCCTCCGCCGCTTCGTGGTCCAGACCGCCGGCCTCCATGAAGTAGCGGACCGCCTGCTCGAAGCTCCACTTGCCCGTCTGCAGATTCACGTCCACGCCGATGCGCGCCGCGCGATAGCGCGAGAGACGCAGCACTTGCCCTTGCGCGGCGGAATTCTCCGGGTAGAGGCCCTGCCTGGAGAGCATTTCCTCGCCGTACAGCGCCCAGCCTTCCACGAAGACGTTGTCGCTGTGCTGCCGCCGGATCTCGCGCTGTAAATGGTTGGCGACGGAGATCTGGAGGAAGTGGCCCGGAATGCCCTCGTGCCCGAGGATGGGCCGAGGGTCCTCGATGGCCGCCCTGATGTAGAAGTTCTGGCTCTTGGGGTTGTAGGTGGGGATGAAGAAGAAGCCCTCCGGATCCTTGTCGTAGAGGCCGGGAGGATTCATGAAGCCGCCCGGCGAGGTGGGCTTGAACGCCTCGGGCAGCTGCCGGATGGAGAAGGGTCCCAGCCAGGGCGGCAGGGTGATCAGCCGGTTCTTCTCCATGAATTCGATCATCTCCTTCTCACGCGCCTGGTATGCGGTGAGGAAGGCTTGCTGGTCCGACGGGATGCTCTTTGCGCGCGCCGGATCCGGCGATGCAAGCGACGGGTCGGGGAGCAGCGCCTCGAGCCCGCGGTAGCGGCTCAATTCCGCTTGTCCGAGCATTTCGATCTGCGCGGCATCGAACGGCAGCAGGTGGACGTGCCGCAAGTACAGGTCGTAGTTGGCCCGGCCCATGGGTACGAACGCAGCCATCTTCGGAATGCGCGACTCGAGCCAGGCGGCGAAGGAATGCAGCGCCGAAAGCGCGGCGTCGCGGGCCTCGGTCAGCTCCTGCTTCTCCGCGGGGGAAAGATCGCCGGCGAGGACCATCAGGCTGGTCTGGTAGAGATCGTCGCCCCGGCGCGCCGCTTCTGCCGCAAGGCGCGCGTAGAGCGCGACGGGGCGGGTCAGGTTCTTCCTGGCCTGCTCCAGGAAGGCGGGCATCCGGCGCAGGCGCGCGGTCGCCGCCAGCGCACGGGTCCGCCTGGGCGCATACTCCTTCTTGAGCAGCGAGAAGATCCCGGTGCTGCACTCGTTGACGTAGAGCTGCGGATTGGTCTCCTCGAATCGGAGCACGCGGCCGGAGAACGCCTCCTGCTCGAGCTGGGCGCGGAAGAGCGCCGAATCGACGCGATCGTCCTTGCTCCAATCCGCGACGGGCAGCGCTTTCACTTTTGCGAGCAGCGCCTCCACAAGCTTGCGGCGCTCCAGCACCTTGGGCATCGACCGGTCCGAGAGCTGATCGTCCCAGGTGTGCAAGCCCTGGTCGCTGCTGTTGACGGGATTCTCGCGATCGTGCCAGGCGTAATAATCGCGGGCCATCGCGCGGAGGGCCGCGGGGTCCGATGCGGGGGCTGCAAGCGCATTCGCGACAAGGAGCGCGGAGAGGAGGATGCGTGGTTCGATCATCGATCGAGGCTAGCAGAGCGTCCCAGCGGCCGCTCGCCGACGGCACCTGGACCTGAAAGCCTAGCTCGAGGTCGGCCGTGCGGCGCGCCGATAGCGGGCGATGGTGCGCTTTCCCGCGCCCGGGCCCGGCAGGACCTCGAGGTCGCGGCCGGAGATCGGCGCTCCGCTCTCGTCGAGGATGCGGAGGCGGGGGACGGGCCGCCCGGTGCGGCGGTCGCGGACGAGGACCGGCTCGTGGCCCTCGCCGAACACCCAGCGGTCGCCCCACTGGCGCAACGCGGTCATCACCGTGGCGAGGTCCTTCCCCATCGACGTGAGCTCGTACTCGTAGCGGGTCCCGTGCGTGCCCGCATTGACGCGCGCGAGCACGCCGCGGCGCACGAGATGGTTGAGGCGGCGGGCGAGGATGTTGCGGGCGATCGGGAGCTCGGCCGCGAAGTCGGCGAACCGGCGGGTGCCGAGCATCGCCTCCCGGACGACCAGGAGCGTCCACCAGTCGCCGATCACCTCCAAGGCGCGGGCCACTGAGCAGTTTTCCCGATCGAACCGGTGCCGCATCCGAATATGGTTGCATGAAGCAACCAGATTGTCCAGACTGGCCGGCATGGCGACCGACGGCCCCTGGAAGCGGACGGCGTGCATCCTCTGCGAATGCAACTGCGGCCTCGAGGTGAAGCTCGGGGGACAGGACGGGAGGCACCTCGTCCAGGTGCGCGGAGACCGGGCGCATCCCTCGTCGCGCGGATACGCCTGCGAGAAGCCGCATCGGCTGGACCACTACCAGCATGGCGCGGATCGGCTGACCTCCCCTCTGCGCCGGCGGGCCGACGGCACGTTCGAAGAGATCGACTGGGACACCGCCATCCGCGAGGTAGCGGCGCGCTTCGCGGCGGTGCGCGACGCGCACGGCGGCGAGGCGATCTTCTATTACGGCGGCGGTGGGCAGGGGAACCATCTGCCGGGCGCGTACTCCGCCGCCACCCGGCGCGTGCTCGGTTCGCGTTACCGCTCCAGCGCGCTGGCGCAGGAGAAGACCGGCGAGTTCTGGGTCGCGTCGCGGATGATGGGCAGCGCCACGCGCGCGGACTTCGAGCATTGCGACGTCGCGCTGTTCCTCGGCAAGAACCCCTGGCACTCGCACTCGATCCCACGGGCGCGCGTCACCCTGCAGAAGATCGCGGCCGACAAGGCGCGCACGCTGATCGTCGTCGATCCGCGCCGCACCGAGACCGCCGAGCTGGCGGACATCCATCTCGCGCTGCGCCCCGGGACGGATGCCTGGCTGCTCGTCGCGCTGCTCGGGCTCCTGCTGGAGGAGGACCTGATCGATCGCGGCTTCCTCACGGCGAACGTCGCGCCCGGAGAGCTCGAGACCGTGAGCGCCGCCATCCGGCGAATCCCGATCCCGGACGCGATCGATCGCACGGGTCTCGACCCGGAGCTGGTGCGGCGTACCGCCCGGGTGATCGGTACCGCGCGGGCGCTCGCCAGCTTCGAGGACCTCGGCGTGCAGATGAACCACCACTCGACGCTGGTGAGCTACCTGCACCGGCTGCTCATCCTCCTCACCGGCAGCTTCGGAAAGCCCGGCACGCACTACATCCCCGCCACCCTTGTCGATCTCACCAACGGGGAGTCGAAGCGCACCAGCCCCGTGGTGGGCGCCCGGCTCGTCGGCGGGCTGGTGCCGTGCAACTCGATCGCCGACGAGATCCTGACCGACCATCCGAAGCGCTACCGCGCGATGCTGGTCGAGGCGGCAAATCCGGCGCACTCGCTCGCGGACTCGAAGCGGATGCGCGAGGCGCTGGCGGCGCTCGACACGGTGGTGGTGATCGACGTCGCGCTCAGCGAGACCGCGAAGCTCGCCCACTACGTGCTGCCCGCCTCGTCGCAGTTCGAGAAGGCCGAGGCGACGTTCTTCAACTTCGACTTTCCCGAGAACTACTTCCACCTCCGGCGGCGCCTGCTGACACCGGCGCCGGGCACGCTTCCGGAGGCGGAGATCCATGCGCGGCTTTGCGAGTCGCTCGGCGCCTTCACCGAGGCCGACCTGGCGCCGCTTCATGCCGCGGCTACCGGGGGCCTCGCGGCCTACGCGGCCGCCTTCCTCGAGCACGTCGTGCCGGATCGACGGCTCTCGGCCCTTGCCCCGGTGATCCTCTATCGCACGCTGCGTCTTCCGGAGGAACTGCGCGAGGGCGCGGTCCTGTTCGGGCTGGCCGCGCGCGCCGCCCTGCAGCTGGGGCCTTCGCTCGCGCGCGCCGGGTTCGAGGGAACGCCAGTCGAGGTCGCGTGCGCGCTGTTCGAGCGGATCCTCGACTCGGAGTCGGGCGTGGTGTTCGCCATCGACGAGTGGGCGGACGTCCGGCCGCGCGCCGGCGAGACGCTGCACCTGGCGCTGCCGGAGCTGCTCGAGGAGATCGACCGCCTGAACGATGCGCCGGCGCGCGATCCGTCGTTTCCGTTCGTCTTGACGGCGGGCGAGCGGCGATCCTTCACCGCGAACACGATCATCCGCGATCCCGAGTGGCGCAAGAAGGATGCGGCAGGGGCGCTGCGGATCAACCCCGACGACGCCGCGGCTCTCGGCGTCGAGACCGGCGGGCAGGTACGGCTGGTGACCCGCCGCCAGGCGGTGACGGTGCCGGTGGAGGTCTCCGCGACGATGCAGCGCGGGCACGTCGCGCTGCCGAACGGGCTCGGGGTGGCTTATGGAGACCGCGGTGCGGCCGGCGTCGCGCCGAACGAGCTGACCGCAACCGAGGACTGCGATCCCTTCGTCGGGACGCCCTGGCACAAGCACGTGCCGGCACGGCTGGAACGCGCCTGGGCTGGTCTAGCCGCTCAGCGCTTGTCGCGGGAGGCGGAACCCAGTTGATCCTGCGCCTGACCGGTGCCCTGCGCACCCGGGCAGGGAAAGTGCAACTTGTCGAAGATGTCGTTCATCGGCAGGGCGAGGTCGATGTTCAGCGCGTCGCCCGAGCCGGTGACCTTCGCCAGCTCCGCAAGCGTTGCCAGCTCGACCTCGCTCGGATCGAGCTGCTCGCGCGCGAGCGAGATGGCGCCGCGGGCCATCGCCGCCAGATCGGCCACGTTCCGTCCCGCCTGGGGCTTGCCCTCGATCGAGAGCGCGACCATGTCCCAGACGTTGGCGCGGACGGTCACGCCGCTCAATCCGTCCAGGATGGCTTGCGCCGGGTCGCGGCTGCCGCCGGCGGAGCCGGACCCACGGAGATCGGTCAGGTCGCTGCGCATGAACACATCGCCGTAGACGTCGTACGGATCCGCTCCTTGCGGCGGCGGATCCAGGGCCCGGTCGACCAGCCGCTCCATCGAGTCGGCCGTGCCGGTGAGCAGGAGGTTTCCGACCTGCGCGATCCCCGCGTACTTGGAGATCCAGATGGACTGCCCGCGATGCTGGCGCTCCTCGGCGTCGTGCCACAAGCCGGCGATCGTGCGCGCGATCGGTTTCCCCTCGAAGAAGCCGCTCAGCGCCATCCCGTCCTGGCTCATCGCCAGCCGGTCCACGTCGCGCTCCAGGTCGATCCCCATCCGCGCGGCGGTCTCCGTGAATTGTCCCCACTGCTCCGGCAGGCATTGCCGGATCCGGTCGAACAGGGGCGTGTTGAGCAGGGCGTTTACGTGGACCAGCGCGACGTTGTGACTCGGCTGGAGCACGAACGAGGTCATCGGATCCGGCTTGACAGAGCGCGCGGGCTGCGGGGCGGGCGGCGGATCGGGCCGGCGGGGCTCCGTTGGACGAACGGCGTTGCCCGAGGGCGCCATCCGGGGATGCTCCTGTCCGCGCGCCGGAAATGCCGGCACCTTCGCGAGGACGTTCTCGCGCCGCTCGACCGCCCGTCTGGAGGACCACACCCAGATCGATCCGGACAGGGCAAGAAGACCGATGGACATGCCCACCGTGCGGAGGTCGCGCAGGGCCCGCTTCCGCGGCGAAGAGGTCTGGCGCGGGACCACCGTCATCGTTCGCTCCTGCGCGCGACCACCGTCAGGAGGAGCAGCACCGCCGCCGTGTACGCCAGGGTCGAAAGGATCGGGAACCAGGCGATTCCCGAGCCGGCGCCGAGGCGCATCGCCTGGTAGTGCAGGCCGACGATCCTGGGCAGCAGCCCCAGCAAAAAGCCGCTGAGCTGCTGCGCATTGGCCGGCCGGGCCGCATCCGCGAATCCCGCGACCAGGAAAGCGAGCCCCGAGGCTCCACCGACGATGGCCGCGAACAACCCGTTCGGGAAGAGGTAGGTCGCGAGGAGCACGCCGGCGTAGAGCGCGGCGAAGGCGACCGTGGTCAAGAGCGGAACGGCAAGGAGCGCGCCGGAGACGTGGAGGCCGAGCACTCGCACCGCGACGAACAACGCGATCCCCGACAGGCCGCAGACCGTCAGCGCCAGCAGGCAGACGGAGGCGAAGATGCCCCGAGCCAGATCCGCGCGCGACACGGGCTGTGCCAGCAGGAGCGTGCTGCGGCGGGAATCGAGCAGCTGCGGCGCGAAGAGCGCCGAGAGCAGGATCCCGCCCAACAGCAGGGTCCAATACTCGCTGGCCGCCGCGACGCGGCCGATCATCTGCGCCAGCTGCTCGTCGTCGAGCAAGCCGCCGGTCCGCAGCTGGCGTGCGCCCGCCGCCAGGCCCAGGACGGCCTGGTTGCGCACGACCAGCACCAGGATCGCCAGCATCAGCGCCGCGCCGGCGGTCGCGACGTGCACCATCTTGCGGGCGACCAGGTCCGCTCCGATCTCCACCGCCACCCGGGCGGTCGCGACCGCGCCGCGGAGCGGTGACGGCGGCTGCTGCGGCGCCTCGACGAGGTCACCGGCGTCCACCGAAGCGAGCTCCTGGCCGGAGTCGGCGGTCGCCACCTCGGTGAACGACTCCTCCAGGTCGCGGCGGACCCGGCGGACCTCGATCACCCGTACGCCGGCGGCCCGGACGCGGTCGATCGCGCGATTGAGCTCGTCGAGATCCTCGTGCTCCACGAGGTACACGTGCCCGGAGCCTCCGTCGGCCGAGGGCCTTCGCGCGCCAAGGCTGGATTCCAGGACGGCGTCGAGCCTGGATTCCAGGACCAGAGCGCTCGAGGCGCGCTCGCTCTCTGCGCGCTTCGAGAGCACCTCTTCCCGAACCAGCCGCCCCTCGTGGAGGATGCCGACGCGCGTGCAGACGCGCTCGGTCTCCGAAAGCAGGTGCGAGTTGATGAAGACGGTGCGGCCGGCCGCGCATTCCTCCAGGATCACCTTTCGCACCAGCGCGCGGCCGAGCGGGTCGAGGCCGTCGGTCGGCTCGTCCAGCACCAGCAGATCCGGCTCGCCGAGCAAGGCCAGGGCGACCAGGGTGCGCTGCTTCTCTCCTTTCGAGAAGCGGTGCGCTTGCCGGTGCAGCAGCTCGCCCATGCCCAGCCGGCGCAGGTTCGCCTCGCCCTGGGCGAGGGCGGCCTGCACCGGAAGTCCACGCAGGCGCGCCCATCGCTTGACCAGTTGCAGCGGCGAGGCGCCCCGAGGAAGCTCCGCCGCTTCCGGGACGAATCCGACGTGCCGGCGGATCTCGGGCCGGTCCGGACGCACGCCGAAGACGCGCGCCTCACCCGCGTCGGGCGCGATCAGCCCGAGCATCACCTTGATCAGCGTGGTCTTCCCGGCTCCGTTGCGTCCGGCGAGCCCGTAACACTCGCCGCGCGCGATCCGCACGCTGACGCCGCGCAGCGCAGGGCTGGGCCGGACGAGACCGTACGTCTTCACGACGCCGACGAGCTGGACGGCGGGAATGGCCAGGTCGGGCTTCGGCGGCGCCGCTGGACTGCGTACATCCCGGCTGGCGGCGGATTCCATCGAGTTGACTTTGAGGGGTACGGCCTCGAAACGCCAAAATTCCAGAGTCCTCCCTTTCCTCACCTCGCCCGGAGTCAGCCGACGTTGGCGCGCTCGGGGTGCGCCTCCTGCGCGGGGAAGGCCAGCGAGAACACCACGGCGACGCCGAGGATCGCGACGATCACCATCAGGGAAGCCCAGGCCGGCACCTCGATCACCGAGCCCAGCAGCATCTTCGCGCCCACGAACGCGAGAATCGCCGCGAGGCCCGGCCGCAGATAGCGCAGCCGCTTCAGCACGTCGGCGAGCACGAAGTACAGGGAGCGCAGGCCCAGCATCGCGAAGACGTTGGACGTATAGATGATGAACGGATTGCGGCTGATGGAGAGGGCGGCGGGGATCGAGTCGAGGGCGAAGACGAAGTCGGTCGTCTCCACCACGATCAGCGCCACCAGCAGGGGGGTGACGAGCAGCCGCCCGCGCTGCCGGATCAGGAACCGTTCCCCGTGCAGCACCGGCGTGATCGGGAGCACGCGGGCCACCCAGGACCCACAGACGTCGCAGGCCTTGGTGACCATCTCCCGCTCCTTCTCGCGGCCGAACAGGATTCTGGCCGCGGCGAGCAGGACCAGCACGGCGAAGGGATGGATCAGCCACTGGAAGCGCTCGATCAGGTACATCCCCGCGGCGATCAGGACGCCTCGAAACACCAGCGCGCCCAGCACACCCCAGTAGAGGACCTGGCGCTGGCTCTTCGGCGGCGTCTTCAGCTCCGAGAAGATGATCACGAAGACGAACACGTTGTCGATGGAGAGCGACTTCTCGAGCACGTAGGCCGTGAGGTAGGTCACTGCGGGATCCGGGCCGTACAGGGCCCAGATCACCACGCCGAAGAGGAGCGACAGGCCAATCCAGAAGCCGCTCCAGAGCGCCGCTGACCGCAGGCTGGTTCCGCCCCCTGGCCCGCGGGAAGCAACGCCCAGATCGAGGGCTAGCGCCGCGAGGACGACGAGCGCGAAGAGCGTCCAGACCCACCAGCTCGCTTCCATCGGACACCGAACTTAGCCGGGTTCGATGCGGATCGCACGCGGAGGACTCCGGTCTCACTGCGAGCCGCCGCGTACAGGCTGGCCTCTGGCGATGCGGCTACTTCAGGAACTGCCCCACGAAATCCAGCACGTTCTGGCGGTCCAGGCGGAACACGCCGCCGGTGCCGGCGCAGTTGTTGTTCCGGCCGAAGGAAGTGACCGCGGCGACCACGTTGCTGCTGCCCAGGTAGTTCGGGCCGCCGGAGTCGCCGAAGCAAGTCCCGCCGGTCGAGGCGTTGTTGGACAGCAGCATGGAGAAGTCGCCGACGGAAGGCGTGTTGATCTGGATCAGGTGCGGCTCGGCGAACATGCGGACCCGCTCCGCCTCCACGAACACCGGGTTGATCCGCTGCAGGCCGTACCCCACGGCCGTGAACGTCGTCGCGCTGCCGTTCTTGAGCCCGTCGAGCTGGTTGACCGAGGGAAGCTTGCCGTACTGCCCGGCGGCGAGCCTGACCGGCTTGCTGAGCAGGACCACGCCGACGTCGTGCAGGAAGAACAGCGCCTCGGTGAAGAGCGGATGCGAGTGCCACTCGGTGGCCTCGACCGTGTTCGGCCCCGCGAAGGGATAGTTGTTGTTCCCGTTCTCCACGTCGGACTCGGTGAAGACGCGCATGCCGCTGAACTCGCCCGGCTCGCCCGCGCAGTGCCCCGCGGTGAGCAGGACCTTCGGGGCGATCAGCGTGCCGGAGCAGCGGAAGGCCGGGGAGCCGGCGACGTCCATGACGAGCAGGACGACGGCGGGATGCGCGTTCCCGTCCAGCGTGCCGTTCGTGATCTCGGACGGGCGATTCGAGAATTCCGCGTCGGGCGGCGTGACGCCGCAGCCGATCAGGGCGAGGCAAGCGGCAGTCAGGACTGGAGTGACGAAACGCGATCGCATTGTTTCCCCCCTGGTTGGCCCGTGTCGGCAGCCAGCCGATTCGGACGAGGCGGCATCCTACTGCCGGACTGCCTCCGGCGTCACGCCGGTTCAGGGTAGATGAGGGCGGACATGCCTCCGGTGCCCGTCCTGATCGCCGCGCACATCTGCTCGATGCTCGGCTTCGCCACGTACGCCGCGCAGCTTCCGGAGCTGCGCGACGCGTGGGCGCTCACGAACGCGCAAGCCGGCGTGATCGGCGGGATGTTCTTCGCCGGGTACGTCCTCTCCGTCTCGCACTGGACGGCGGCGACGGATCGCGCGGACGGGCGCAAGGTCCACGTGGCGGGCGCGCTGGTGGCGGCAGTGGGAAGCGCAGGGTTCGGTCTTCTGGCGCGCGGCTTCGCGAGCGCGGCCTTCTTCCAGGCGCTGCTCGGAGCGGGGATCGGTGGCACGTACATGCCCGGGCTGCGGCTGCTCTCTGAGCGCGCCGGCGGCCCGAAGCAGAGCCGCGCCATCGCCTTCTACACGTCGTCGTTCGGCATCGGGACCGCGCTCTCGCTGGCACTGGCGGGCTTCATCGCGCCGCGCGCCGGCTGGCAAGCGACGTTTCTCGCCGGGGGCGCGGGGCCGCTGGTCTCCGCGGCGCTGGTGCTCATGGCGGTGAGACCGATGGAGCGCGCCTCGCCCGTGCCCGCGGCGGGCGTGGTGGCCCTCGTGCCGTTCACGGCGTGGGCGCGCGTCCTGCGGCACCGCGATCTGGCCGGGTACGTGCTCGGGTACACCGCGCATTGCCTGGAGCTGTTCGGATCGCGAAGCTGGATGGTGGCCTTCCTCACGTACTCGGCCGCCTTGCAGCCGCGCGGAATTCCCTGGCAGCCGGCCACGGTCGCGGCGGTGGTCAATCTGCTCTCCGTGCCGTCGTCCATCGTGGGAAACGAGATCGCGCAGCGGGTCGGACGGCGCCGGTTGATCCTGCTCGCGATGGCGGCGTCCGGAACCTGCGGCATCCTTCTGGGCTTCTCGGCGCCGTGGCACTGGACGATGGTGCTCGCGCTCCTGGTCATCTACTCGCTCCTGGTGATGGCCGATTCCGCGACGCTCACCGCCGGGCTCGTGGCGGTTGCACCGGAGGAGCTGCGCGGGACGGCGATGGGGCTTTATTCGCTGGCCGGATTCGGCGGCGGCATGCTGGGGCCCATCGTCTTTGGCGCGACGCTCGACGCCGCGGGGAATGGGGCGAAGCCGGGCGCGTGGGCGCTCGGGTATGCGGCGATCGGGGCGGGATGCCTCGCGGCACCCTTTCTAGCGCGCTGGTTCCGAGTCGATCCCCGATCCAGCGGCTAGATTCGTCAGCGCAGCAGCTCTATCCACTCCTCGCTTTCCGTGGCCTTCCGGATCGAGTCCGCGGCTACCATAGCCACATCGTCCCACCCGTGACGTCCGCCGGTTCTGTGGCGATTTCTTTCTCGCGCGGTGGGCGCCGGTACACTCGCCAGAGCGGTCCACAGGCCGCGCGGGGAGGACCGGATGAAGAAGGCCTTGGTCATTGCCGGTGTCGTGGCGACGGCTGCGTGCGGTTCGGATCTTTCGATGCATTGCAGCATGAACGTCACCGTCAATGGCGGGCCGCAGCAGACGGTGTCTTGCTTCGCGGCGGGCGCTTTTTCGCCGGGGACCGGCAACGCGGTGAGCATTGCAATGGATGGCACTCTGGCGGGCATCAACGTGGCGCAGTTCGCGATGACGCTGCCGTCTGCGCCGACCATCCGCACGTACTCCACCGCCGCCGACGTCAGCGCCGCGGCCGGCCAGGTGCAGACCACGAATGCTACCTACCTGCAGAACAGCGGTGGACCGATCGGGATTTTTTCGGTCGTGTTGACGAGCGTCGACTCGGCGTCGGCAAATGGGCAGACGGCCTATTTCATCCACGGTTCTGCAACCATCACTCTGGCTGGCCAGTCCGGCGCCCCCGGAACCGCGACGATCACGGCTACGTTCTGACCGCTGGTCAAGCGACCTGGGCACGGTGTAGCCGATCCGCGTTGCGAGCTCGATGCGAGGCATCGATCTGTCGCCGGCTCTCCGGCGATCAGCTGGAGCTGACCGGGCCGCCGCCGCTCCAGGGAGCGAGCCGGCGGACGACCAGGACGGTAGGGAAGGCCGCCGCGGCGGCGACCCCCAGCAGGAGTACGGGGAACATCAAGGTCCCGAGCTTCCACTCCAGGCTGACGTAGATGAAGGAGAGCGCCGCGCCGTCGAGGATCGCGAGCAGGATCATGAGCCGCGTCGCCGCCCAGATGGAGTTGGAGGTCGCCAGGTACACCATCGCGAGGCTGGCGCTGAAGGTCACCGTGATCAGGATGCCGAGCACCGGGTCGAAGATCATCCGGGGAAAGAATCCCAGCAGCAGGAACGTCACGGGGACGCAGGCGCCGAAGAACCACCGGTCCACGCGGTTTCCGCGGCGCCGGATGCCGAAGCCGAGAAGCGGCATCGCCAGCACCAGCAGGCCCCAGAATGCAAAGACGCGTTCGCTCGGCACGCACTCCCTCCGACACCGTTGGCGAGGTCCAACCGAGCGTAGCGCCATGGCGCGTCAGCGCAAGAAAGGAGACCTGCTCCGGGGTGGGATTCAGCGCGCCGTTTCTTCCCGGTCGTTCCGGTACAGCTCGTACGCCTTGGTGTACTCCATCACCGCCAGGCGCGAGCCGCAAGCCCGGGGGTCAGCTCACGGCTTGACGAACTTGAGCGCGAATCGGTCCTGCGTGTGTGTCTTGTTCACGCCGGAGTCGGCGTTCCAGTCGCGCGGATCGTCCGGATTGCGCAGGAAGCGGTCCTCGCCCGCCAGCTTGAAGCCGGCCCGTGCCACCTCGTCGCGCACGGTCTGCTCGTCGATCCGGTGCAGGGGCTCCGCCTCCGCGGTTCCGGCGCCCGCCTTGGCGCTGTTGTCGATGATCGCGTAGACCCCGCCCCGCTTCAGCGCGGCGAACACCGCCTGGTTCATCTTGTTCGTGTCGGACTTCTCCGCGATCGCGTCGTGGTACACCGCGACCGAATAGACCGCGTCGAGCTCCTTCGCGTCGGGAGGCAGCGGATCGTCCCACTGGCGGAGGAAGTGCTTCGTGTTCTTCAAGGAGGGGCGCGCGAGCCGCATCTCCCAAACCTTCTGCAGGGCCGGGCCGTCCCAGTTGGGAGTGTCCTGGGCGTAGACTGTCCCGTTGGGCCCGACCGCCCGCGCGAACAGCTCGGTCGAGTACCCGCCTCCGGCGCCCAACTCGGCGACGCGCATACCCGGCGCGACCTGGAAGAAGGTGAGCATCGGGACCGGCTTGCGGTGCACGTCCATGCCGCGGTCCCGCTCGGTGCGGTCCGGGGCGGCGACGATCTCCTGCGCGAGGGCGGGACTCGGGGCCTGCGTGCCCGGAGACGGCGTGCTGGAGGCGCAACCGGCGAGGACAGCGAGAGAGATTCCAGGGGCAAGTGCAGATCGCATGGCGCTCCTTTGGTTTCCCGGCCTCAGAACGCCCGCCGGGGGCCGGTATTCCATTCGTGACGCGGCAAGCCGGGGCGGTGTTTGCGCTGTAGCGCCAGCGTAGCGCCACAGGCGCGGCGATCCACCGGAACGGGACGAAAGGCCGTGCTTCCAGACAAACGGCTGGCACGCGCGCTGCTTTGCCAGCTTCCAACTCGGGGGGACAACTACCGCAGGGTGTAGGCCGCGCTTCCGGGGGGGAGGCGGTCAGCGCGCCGGCGGACGGGAGGGGGCCCGTCCGCCGGCGCGGTTGTGTCTACTTGCGGGCGTCGATCTTCCTGCGCAGCTCCTCTTCCCTCCGGCGGATCT
>DASQAS010000127.1:0-2308 GCA_035635635.1 Myxococcales bacterium | reverse complement strand
CGCTCGATGAGGTGATCCGACTGCGCGACCGGGGGCTGGACTAGTGGCCAAGGCCGGAATCGAACCGGCGACACGCGGATTTTCAGTCCGCTGCTCTACCAACTGAGCTACCTGGCCGAAGGACGCGAAACTTCCCTAGTGACAAGCGCTTTTGCAACCGGGGAGCAATCGCGCCGCGAATTCCTCGGTAGCATTGCCTCGGCTGCCGGGGCACTCTCCGCGGCTAGCCGCGCTTCCGCAGAAGCAAAGTGCCGTTCCAGAACGTCAGATGCCGATCGGATGGGGTGCGCACATCCAGCAGGGTCTCATACCGGTCAGTACTGCGGGACAGGAAGTCCTGGGTCGCCTGCCTCGCCTGGGGCGCATTCGCGTCGTCGATCATGACCAGACAGCGGTCCGAGAAGAACCGCTCCGCCAGGAGCAGATTGCGCAGCTGGTGCTCGTAGCCGTGATCGGCGTCGTACACGTAGAACCCGATCGGACCCCGGTGTACGCGATCGAAATACTCCTCATAGCTCACGGCGTGGAACTCTTGGCACTCGCTTCGCAACCGGTGGAATCGCTTCATGAAGGGCCCGCCTGGCGCGGCGACCCGCTCCGAATTGTCTACGCCCACGCAGCGCTTATCCCGGTTGCCCACCATGCCCGCGAACAGCGTGAACCCGTGCAGCACGCCGATGTTCACGAACGCTTCATGGTCGCGGAGGCGGGAGACGATCTTGTTGATGATCAGCGCTACGGCCAGCGTCGACTGCTTGCGGACCGTGAAAATGCCGCGGATCCGCTCCTTCAAATACTGCTCCTCGGGAGGAACTTGGGTGTTCACGAACTCGAACGAGAAACCGACTGCATCCAGCCGGCGCAGGAGGGAGAGCAGCAGCCTCGGCACGGGTGTGCTTGGACCCACGAACCGGAAGGAGATCTTCGCGACGAAGTCTCCGCAATCGAACGGGTGCGCGCTCACCGCCTCATCTGTCATGCTGCCCGAGGCCGCGCGGGAAGGCCCCGCCAAGTCGGCCCCTGTCCCCCCTCCCCTGGCGCGTAGTCTTTTCAGTCCGCTGCTCTACCAACTGAGCTACCTGGCCGTGTTATGCAGCAGAAGAACTTAGCGGGGTCGCTGAAGCGTTGGGAGTGGACGCTCTACTCGAGGAGGGCTTGCACCTCAGCCGCCGCCGCAATCCGGCGGTCCACGTGGTCCCCGATCGCCCGGGCGCGCTCGAGCACGAGCGTCAGATCGGACGGCGACCCCACGCCGGACTGCCGCTTCACGAGGGCGAGACGCAGGTGTTCGAGCGCCGCCACGGCTTCGGTGAGCGATTCACCCGTGTCGCCCCGTGCCCGCAGTGCTTCGGCCCCGGTCTCCAATCGTTCGACCACGGCCGGAAGGTCTCGCGCCTGGCGCCGCTCCGAGTCCGGCAACGCCTGATACGCGGAGAGCGCCGAGCGTCCCAGCACGAGCTCGGTCGGCTCGACGGAGGGCAGGGCTGCGCGTGCAGTCGCCTTGAGGCCCCACCCAGCGAGCCAGAAGAACGCGCGACCGGCTCTTCCGGCCCACACCCGGTACCACAACGCGTCCAGCCGCAGGAACCAGCGGCGCCGCTTGATGACTTCGTCCTCCTCGAGCTGCACCTGCCGTTCGGCAAGCAGGGCCGCCCGAATGTCGCCGAACGTGTAGCCGTCCTTCAGGAGTCGGCGCGCCACCACGACCAGCTGAAAGAGGAGGATCGCGCCGATGATCCCCATCCCTTTCCCAGCCAGCACCGACGCCAACAGGACCAGGGTCGAGACTTGCGCGTTCCGCACGAAGGCGCGCAGCAGCGGCGGGGCGCGAAAGTCCCGGCCCCGCAGTTCGCCGGCGACTCGCGCGAGATCGTCCGCCGTCTGAAACCGCTCCGGCGGCGCTTTGCGCAGCAGGCGGTCGACCACAGCTGAGAGTTTGGCGGGCACCTCGGGCCGGAGCGCGTGAACCTGGGGGGCGGGCTCGTAGACGTGTTTCGTCATGATCGCGGGCAGGTTTGCGGCCTCGAATGGTGCCCGGCCGGTGAGGGCGTAGAAGAACGTCGCCCCCAGGGAGTAGAGGTCGCTGCGTGCGTCCACCGGCTCGCCGCACGCTTGCTCGGGACTCATGTAGCGCGCGGTCCCGGTGACCGCGCTGCCCGGGCTTTCAGTCTTCCCTGCCCGGCTCCCGAGCGCGATCCCGAAGTCGGTGACGACCGCGCGCTCGGTCGCGCGCTCGATCATGATGTTGTCGGGCTTCACGTCGCGGTGAATCACGCCGCGCTGATGCGCGGCGCCCAGCGCCCACGCC
>DASQAS010000126.1:0-9108 GCA_035635635.1 Myxococcales bacterium | reverse complement strand
GCGATCAGGCCGACAAGCGCGGCTCCTGCCCACAGACGCCTCCTCCGCCAGCTCACGTCGGCGATCACGCCGCAGACCACCCACAGCATGGGCGCCCAGACCGGCGGATAGAAGACGCAGAAACTGCACGCCGCAAGCCAGGCGGTCAGCGCGAACCAGCCCGGGCGCAGATCGCGCAGCGCCCGGGCGGCGACCGCTCCCGTCAGGCACAAGAAGCCGACGAACTCGATCATCACCGTCGAGCGCCACCAGACGAACGCGCTGCTGAACAGGACCGCCACCGCGGCGACGGCGGCGACGCGCTTGTCCTCCACGAAGGCGACCAGAAGCCCGTACACCCCGAGCAGCAGCAGCAGGTCGCGCAAGAACCAGCGCAGGCCGTGCGACCACTTCGCCTTCAACAGATAAGGCCAGGTCAGCGGGCGGAACGGCACGCCCCAGTCGAGCACCGGGATGTCGTACGTGTTCCGCTGCAGCTCTCCGAGGCCCTCGTTCAGGTTCACCAGCGGGAAGCCGGCCAGCTGCTGCGCGCGCACCTGGGGCGTCTCCACTCCCCACTCGTCGCTGCGGATCCCGCGCGACGAGCCCCACAGCTCGCGCTGCGCCCGCCGCTCCTCGACGGTGAACAGCCGATCCTCGAAGTGGACGCCGTGCAACCACGAGCTGCCCGAGAATCCCAGCAGGCCGAAAGCGCCCAGCCCCACCGCGAATGCCAGCAGCCAGCGCGGCATCAAGGAACCAGCACCACCTTCCCGAAGTTCTGCCGCGACTGTAGCCTCTCGTGCGCGCGGCGCGCCTCGGCGAACGGCACCTCCGAATCGACGATGGCCTTGAACTCCCCGGACACGAAGCCCTTGAGGATCTCCTCCAACTCCCTCCGCAGCAGCGCCGTCTCGTCCCAGAGCCGGCCCATGTTCACGCCGAAGATCCCCTTGTTGTCCGGCAGGAGCTTGAGCGGATGGAACCAGGGCATCTTCGCCGCCGTGGACAGCGCGGCAAACAGGCTGCTGAGCCGCTCTTCCCGGACCATCGCGCTCGCCCCGTACATCATCAGCTTTCCCACCTTCGCCAGGCAGCGGAAGCTCTGGCGGAATGTCCCCACCGCGTCGAGCGCCGCGTCCACGCCGCGGCCGGAGGTGATCCGCATCACCTCGGGCTCGAAGTCCACGCTGCGATAGTCGATGGCGTGCGAGAGCCCGAGTTCCTTCAACCGCGCGTGCTTTCCGGCCGAGGCCGTGCCGATCGACGTCGCGCCGATCCTCCGGCAGATCTGGACCGCGGCCGTTCCCACTCCCCCGGCCGCCGCGTGGATCAGCGCGGTCTGGCCGCGGCGCAGATTCGCCAGCTCGACCAGCAGGTGCCAGCCGGTCAGCCAGTTGACCGGAATCGACGCGGCTTCCGCGAAGGTCATGCCTTCGGGAATCGGCAGGACAGCCCCAGCGGAGACGCAGACCATCTCGGAGTAGCCGCCGAACCTGGTCAGCGCGATCACCTTCTCTCCCGCCCGCTCGCGCGGAAGATCGATCTCTCCGGAAACCTCATACCCCATCACACAGGGCAGCGGCGGCGCGTCCGGGTAGAGCCCGACCCGGGCCATCACGTCCGCGAAGTTCACCCCGGCGGCGCGCACGCGGATGCGCACCTCGCCCGGTCCTGGCTGCGGGTCCGGCGCCTCGCGCATCTCCAGGACTTCCGGCCCACCCCGCCGCGTGATCCAGACCTGGTGCATGCGACCGCCTCCTTGCCTGCAGCCCGGCACCGCTGCCACGATGCTTTTCGTGCGCTTCCGAATCCTTGCCGCCGCCGCGCCCGCGGTGCTTCTGGCCTGCGCGACGGCGCGCACACCTAGCACGACGCGGGAGGCGCCGCTCGCGCTGCAGGTCCAGGCTCCCGGCCTGCTCTTCGACGTGCGCTATACCAGCGCGGACGCCGGGGAGATCGGACGCATCGAGCAAGGCCTGGTCGCGGCCGGTGCCCGCGCGGCGCGCTGGGGCACATTCCGGGCAGGCGTCCTGGTCCGCGTCCTGCCCGACCATTTCTCGCTGGAGGAGGCGGTCGACCGGCCGGGGTATCCGTGGCTCCGGGCGTGGGCCTTCGGCGAGCAGGTCCTGCTCCAGTCGCCGCGGACCTGGATCCCGAGCGCGGCGGACGACGAAGTGGCCGAGCTGATTGCGCACGAGGTGACGCACGCGCTCATGTACCAGCTGATGCAATCGGGCGACGCGCCCATCTGGGCTTCCGACGAGCCGCCGCTCTGGTTCCGCGAAGGCATGGCATCCGTGACGGCGGGCCAGGGGCGGCGCCGCCTCTCGTCGGGCGAGCTGACGCGATGGGCGGCGAGGCACCCGAACGACGATCTCCTGCGCCCTCCGCCAGAGCTGTACCGCATCGAAAAGGACGCCGTGTACAGCGCGGCCCACCGGGCGTTCGAGATGCTCCTGCACGTGGTCGGAGAGGATGCCGTCCGCGGAATGCTGCGGCGCATGAGCGCGGGCGCGAGCTTCCCCGATGCTTTCCGGTCGTCCACCGGCCAGGGCCTCAGCGAATTCGAGCGGGAGGCCGTCCGCAGCGGATTCGATCCGGCGGCGCTGCGCACCGTGGGCACCGGCACCGCCGGAGTGCCTTAGCGCGTCGCGGAGACTGGCGGCCGCGCCCACGGCGACGGCAACACCGGCGGCCGTCCCGTGTCCTTGCGCGTCCGCTGCAGCTCGATCTCGCTGACCAGCACGGTGGGCGCGAACGTGCTCACCGGCACGTATCCGCTCTCCGCCCCGCAGTAGCCGTTGAACACGCGGCGCTCGTCGCCGGTGGCGATGATCTTGTTGATCGAGAGCAGCGGCGTCCCGACGATCTCCACGCCACGCACCAGCGTCTCGGCGCCGGTCTTGGCGTCCACTTTGTAGACCAGCCGCGGCTGCCCTTTGAAGGCCTGGTACGCGTAGCCGCTGGTGTCGGTGTTGCCGCCCGTCACGTCGCGGATGATCAGCCCGAACGGCTTCTCCTGCCGCCGGGCCTCGGCGATCAGCGCCTCCTTCAGTTTCGGCCAGGGCAAGGTCTTCGAGGACTCGACGACCAGGTTGGACATCCGCGCCACCGGATCGCGCCCGGGCGCCGAGCGGCCGTGCCCATTGGACAGCGGCGGGACGCCCTGGACTGGAGCGCGGGACATCAAGAAGCTCTTCAGGACTCCCTTCTCCACCAGCGTGGTCCGCTGGCCCGGGACTCCCTGGTCGTCGAAGCCGTAGTAGCCGTTCAGCGAGACCGGGCCTGCTACGCGCAGCGTCGGGTCGTCGATGATGCTGAGGAAGAAGGGGAGGATCGGCTTCCCGACCTGCCCCTTGAAGGTGTGCCCGTCCTTGTCGTCGTTCTGCCGCTCGCCCTCGAGGCGATGCCCCACGGCCTCGTGGAAGAGCACGCCAGCCGCCTCGGGCTCGAGCAGCGCCGGCCCGGTGTACGGGTCGAGCACCGGCGCCTTCTGCAGCGCCAGAAGCTCCTCCACCATGGAGTCGATGCGCGTCGAGAGCTCTGAAGCGCGGGGAAGCTCATTCTCACGCGAGCCGTAGAAGTCGCGGCTGTTCTCCAGCAGCATGCCGTCGGGAGCGCGCGCCCAGGCCTGGACGTGCAGGGCGTAGATGACCCGTTCAGTCACCAGCCGCGTCCCCTCGCTGCTGGCGAACTCGCGCTCCTCGTGATCGACCGAGACGCGCATCTGCGAGTCGAACAGCTCCGGATGCGCCCCGAGCCGCTGCGTCTGGACGCGCAGCTCCTTCTCCCAGGCCGCGCGATCGAAGGGGAACGCCGCCGGCGGATCCACGGACGCCTTCGGCTCCTCGCGCGAGAAGCTGGGCGGAGTCTCCGGATCGTCGGGGCGGTAGACCTGCTTGCCCTTCTTCTTCAAGAAAGCCGAGAGCGATTTCTTGTACGTTTCGTCCGTCAGCAGCCAAAGCGAGTTGCGCAGCGCGGACGGGTCGTCGTCGAGCGGCGCCTCTCGCCCGGCGGAGTATCCGGAGTCGGCGCCGTCGAACTCGAACAACTCCTGCGGGCCGGTGTTGTCGAGCTGGTAGCTGCCCACCCGGACGTCGACCTGGAGCCGCTTGTCCCGGCGGCGGCGGTCGAGGAACACCGCGCCGTACTTGGCGGCGACTTCCTGCGTATCGATCCCACGAACGGCGTAGCTGATGAAGTACGGCGCGTCGTGCCCACGTAGCTGGAGGCTCTTGTGCGCGCGGTCCAGCTCCTCGGCCATGGCCGCGAGCTGCCGCTGGCGCGGGTCCTTGGGATCGGGTTGGAATGCGACCGCGGCGGCCAGCAGCAGGGAAAGCATGCCAGCCTTGTAACGCCGTCCGGTCTTCCGACGGAGAAAAAAGGCGCGGAGGCCGCCCGGAATCGGCCATCCGCGCCCGCGCCCTGGCTCAGCGCCTTACGCCGTGTGGACCTTGTCGCGCCCGAACGCGACGTTCTTGGTCGCGTTCCGGGTGTCGATCACCAGATTCGCGTCCCGCACCAGCTGCTGGTAGTCGATGCAGTCGTGGTCGGTGGCGATCACCACCACGTCCGCCTCCTTGGCAGTCTCGAGCGGTACGCTCTCCATCTCCAGCATGTACTTCGGCTGGTGCCGCATCTCCTTCATCTTCGGGCAGTACGGGTCGTGGTAGCTCACCGCGGCGCCGCGCTCCCGGAACAGCTCGATCAGCCGGATGCTCGGGCTTTCGCGAAGGTCGTCGATGTTCTTCTTGTACGCCAGTCCGAGGATCAGCACCTTGGCGCCCTTCAACGCCTTCCCCTGCCGGTTGAGCGCCTCCATGGTGCGCTCCACCACGTGGTGCGGCATCTGCCAGTTGATCTCGCCCGCCAGCTCGATGAACCGGGTGTTGAACTCGAACTCGCGCGCCTTCCAGGTCAGGTAGAAGGGATCGATCGGGATGCAGTGCCCGCCCAGGCCCGGCCCGGGATAGAAGGGCATGAACCCGAACGGCTTGGTCTTCGCCGCGTCGATGACTTCCCAGAGGTCGATGTTCATCCGTTCGCAGAGCAGCTTCATCTCGTTGACCAGCGCGATGTTCACGCAGCGGAAGATGTTCTCCAGAAGCTTGGTCAGCTCCGCCTCGCGCGTGCCCTTCACCGGGACCACCTTGGTGATGGCGCTCGCGTACAGCGCGCAGGCGAGCTCGGTGCACTGCTGCGTGTAGCCGCCCACCACCTTGGGAATGGTCGCGGTGTTGAAGTGCGGGTTGCCCGGGTCCTCGCGCTCCGGAGAGAAGGCGAGGAAGAAGTCGATGCCGGCGTGCAGGCCGGAGAGCTTCTCGATGATGGGCTTCACCACCTCGTCGGTGGTGCCCGGATACGTCGAGCTCTCCAGCACGATCAGCTGGCCCGAGCGCACGTAAGGCCCGATGGCCTTGGCCGTGTTCTCGATGTACGTCATGTCCGGCTCGCGGTTCCCGTTCAGCGGCGTGGGCACGCACATGATCAGAGCGTCGGCCTGGGAGGCCTTCCGGAAGTCCAGGGTGGCGGTGAACGGCTTCTCCGCCCTTGTTGCTTGCGCGATCCGATCGCCGGCGATGTGCTTGATGTAGCTCTGGCCGTTGCCAATGGCGTCGATCTTCCGCTGATCGATGTCGAACCCGATCACCGGGAAGCCCTTCTCCCCGAACGTCAGCGCGAGCGGCAGCCCGACGTAACCCAACCCGCAGATTCCGACCACCGCGTTCTTCGCCAGGATGCGATCCAGCAGCGTCGGTTCCTTGACCTGAAGCATTCTCCCTTCCCCTTCCCCGCCCCCTGTGCGGGCTTGAGGGGCAGCGGCCTTCCGGGCAGCCACCCTTGTCCGAGTGCGCAAGTTAAGTCCGCATCACGGCGCTCGCAGAAACAGCACGGCCGTGAACACTCGGGCCGGGGCGCTCCCGGCCATCTTCAGCGAAATGCAGCGCGCGGGCCGTAATTCTGCGTATCCGGGTGAGACGTCCGTCGGAGCCAAGCGCACCCTCCAGGGTAGCGTCCCGCCGAAGGCGAGCAGCGCGCGGCCGCCCACCTCCACGCAACGCTGCGCGTCGTAGCCGAACGTCAGACCGGCCCCGTGCAGCTCCTCCAGCCGCTTCTTCTCCTCGTCGGTGGCGGCACGCTGCAGCACGTCCTCGTGCGGTGTGAACCAGCGCACGTCGAACACGTGCTCCCCGTGCCCGCGCAGCTCGTCGACGAACGCGGCGCAGTCGTCCCGCAGCGCGCAGATGCGCCGGTGCACCACGCCGGCGCGCTGGTACCCGCCGTGCTCGCCGACGGCGATCTGGAACCCGTCGCGCTGCTCCAGCCGCGCGATCCGCGCGCGCGCAGTGTCGGGCAGCGCGAACAGCCGCCCCGGGACGATGCGGTTCTGCTCCAGCCCGTCCACCTGGACGGTGCTATGGCCCGCCGTCCCCCGGCGTGCGTTGCGCTCCTTCGGATCGCGGGCATAGACGTACGTGCCGCGGTCCACCAGCACCGGGAACTGCCCGAAGCTCAGCTCGACGGAGTTCTTGTCGTTGTGCGCGTGGCCGCCCGTCCCGCCCTGCCCGTTCGGCCCGGCGCTCAGCGCCAGCCAAGCCGGCCCGGACCGGAGCACGGCGATCCCGGCGTCAGGCAAAAGCTGACTGCTCGCCGGAGTCGCCGCCACGAACGCGCGCGCGCCCGGAAGCCACGCCCACTCCGGCGCGGCCCGGTCTCCGGCGAACGACGCGTCGAGCGCCGCGCGGGGAGCCAGCGGCAGCGCGCGGCACGAATCCAGATCGCCGATCTGCGGCATCTCTCCCCACGGCTTCAGCATCGCGGCGAGGCTCCGGAAAAGACCGCGGACGCACTGCTCCGCCCGCTGCGGGACGGCCAGCCCGGCTGCGCGCACCGCCAGCACGGCGGCGAGGAACATCTCCGCGCACAGCCGCTGGTATCCGGTGGACGACTCGAAGTGTGTTCCGTCGGCCCGGCACTGCCGCGGGATCTCGTCCCAGAGCTTCCGGGCGAACGCGTCGTGCCAGCGGCGGAGCTCGGGAAAGAGCGCGCCCACCACCACGATCCCGACCAGGTCGGCCGCGTAGTGGTTCGTCCGGATCGCGCCGGTCTCTTCCAGGTGCGCTGCGTCGTACGCGCAGTGCTCGTCGAGCAAGTCCACCAGCTCGGCCAGAATCTCCCGCTCCAGCGCCGCGCGCACCAGCCCGAAGCTGAGCGCCACGGTCATCGCGCGCAGGCTCACTTCCATGGCGCAGGCCCACTGCACGCCCAGGCCCACCGGATTGGCCGTGCGGAATTGCCGGACGCCGTCCCGCCAGCAGCGCGCCCACGCGGGATCCGCGGTGAGTTGGTACGCCTGGGCGAACCGCCACAGGTGCGAGAGCCGGCCGATCTCCCACATCACCTTGGCGTCCGCGCCCGGCTGGAACAGGTCGACGCGCTCTCCGGGGACCGAGGGGTCGTAGCGAACGGACGGCGCGAAAGGATCCCGGTGGTAGTCGATCGGGTCTCCGCAGCTCTTCCACTGCCCGAACAGCAGCAGATCGCCGCGGCGGGCTGCTTCCGCCTCGCGCAGGATCTCCCCAGCCGGGACGTCCACTTCTCCCGCGAACGGGAACGGGCGGACATCGCCCTCCGCGCGCGCCCGCCGCCGCTCTGGCTCCGGCACGTCGAAGAAGAACGGCTTGCCGCGCAACAGCGCCCGCCGGGCCCGCACCGCCAGCGCACGCGCGATCTCGCGCGGCGGAATCGTCTGCGCGAGATAGCGGTAGTACGCCAGATCCATCAGGCCGCCTTCTTGCGGGCGACCAGAGCGGCGCAGACGATCTCCTGCATCTCGGCCACCCGCGCCTCCCATCCTTCGCTGCGCATCAGGGCCGCGCGGACCTCGCTCGGTCCGGGGCCCGCCGCGACGGCCGCGGCGATCTCGCGCACGACTCCGTCGGCGTCCTTGCCGATCCGGCAGACGCCCAGCCGCTCCACCTCCGGGATGGCGGTGGAGACCACCGGCAAGCCGGCGGCGAGGTACTCCCGTACCTTGAGCGGGTTGGCGGCCAGGGTCAGCTCGTTGACCCGGAACGGCATCAGCGCCACGTCGAACGCCTTCGCGTAGCGCGGCAGGTCCGCATACGGCTTGCGGCCCAGCATCCGGATGTTGCGGGCGCCGTCCAGCGGCTTCAGGTCGGTGGTGGAGTTTCCAAGCAGCACCACCGTCCCGCCCGAGAACGCGTCCGCGACGTGCCGGATGAGCTGCAGGTCCACCCAGTCCGCGAGCAGTCCCCAGAAGCCGATGATCGGCCCCGGCGCGTTCTTCAGATCGTCCGGGATGGTGGTCGCCGGATGGAAGGCCTTGGCGAAGTGCTCGAGATCGACGCCGTGCTGCACCAGGTGCGCGTTCGGGTTCACCCGGGCCTTGTCGGCGCGCAGCTTCTCCGAGGAGCAGATCGCCACGTCGGCCTTCAGCAGCAGCCGCCGCTCCAGCTCGCGGATCTCCTGCGCCGGCGCATCGCTGAAGGCGCTGAATTCGTCCACGCAGTGGTAGACCACCAGCGACTCGCCGAGGGTGCCGGACACCGGCGCCGAGCTGGGCAAGAAGCTCCAGGAGATGACGTCCTCGAACCGCAGCTGCCGCATGGCAGCATCGATCTGCATCCGGAGCAGGGCCCCGTTCGCAGCACGGACCAGCTCGCTGCCGTAGAAGGGGATGGCCAGCGGCGTGAGCACCCAGATGTTCGGATGCCTTTCCCGAAGACCCTGCAACGCTCCCGAGAGCTTCTTGAAGATCCGCTTCGCGTCGCGTGCGGTGGCGGTGGGCCGCCGGTTGCCGATGCTGTTCACCCAGAGCACGCGGTTCTCGCGCGCCAGGATCTTCATGGCGTGCATCTTGGACAGCGGGTCGCCGTCCCAATCGTTGGAGAAGCACACGATGTCGCGCCCCTTCAAAGCCCCCATCCCCGTTCCCTTTCGCTTTGCCGCCGTCTGCACCCTGGGCGCGGACTCCCCCGCCGCCCGCACCTCGAATCGCTTCCGCCACAGCTCGAGCACCCAGAGCGAGTACAGCTCCTCCTTGCGATCGCTCTTGCCGTGCAGGTGATCGTCGAGCAGCCTCCGGATCGCCTTCTCGCCGAA
>DASQAS010000125.1:0-16675 GCA_035635635.1 Myxococcales bacterium | reverse complement strand
CACCCAGATCGGCCTCTTCGTGCTGGTCGGGCTCTCCTGCAAGAACGCCATCCTCATCGTCGAGTTCGCCAAGGACAAGCAGGAGGAGGGCCGCGATCCCGTGTCGGCCGTGCTCGAGGCGTGCCGGCTCCGCCTCCGCCCGATCCTCATGACCTCCTTCGCCTTCATCATGGGAGTCTGGCCGCTGGTGTCCTCCCGCGGCGCGGGTGCGGAGATGCGCCACGCCATGGGAGTGGCGGTGTTTGCCGGGATGATCGGCGTGACGCTGTTCGGGTTGCTGCTGACGCCGGTCTTCTTTACCGCCTTGCGCAAGCTCCGACACCAGAAGTCGCTCGAGGGCGAAAGGACAGATCAGGCCGGTTCTGTCGCCTCGCCTTCCTCCCGCTCCATCGTAACTGAGCTGAGCAGTGCGCGGCGGTAGCGGACTACGGGGCTACAGTCGGGCGGCCGCGAGCGCCTTGTCGCAGTGCCGGCGTGTAGAATCCAACTCCGCGCGCCCGCATCCCTGCGGCGACGCTCCCCCGAGGCTCCAATGGCCCTGTACAAGCTGACCTACTTCGACGCGGCCGCCAGCCGCGGCGAAGAGTGCCGCCTGGCGCTCCACCTGGCCGGCGTCTCCTTCGAGGACGAACGGCTGAACCGCGATCAGTGGCTTGCGCGGAGGGCGAGCACTCCCTTCGGCGCGCTACCGGTACTCACCATCGAGGGCCGACAGCTGGCGCAGTCGAATGCCATCCTCCGCTTCATCGGCTCGCAGCATGGATTGCACCCCGCGGAGCCGTTCGAGGCCGCGTTGCACGAGTCGTTGATGTGTTCCGTCGAGGACCTCCGGTATCGAATGGGGCCGATCATCCGCATCAAGGACGAGGTGGAGAAGAAGCGGGCACGGCAGGAGGCCGCAGCGGGCTATCTGCAAGAGTGGGGAGCTGCCGTCGAGCGTCAGATCGGCGCAGGGCCGTACCTCGCGGGGGCGAAGCTGTGCGTGGCCGATCTGAAGCTGTTCGTTGCCGTCGGGGCTTACCTCAAGGGAACGATCGACTACATCCCGACCGACGTGTTCCGCGCGTTCCCCAAGCTGCTGCGGCTGGTCGAGGCGGTGAAGCAGCATCCGAGGGTTGTCGATTGGTACGCGCTGCCGATGAAGGGCGTGAAGGGCCAATGAAAGCGATCGGCGGACGGTCAGCGGGCTCGCGCCGGTCGCGCGGGCCCGCTGAATCCTCAGGCGTGCTCCGCGGCTCAGTCGTCGGGAGTCGTGGCGAACACGTCGGGCTGCGCGTGCGTGCCGGCCCCGGGCGATCCCGGCGGCGACGTCCAGCTCTGCCGGTTGTCTCCCCAGGCCGCGGTGACGTCATCGCCATTCCTGGAGCGGGCCAGCGTCTGGTACTCGCCGATGTCGTAGCAGCTCACGATGGTGCGATCGAAGTTGGTAGTGGTCGTCGACGTTGGGGTCCGCACGCGCACGATGTTGCTCGGCGTCAGGTCGAATGCCGTCGAGCTGAGCGGTCCGCTCTTCTCCAGCCGGACCCGGTCGTCATCGAGCTCCAGCCGCGCCACGTCCGTCCTCAGTCGCTGGTCTGCCTGCTGCACGTAGTAGGTCACGAGCAGGCTCTCCGCGTCGCGGGACAGCGAGACGGCGGGATGGACGTGCTGCGGATCGGCCGCGGTGGAGCCGGCGACGCGCACGGCGGACGCGAAGGTGCGGCCGCCATTCCGGGAGACGACGAGCTTGATCTCCGATCCCGCCGTCGGATCGCCGAAGAACGGGCTCGTCGACGCATTCAACGCGAAGAGGAAGGTCCCGCGCGACGCAGCGGCCGCTGGCTGCGCGATGAGGCGCGTGGCCTGCTTGAACACGGGCAGACCTCGGCTGCCGCCTTGATCCGCGCCGGCGACGAGCGCGTTGCGCACCCCTCCCCCAGTGCAATCGTTGAGCAGGCCGGGAGTGACGTTGGGGAAGGCGAACGCATCGACCGCGCCGCTCACGTTGAACCGGAGGAAGCTGAAGGTGATCCCCCCGTCGTCGGAGACCAGCACGCGGACGTTGTCCGCATCCTCGTTGGTGAAGTGCAGGAACGGGATGTAGAGCCGGCCGGTGGAAGCGTCCACCACGGGATTCGAGAACTGGATGAACGAGGAATTGCGGGCATCCCCGGCCGGGGCGAAGAGGCGCTTGCTGGAGAACGTCGTCCCTCCGTCGGTGCTCCGCGCAAGCCACAGCTCACTGGCGACCGTCTGTGGCCTGCCATTGATCACCTGGGTGATGAAGCTGGTCCAGGTGACGTAGATGTTGTCTCGAGACGGCGCGGTGGGATCGGCACCAATGGCCAGCCATTCCTTGTCCGATCCGTCGTCGACCGCTACCACGGTCGCGGTGCCGAAGCTGGAGCCGTGGTCGGTGCTCTTGTTGATGATGAGCGTGCCGTGCTCGCCCGCCGCGTCGGTGCCGAGGCTCGCGTAGAAGATGTTCCCCCGGCGATCGATGGCGAGCGCCGGGTCGCCGAAGGTGAACGGGGCGTCGTCGGACACCGCCGGGACGAACCCGCTGGTCCAGCTCCGGCCGCCGTCGTGGGAGACGGAGAAGGCGCTGAACATGAGCTTCGTGAAGGCGAGGACGCCCGGCTGGCCGGGCGAGCCGGGGAAGAACTGGACGGTCGCGTTTGCCGACGAGTTGTAGCCGACGACCACGTGCCTGCCGTCCCTGACCCCCGATGTCTCGCTCTGCGTGGCGAACTCGAACGGCCTGGTGGCGACGACCGCCGGATCGAAGGTGACGATGTGGTCGAGGGCGGGATCGTTGATCTGCACGTTGCGCCGATCGTCGCGCCCTTCGCCGGTTCCGCGGCCCTCCCTGCCGCTCAGGGGAGCGATGCGCGCGAACGCTCCCGATCGCGTTGCGCGGATCAATCTCTCCCGCAAGCGTCCGGTCGGCGCGTGCGAAAGTCCGATACCGCCTTTGATGGTAGCGTCTCCGAGAGCGTCTCCGTCGAAGACCGCCTCGTCGTCGTCGACAGGGATGACGACCCTGCCATTGATTTTCGTCGTGTCCGCCGCGCGCGCCGCGCCCGGGAGGGCGAGCAGAAAGGCGAACGACGGCATCGCCAGTACCGCAAGCTTCGATGTCATGGATCCCCCGCTGGCCAGGTCGGTGGCCGAGGGAGCGAGACCCTAGCCAGCCGCGCCTCGACTGTCCCTCCGTCCTTCGTCTTATGCCGCTCAACCCGCTCAATCCTGCCGGCGCAATAGTCGCGCAGCGAAATTCTTCGATAACGGACACCCGCAAGTCCTGGTGCGGCGGCCATGAAGCGGATCGTGAGCCTTGCGCAGGCAGTCGCCCGTTCGAACCTGGTGTTCCGCTCCAAAGTCTGTCGAGGCCCGGCTGGACAATCGAGCGGGCTTTCGCTCTTCTGCAGCGCAAGATGCGCGCCGCGAGCGTCAGTCACGCGTTCTTCGCGCTGGCCATGATCGGCCTGGGAATCCTCGGCCTGATCGGCCGCGGAGATTTTCCCCCGGTCTGGCAGCCGGTGCCGAAGGGTCTTCCTGCCCGCGAAGTGCTGGCGTATCTCACCACCTTCGTTTCCCTCGCCTCCGGCGTCGGACTGCTTTGGAAGCGCACCCCCGCCCCCGCTGCCCGCCTGCTGTTCATCTGGTTCCTGCTCTGGCTGCTGCTCTTGAGGGCGCCCGCGATGCTCCGCGCGTTCGCCGTGGATTCGTGGTGGGCAGCCTCTCAGACCGCGGTGATGGTTGCGAGCACCTGGGTCCTCTACTCCTGGTTCGCCAACGACCTGGATCGGCGACGTCTTGGTTTCGTCATCGGCGAGAAAGGCGTGCGCATTGCGAGGGCGCTCTTCGGCCTGGGCCTGATTCCCTTCGGCCTGGCCCACTTCCTCTACCTCGGCGCGACCGCCCCGCTGGTGCCTGGTTGGCTGCCGGGGCATGTGTTCTGGGCGTACTTCACCGGCGCCACGTTCATCGCGGCGGGCGTAGCGATGCTCATCGGCGTGTATGCGCGTCTGGCGGCTGCGCTCACGGCGTTGCAGATCGGCATGTTCACGCTACTTGTCTGGGTGCCCTTGGTGGCGGCAGGACGAGCCAGCGCCTTTCAACGGAACGAGTTCATCGTCTCAGTGGTGCTGACAGCCGCCGCATGGGTGGTGGCAGATTCCTGGCGCGGCACGCGCTTGCTCGCCGTTCGCGAGGGCTAGCCGCGTTTCCGGGAGCTGAACGACGACAACGGCCGACCGCTACAAAGCCTCGCAGAATCTCGGCTTTGTCTCGGTAAGCTGGCGCCTGCATTGACACCTTGACCATCGCGGGCGTGTCACTGTCGAAACCGACACCGCTCGCTCGTCGTTGAGGTAAGGAGGTCGCATGTCCAAGCGCAAGTACCTGGTCCTCTTCAGGGCTCAGCCCGCTCGCGGGCAGCCCAGTCCCTCACCCGAGCAAATGCAGCAGATATTCGCCGCCTATAAATCCTGGAAAGAGAGGTTCAAGGAGCAGATTGTAGACATGGGAGACAAGCTCAAGCCGGACGGGCGCGTAGTGACCGCGTCCGGGGTGGTAGACGGACCGTTCGCGGAGTCCAAAGAGGTGGTGGGCGGCTACATGTTCGTTTCCGCGGAAGATTACGACGGCGCAGTGGAGGTGGTCAGGGCCTGTCCGGCCGTCCATACCCCCGGAGCATTTCTGGAAATCCGCGAGCTGACGGGCGCGAAGATGTGAGCGTGCGCTGCGAGTCATCAGTGACCATCCGCCTGCGGTAGAAGTCCGGCGGCGGCTACCGGAAGCCCGGAAGAACTTCCGCCATGGCGGCGAAGTGGCCGGCGAAGTGGCGGCCGTCCGCCTGGCGATCCTCTCGTGCACGCGCGCCGGGTGTGAATTGCACCTCGGTCCAACCACCTCGACGCCGGGACGCCAAGGCGGGCCTGGCGGGACGCGCAACCGAAGGCGTTGTGCGACTGCGCATTACTTTATCGCATCAATGGGACATGGGCACTTACCGAATGTCTTCGCTAGTGTGCCCGGAGCGCGAAATCGCGTGTCCCTTTTCGGTCTCGCGGGGGTGATTACAAACGATGTGCGAAACGGTGCTGGTAACGGGCGTGGGAGGACCGGCCGGAAGGGCCGGCGCGAGCTATTTTGCAAACAAGGGCTATCGCGTGGTGGGGACCGACTTGCGCGAGGTGGAATCGCCCGCGACCGACTTCCGGCTCGTCCCCGCCGCCCGCGACCCGCGCTTCGCTCCGGTGCTCTGCGCGCTCGCCTTGCAGGAGAAGGCGACGCTGGTGGTGTCCACCGTCACGGAAGAGCTGCCCGTGGTCGCCCGTCTGCGGACGGCGCTGCGCGAGCGCGGCATCTCCCTCTCCATCTCCGATCCGCCCGGAGTGGACGTGGCGAACGACAAGCTGCGGACCGCGGAGGATCTCGACCGCGCCGGCGTGGCGGTGCCCATCACTTACGCCTCCGCCACTTCGCACGAGGAGCTGGCCGAGGCTCTCGGGTTCCCGCTGCTCTCCAAGCCCCGCTTCGGGCGCGGAGGCCGCGGGGTGGTCGTCCACCGCGGCGCGGAGGACCTGGCCTGCGCCAGCCCGGAGGAGGTCGTCTGGCAGGAGTTCCTGCCGGGCGAGGAATACGACCTGAACCTCTTCGTCGAGCGGGACGGTCGCGTGCCCGCCGCCGTCGTGCTGCGCAAGACGGGCCTCAAGGACGGCCTGGTGGGAAACGCGTTGGGCGTCGAGCGCGTCGAGCGCCCGGACGTCGCCGAGCTCGGCGTTCGCGCCGTCCTCTCGCTCGGCCTCGAAGGACCCATCGACATGGACATCCGGTTGGGCAGCGACGGAAGCCCCGCCGTGCTCGAAGTGAACGCGCGGCTGGGGGCCAACGTGCTGTCGGCGCGCGAGGTGCTGGACGCCTTGGACGATGCCTGGAGGAATGGACGATGCGCTTGAATGCCGCACTGATCGCCTGCAGCCTGGCACTTCCCGCATTGGCGGACCCGCGGCCGCCCGACGGTACCCGCGCAAAGATGGCCGCTGCCGCGCGCGCGACGGTCGACCCCGCGCCCGGGCTCGGGTCGAGGGTAGCCGAGCAGGTCCGCACGCGGGCGAACTCGCTGCGCAATCGAGGCGACTACCAGGCCGCGCTCGAGGCCTACCAGTCCGAGATGACCATCACCGGCGAGACCGCGGACTGCTGGAAGCGCATCGGCTGGACGCAGAAGGCGCTGCGCCGGTTCGCAGACGCGGAAACTTCGCTGCGCCGGGCGACGGAGCTGGACCCCACCGATCGCGAAGCACAGGACGACCTGGAGAGCCTGCACATGGCGCGCGGGCTGCGTCTGGACGCTCGGATGGGCGGCACCGAGCCGGGGACCTCCAAGCAGGCGTACGAAGGCGAGCTGACCTACGGCGGCATCAACCGTCTCGATCTGCATGCGGGCGGCGGATGGACCGACAACATCTTCTACGACTCCGTCAAAGGCTACGCGAACGCCTACTGGTTCTACTCGCAGGACTCGTACCTGAAAGGCGACTTCACCCTGCGCCACTACAACTACACGGGAGCGAACCGGCCCACGCCGGACTCCAACGCGTATGACCTGGTTCCGCGGGTCTCCCTCGAAGTGTCGCACTGGATCACCCCGAGGGTCCGCGCCGGGCTCGAGTACCAGCTCTTCGCGCCCGACTTCTTCTACGACCACTCCACACGGATCCTGAACCACAAAGTGACCGGCGGGGTGGAAGCGCGTCTGGGCGGCGGATTCACCGCCGGGATCACGGCCGCGATCCTGCGCGATCCGGATCCGGCGGCGACGCAGATCCTGGGACGGCCAGTGCCCGGAGCGCCGGCGGGCACCGTCTGCCCCGCGGCGGGCCAGCCGGCCTGCGCGGCGGCGACCAGCGTGGTGTTCCGCACCGAGCTCCTCGTCGGCGGAAGCCTCTCGTACGAGACGGACGCCTGGGGCATCGGCGTCAAGTACATCCCGAACCGCGACCTGGACTCGGGATTCGACTGGTCGATCATCTCCAGCCTGGACGTGAGGCCGCTGGAGAAGCTCTCCTTCAATTTCCAGTGGGTCTACGACCGCTACTCGGATAGCTCCGGCCCCGCGTTCGCCGGCCAGAGCGGAAACATCTGGTGGGCCACGGCCCGCTATCAGCTCACCCGGCCGCTCGCGATCGGCGGCGGCGTGAAGTGGGTCCAGAACCCGAGCCCAGCCGACGTGACTGGGACTGCCACGCGCAACGACCCGACGTTCCTCCTGAACGTCGAGTACCGCACCGTCCTCTTCTGACCGATGCAAGGGCTCCTCCGCACTTCCCTGGCGGTCTTCACCCTGTCCGCCGCCGCAGCGGCGCCGGCCGGGGCGGTCGCGCCTCCACCCGCGGCGGCGCAGGCGCCGAGCGTCCCACGGTCAAGCGAAGCGCGCGGCGGGCGGGATGCCGTCGAGGCGCTCCGGCACGACGCTCGCTCCAAGGCGAGCGCGCGGCGGTTCGCGGGCGCCATCGCCGACTACGAGCGTCTCCTCGCGCTCGTTCCCGGCGACGCCGATGCGCTGGCCCATCTCGCCCAGCTGCAGGCCTGGACCGGCGATTACGACCAGGCGATCGTGCACTACCGGGCGGCGATCGCCGCGCGCCCGCTCGACCCCGGTCTCGAGAGCGACCTCGCCGACGTGCTCACCTGGTGCAATCGCCTCGAGGAGGCGGAGCGCCTCTACGAACGGGTGCTCGCCCGGGACCCGCACCACCACGAGGCGCTGAAAGGCCTGGCCCGGGCGAGCCTCCTGCGGGGCGACCCGGCCTCCGCAGCCAGGGTCCTCGATCGCGCTCTCGAGCTGTACCCGAAGGACGTCGATCTGCACATCGACCGCGCGCGCATGCTGTCGCAGAAGGGGAACCTCGACCAGGCCATCCAGGTGCTGGAGCGCGCGGTGAGGCTGGCGCCCTCCGAGCCGGACGTGCTCCGCCACCTGGCGGAGGCCTACCAGCAGAAGAAGGAGTGGGAGAAGGCCCAGGAGACGTGGCTTCGCGTCTCGCAGCTGGTCCCCGATGCTCCCGAGAGCCACGTCGCGCTGGGGCAGATCTACCTGGCGCTGGGCAAGCCTTCGCTGGCGCGCGAGCACGGCTCCCGGGCGCTGCGCATGAGCCCGACGGACGCCGCAGCCCGCCAGCTGGCCGTGGATCTGGATCGCGAGGCGAGGATTGCGCCGGTCCGGACCGCCACGGACTGGTTCGAGCTGCTCGCGTACGCCGTCCTCGTCGGCCTCCTGGTGCTGGTCATGCTGCGATCGCGGCGGACCCTTCGGCGCCAGCCGGCGGCGTGGACCTTCGCCATGTACGTCGTGCCTGGGTTCCTCTTCCTCGCCATCCTCGCCCACTCGATCCGGACCACGCCCTGGCCTTGGTTCGACCTCCACCTGTTCGGCGCGGTGAGCGACATGGTGCTCTTCCTCGGCCTCGGCGTCGCTTTCGTGGCGGCGCTTCGGGTCCAGCCCGAAGCGCGCGAGTTCGAAGGCGAAGTGGTGCTGGCGCTCGGAGCCCACCCCGACGACATCGAGCTGGGCTGCGCCGGGCTCATCCTCAAATTGAAGGCGAGCGGAGCCCGGGTCTACGGCCTCACCCTGACCCGGGGCGAGAAAGGCACCGACCGCGCCGAGCAGCGGGAGCTGGAGGCGAAGAGATCGGCCGAGTTTCTCGGATTGGACGGGCAGTGGGTCCTGGATTTCCCCGATACCGGCCTGCAGGAGAAGATTCCCCTGCTGAAGGCAGTGATCGAGTCGAAGATCAAGGAGCTGGGCGCCACCGTGGTCCTCACCCACACGGACGTCGACGTGCACGGCGACCACCGCGCCGTCTTCGCCGCCACGCGCGAAGCGGCCCGCTCCGTGCGCACCGTCCTCTGCTACGAGGACGTCTCGACCACCGACCAGTTCAGTCCGAACTTCTACGTCGACATCACGCATTACATCGACGACCACCTCAGGGCCTGCGCCATCCACCGCACGCAGGACCATCGGAGCTACATGGACCCGCAGGTGATCCAGGGGCGCGCCGCCCACCGCGGGATGCAGATCGGCGTGCACTTCGCCATGGCCTTCCGGACGTTGAACATGGTCCGCTGAATGGAACTGCTACGCACCCTCTTCTGGTCCTTCGGGCTGGTCGTCTTCCTGCTCGGCATCCAGGGGATGCTGTATTTCCCGCTGACCATCGCCTACGAGATCTGGAAGAGGCGCGCGCTGCGCCGCCTGGCTCCCTTCCGGGAGCGGGTCAGCGTGGTGGTGCCGGCCTACAACGAGGAGCGCACCATCCGGGTGGCGGTGGAGACGCTGCTCGAGTCGGAGTACCCCGACCTCGAAGTCATCGTGGTCGACGACGGATCGCAGGACGGGACCGCCGACCGGCTCCTCGACCTGCACCAGCAAGGTCGCATCCGGCTCATCCGGCAGCAGAACGCGGGAAAGGCGGCGGCCCTGAACGCCGGCATCGCGGCCGCGACCGGTGAAGTGGTGCTCTATACCGACGCGGACAGCCTGTTCCTGCGCGAGACCGTGGCCAAGACCGTGCGCTGGTTCGCGGATCCCTCGGTCGACGCGGTCTGCGGCAACGACGTGCCGCTGCGCGCACGCACCGGTCTGCAGAAGCTCCTCGCGGTGACGACGCACATCGGCACCGGGTACGTGCGCCGCGCTCTTTCCGTGATCGGCTGCCTGCCGATCATCTCGGGCAACCTGGGCGCGGTCCGCCGCCGCGTGCTCGACGAGATCGGCGGGTTCCGGCAGCTGTGGGGCGAAGATCTGGAGATCACCTGGCGGTTGCACCGGCATCGCAAGCGCATCGTCTTCGACCCCGAGCCCGTCGTCCTGGCCGACTGCCCGGCCACGTTTGCCGCGCTCTGGAAGCAGCGGGTCCGTTGGATGCGCAGCTATCTCAAGGTGGCCGCGCTCCATCGCGGCCTCTTCTTCCGGCGCGACGCCTGGCCGTTCTCCCTCTACCTGCCGGTGAACTTCGTCAACATGGCGCTGGTACCCGCGCTCCAGGCCTTCCTGCTCCTGGCGCTGCCGCTGGCCCTGACCCGCGGCTGGCTGCCCATCGACGGCCCCTGGGAGGTCGCGAGCTGGCTCGGCCTGTCGTTCTTCTTCGCGGTGGCGATCTACGCCATCCTGCTCGACCGCGACCCGGGCGATCTGCTCTATCTTCCCTGGGGCGCGCTCATCGTTCCCGTCTCGTACTTCTACAACGCGGTCGCGCTCTACTCGTGGTGGAAAGAGATGCGAAACGCCGAGGAGAAATGGGAGAAGATCCGCCGCCTGGGTCCCGAGCCGGCGGTGCCGCGCAGCTACGGTTTCGCCGTCTCGCTGGTCGCCGTGGCGATCGCGGGCGGCGTGGCGACCTGGACCTGGATGATGCGAGAGCGGGCGGAGGCGCCGGCGTTCGCGGCGCCGCATCTTTCCGGCGAGGAAGCGGCGCGGCCCGCGTTCCACCTGTCGGTCTCGACGCATTTCGACGCCTGGCCCGACTGGCGCGATGCCACGCGCAAGGTGCTCGACCGCCCGCTGATCGATCTGGGCGAGATGATCGGCATCGGCGCGGGGCGCACGGAATGGACCTACTTCCGCTGGGCGAAGCACGAGGACCGCTGGTCCAACCACCAGAGAGGCGAGCCGAAGGATCTGCTTCTCACCGCCTCCCGGGAGCTGCACGGCAAGGGATTCAAGGTCGCCGCCTTCATCGATCTCTACGCTCCAAAGTGGATCCAGACCCATCCGGGCACCGGCGCCATCCAGGCGGACGGCGCTCCCCACCCGGAGCAGGTCAGCCTGACCGAGCTGGCGGAGGGCGAGTTCGGCAACCTGGTCGTGGAGATGATCGGCTACATCGCGGCGAACTACCCGGTGGACGCGATCGACGTCACCGAGGCGGCCTATCGCCACACCTCATTTGGATCCCGGGATCTCGCTTCCTACGCGAAGGCGACGGGCCGCGCTGCCTGGCCCCGGGACTGGCGCGGGCGCGTGGACGTCGACGATCCAAGCATCTGGGAGTGGAAGAGCGCCCTGGTTGAGAAGTTCGTCTCGCGCGCTGCCGCGGCGGCGCACGAGCACGGAAAGCCGCTCTACCTGGACGTGGCCGCGAGTTGGAAGGACCTGCGCCGGGACGGCAAGGACCACGGCCACGACTACGCGCGGCTGCAGCGCGTCGCCGACAGGCTGGTGGTCTGGAACTATTTCGCATTGGAAGGGCTTCCGCCTTCCGCCTCGCGCGATCTGGCGGCGCGCCTTTCCTCGACGCTGATGCCGGGCCGCTGGACGCTCTCGCTCGGCCTGTGGGGGCGGGACGGAAAGGCCATCTCCCCGGCCGATCTGTCGGCAGCGCTCGCCGCATCGATCGAGGGCGGCGCCCGGCACATCTGGGTGACGCCCAACGATCAGATCACCGATGCGCACTGGAACGCTGTGCTGCGCAGGTGGCTCGTCCCGCTGAAGCCGCAGGTCGCTCCCACCGCGCTCCAGGCGCAACCCTGACGTCCGCCTTTCGGTGTTCTGCGCCCAGGGCTGGCCGGCCCACCCAGCGGCGGGGTCAGGCCAGCATTCCTGGGCGAGGAAGACGATGCGAAACGGCTACTGCTCGTGCCGCCCTTGCGTGACGGTATCCGTGGCCAGGGCTGGCACGTTCGGCGAGGGCACGCGGTGGTGCGTGGCCTGCTCGAAGGCGTACGCGTAGCCGATGAGCTTGGGCTCGCTGAAGGCCGGGCCGGAGAACGTCACCCCGAAGGGCGAGGGCTGCGGAGTGAAGCCCGCAGGCAGGCTCGCCAGGGTCGGAGTGAAGAAGCCCCCGGGCACGATCACGCTCGGGTATCCCGCGCGGGCGGGCGGGTTGGCGCCGAAGTTGGCCGGGAACAAGACCGCGTCGAACTTCTTTCCGGCGCAGCTCCCCTGGTCGGCGACGAGCCCCGCGCACTCCGCCGGGACGACGCCCGTGTACAGAACGTCGAGGCCGCAGGTCCGGGTGAGCTTGAGGTCCAGCGCGCGATCGGCCAGATAATTGTCTAGATCCTGGCCCGGCCCGACGTTGAGCGCGTCCGCGCCGATGGCGATGGCCTGCCCGTACTTGAGCGCCACCTCGGGATGTGCGGCGTTGAAGGAGATCACGTCCGCGAGCGTGTTCACCGTGCGCACCGGGATCTGCGAGTTGGACGCGCTCACGCCCGGCCCGAAACTCTTGTCGGCGAGATAGCCGTTCAGGTCGCGCTTGAATCCAAACAGCAGCACGGTCGAGCACGGCGGCACCGTGCCTGCGGGGGTGGCCCTGCGGTTGGCGACGTCGGTGGTAGTGACACAGGTGCCGTAGTTGTTGAGCACGCCCTGTGAAGGGATCTCGCAGTCTTCGAACGTCGCCCCCAGCGAGGTCATGACGGCGATGGCGTTGTTCATCAGCGCGGTCCGCGCCGCGCCGAGGCCGAAAGCGACGAAGTACGTTTGCCTGGGCACCGCGATGTGCGCCCCGTTCAGCGCATTCGCGTCGAGGAATTTCGTGTAGTCGCGGAAGCACTTCCCGGGGGTGCGGCAGGGGGCGGTGGCGGGGTCCTTCTCGTCGAAGCCGGCGAGGACGCCGAGCAGCTTCGCCGCGTCCCTCACCGTGCGGGCCATCGGGCCGGCCGTGTCTTGATCGGCGGTGATGGGCACGATGCCGTTCCGGCTGACCAGGCCGAGCGTCGGCTTGACGCCGACCAGGCCGTTCTGACCCGACGGGCTGAGGATCGACCCCGACGTCTCGGTGCCGACGCCGATAGTGGCGAGGTTCGCGCCAACGGCGATGCCCGGTCCCGAGCTGGATCCGCCGGTCGCCAGCACCGGCCGGCCGTCGTTCACCGGCGGGATGTTCCTCGGGTCGATGCGCGGGTCGTAGGAATTGAAGCCGAAGCCCACCTTCGACAGATTGGCTCCCGGCACCTGGAAGAGCTGGAACCGCAGCTGCGAGCTGAACCCGGTCGGCATGCCCAAGGCGATGAAGTTGGCGAACTCGGTGAGCGTGCCCTTGCCGAGGATGATGGCGCCTGCCCGGCGGAGCTTGCGGGCGATGAAGGCGTCCTTCTTCGGATCCGATCCGCCGAGCGCGACCGATCCAGCGGTGGTGGGCATGTCGCTCGTGGCGACGTTGTCCTTGAGGATCATGGGAATGCCGAAGAGCGGCTTTCCGCCGCCGCCGTCGTCGTCCTCCTCCTCGCCGAAGTCGTCGAAATCGTCGCCCAGCCGGCGCGCGTCGTTGATCGCCTGCTGGTTGACGTGCATGAAGGCGTTCAAGGGCTGCTGGCCGACGCCGCCGTTGAGCGGCTGCCCGGCGCTGGAGCGGTCGTAGGCCGCGATCCGGGCGAGATACATCCGCACTAACTGGTCGGGCGAGAGCCTCCCCGCCCGATACTGTGCCTGGATGTCATCGATGCTGGCTTCGACGAGGTGAAAGGACTGCGCGTTCGCGGCGGCCGGCAAGATCCCAGCGCCGACCGCGACGCCGAGCGTCGCGAGCAGGGAAAGACGCTTCATTTGTGGCCTCCCCTCCGGGGTTGAGGTGCTGAGCGGGCGCAGACTGCCGGGGCTGCGCGCTTTTCGTCAACCACCCGGGCGCGCACTTCGTCAACCATCCGGGTACGACTGAAGTCTGACTGCAAGGGATGTGGCAGAATCCGCGACCCCATGGCGGATCGCGACACCAGCGAACCCCGGACGCTCGGTCCCGCGGACACCCCGCCCGACAAGGGGCGCGCCGCGGTCCCCGACGAGAGCAGAAGGGTCCCGATCGAACGCGAAGGGCAGTACACCCGGCTGGACGAGCTGGGCCGCGGGGGCCAGTCCACCGTGCGGCGGGCGGTGGACGAGTTCGTGGGCCGCGAAGTGGCGCTCAAGGAGCTGTCCAGCGCATCGCCGGACCCCAGCGCGACGAACGCCTGGAGGCGGTTCCTCCGCGAGGCCCGGCTCACGGCCCAGCTCGACCATCCGGGAATCGTGGCGGTGTACGAGCTCGCCCGCCGCGCCGACGGGACCCTCTTCTGCTCGCAGAAGTTGATCCGGGGCGAGACGCTGAAGGCGCGGCTCGCCGGCTGCCGCTCGCTGCAGCAGCGCCTCGAGCTGTTGTCGCATCTCATCGACACCTGCCAGGCGCTGGCGTACGCGCACTCGCGCGGCGTGATCCACCGCGACCTCAAGCCGTCCAACATCATGATCGGCGCCTTCGGCGAGACGGTCGTGCTCGATTGGGGCCTGGCCAAGAAGCGCGGCGAGGTCGACGACCCCGAGGCGGCAATCCCGCCCTCGGAGCCGGACCTCACCGTCCATGGCGTCGCGCTGGGAACTCCGGCCTACATGAGCCCGGAACAGGCGCGTGGAGAGCTGCGGGAGATCGACGAGCGGAGCGACGTGTTCAACCTCGGCGCGATCCTGTACGAGGTGCTCACCGGCCGTACCCCGTTCGCAGGCGCCACCTCCCACGAGCTGATGGACCAGGCGATCAGCGGCCGGTTCCCTCCGGTGAGCGCCGTCTGCCCGGAGGCACCGGTGGAGCTTGCCGCCGTTTGCGAGCACGCGCTCTCCCCCGATCCGCGCGACCGCTACCCGAACGCAGAGGTCCTGGCGAAGGAGTTGACGGCGTACCGCGCCGGTGGCCGGGTCGCCGCGCACCACTACGGCGCGTGGGAGCTGGTGCGGAAGTTCGTCGCCGGTCACCGCGCCCTGTCCGCGGGTGTCGGGGCGGCGCTGCTGGTCCTCTCGGCATCGTCGGTCGCCATCGGCTACCAGCTCCACGTCGCGCAGGTGAACCTCGCGGCCTCGCTCCTGGAGCGGGCGCGAGCGGCGGAACGAAGCTTCGACTGGGGCCGGGCGGCAGCGTACTACTCGGCTTCCCGGATCGAGCGGGACTCGCGCGAATCGCGCTGGGGCTACGCGCTCGCGCGGCAGCGCGCGCCGCATCGGCTCTTCGCCCGGCGCGGTCCGAGCCAGTCGGCGATGGACGTGGGCTTCCTCCCCGGCGGGCAAGCGGTGGCGGTCGCGCTCGAACCTGGCTTCGTCATCGGACGGGACCTGGAAACGGGGCGCGAGCTCTGGCGGTTCCAGCCGGTCGCGGGGCCACAGCGGGTGATCATCCTCGGCACGGGGCAGGTGCGCCTCGGGATCGGCGACCAGCAAGTGTACCTGGATGCCGCGAGTGGGCGCCTGCTCGGATCGTTCGCCCGGGGAAAAGGCTCCCCTTGCTGGTCCGCGTCGGTCCCGGCATCCGTGGTCATCACCGTGGAGGGTCTGGTGACGGCGCAGCCGGGCGCCGCGGCAGTCCTGCTGTCGCCGAAGCTCGACCCGCGCGCTCCTTGCGCCGTGTCCGCCGACGGCAAGCAGGTCGCGTTCCGGGACAGCGCTGGCGTCGTGCAGCTCTGGGACCTCGAGCGGCGGGCGCCGATCGCCAGCCGCACCGTGCCGGACGCGAGCGACGTGATGTTCACCGCGCACGGGGTAGCGGTCGTGCGCGCCCGCTCCATCCTGGTCTTTGGCGGACCGGAAGGCGAGTTCGCCGTCGATATCCCCGGAAGAGGCGGAAACGGCATCATGCCCGTCCGGGGCAGGGGGAACGCCGTCTCGCCGGACGGACATCTGATCGCGACCGCGAGGCTGACGTCGAACCAGGCCGATCTGGTCGATCTGCGGACGAAGAACGTGGTCTCGTCGTTCAGCTACGCGCCAGGGGCGCCGAACTTCACCTTTTCGCCTTCGGGCGACCGGCTGATCGTCTCCGGCCTGCTCCACGGCTCGGCCCTGGCCGCCTGGGACATCCGCGCGCTCACGCCGTCGCTCACCGGCGAAGGAAGCCGGGTGATGGCGTTCCAGACGTCCCGCACCGGAGACCGCTTCGAGGTGCTGCACTACGCGTTCGCTTCCTCCCGGTTCGAGGTCTGGGACGTGAACGGGACGCGGCTCCGCGTGGGATCCCTGGCAGCGCGCGCCAACGCCACCCTGTCGGGCGACGGCCGGCGCGTCGCGGTCACGGATTCCACCGGCGTCGGCGTCATCGACGTCGAGACCGGTGAGGAGCTCTGGCATTTCGGATGCGAGGGATGCTATCGCATCCGGCTGTCGCGCGACGGCGGCCGGCTGCTGACCTGGAACGAGAAGCGCCTCGAGCTCTGGGACGTGGCAGGCAAGAGGTCCCTCTGGAGCGAGTCGGCGCGGCAGGGGAAATCAAGGGACAGCATCGACTTGTCCGGCGATGGCCGCCAGGTGATGTGGGTCCGGGACTCGTCCCTCTTCCTCCATCGTGTCGCCGAGAACGGCGACTCGGCGATCCACCTGGACGAAGAGATCGAGGACGCGAAATTCAGCTCCGACAACACCCGTATCGCGATCGTGACCCTGGCGAGGATCGGCGTGTGGGGCGCGAATCGCGTCCAGCCGCTCTGGCAAGTGCGCAACTTCTCCCCCGTCCAGCAGGAGGTGAACTGGTCGAGCGACGATTCCGCGCTGCTCGTCCTCTACGACTCGCTGGGCACGGCCCTCTTGGACAGCGGGAACGGCGAGCGCTTCGCGTACTTCCCGGTGACGAAGCCCACCGCCTTCGCGACCCAGGAGATCCTGCTGCCCAGCCTGCGGTACCGGATCTCCCGCGGCGACGGCAGATGGGAGATGTGGCCGCTGCCC
>DASQAS010000124.1:0-3750 GCA_035635635.1 Myxococcales bacterium | reverse complement strand
GGAGGAGATCGACAGCTCCCGGGGCGCCGTGCCCGGCTCGCTCATCGCGTCGACCGCGTTGAGGATGAGATTCATCACCAGCTGCTGAAGCTGGATCTTGTCGCCGCGGACCACTGGAGTGTCGGTCGAGAGCCGCGTCTGGAGCGTGATGCCGTTCTGCTGCAGCTGGTTTCGGCTCAGATCCAGCACCTCGACGATCACCTTGTTGACGTCGACCGCTGCCGTCTGGGGAGGCGCATTCTTCACCAGAGCACGGATGTGCGAGACGATCTCCCCCGCGTGCACCCCCTCCTGGATGGTGTGTTGCAACGCGTCTCGTGCTCTCTCGACATTCGGCTTGTCGCGCGCGAGCCAGTTCAGCGCGGCGCCTGCATACGTGGCCACGGCGGCGAGTGGCTGATTGATCTCGTGGGCGATCGAGGCGGCCAGCTCGCCTAGGGTCGAAACGCGCGTGACGCGTGCGAGATCCTCTCGCGCGCGAAGGAGCGCTTCGTCGGCCCGCTTCCGCTCGGTCATGTCCACGAGCACGGCTGCGAACAGCGTTGGCTCTTCGTCTTCGCTCGGGATCACGCTCGTACACACCTGCGTCCAGACGATCCCTCCATCCTTGCGCCGGTATCTTCTTTCGAAGTTGAGTTGCGTCACCTCTCCGGCGAGCATGGACCTGGCCAGACGTTTCGCGTTCGCGCGATCCTCCTGGTACGTGATGTCCAGCGCCGTCAGGTTGCGCAACTCCTCCTCCGAATACCCGACCATCGCCTGGAACGTCGCATTGGCAGCAATGAAGCCGCCGTCGCGACGAACGAGCGCGACGCCCGCGGATGCGGTCTCGAACAGGCAGCGCCACCGCCATTCGCCGGCCCGGAGCTCGGCATAGAGGCGCGCGTTTTCGAGAGCGACGGCGGCCTGCGAGGCGAGGACCTCGAGAAGAGCAATACGCTCCGGAGGAAACGCGTCGCGCGCCGACGCGTTTTCGAGGTACACGATGCCAGCGAGGCTCTCCTGCTTGACGAGGGGAACGCAGAGGAGCGAGCGCGGACGGCGACGAAGCTGCCGGAGGTCCTCCGGATGTTCGGCCGCGAGCCGTGCGTCGTCGAGGAGCAGCGGCTTGCGCGTCTGGGTCGTGTATTGCAGGGCGGAGAGCGGCAGGTCCGCTGCCGTCGCGGGTGCGTCGAACACGCGAACGTCGACGGCGGAGTCCGCCGCGGTTGCCTCGGCCCGGATGCGCCAGACGCCGCCCCGGCCGACGAGGAGCAACCCCCGGTCGGCGCCCGCATGCTCGACCACGATCCGCATCAACGTCGAGAAGAGGTTCTCGGGGACGAGCTCGGTCGAGATCGCGCTGGCGGCCTTGACGACGGACGAGAGATCGAGCCGGTCGAGCAGCGGAGGCTCCGATCCGGCGGTCGAGGGTGCTCCGGCGCGGAGCCCCTCGATCGTCCCGTCGAGGCGCTTCGCGCTGGTGAGCGCTCCCCAGCGCAGGTAGCAGGCGCGCGCTTCCTCGAGACACGCGAGTGCTGCCCGGGGGATTGCGCGTCGCAGGTAGAAGTTCCCCGCCAGCTCGTTCGCGATCGCCTCGTGGCGCGCGGCGCCGCTTTCGCGCGCCGCCCGGATCGCCTCCTCGTACAGGCGCATCGCCTCGAGGTCGCGCCCGTCGACCCGGGCGATCTCCGCCGAGACCAGCAAGGCCTTGTCGAGAAACGTCTGCGGGCAGTGTGCGGCCCAGTTCTGGAGCTCGTCGAGGTGCGCTCCGAGCTGGTCTCGCCACTGTTCCCGGCCGGCGGGCGCCGGAGGCCCGATCGCCGTCAGCGTCAGCGCGGTGAAGTAGTGGTAGTCGAGGAGCTGGATCTGTCCCCACGAGCCCCAGAGGACCGCCTCTGCCTTGAGGGAAGCGGCGAGGGCCCCCTGGTAGTCGCCGTTCGCGAAGCACGCGGCGAGCTTGAGGATCCAGTACCAGCACACCATGGTGCTGATGCGATCGGGGCCAAGTCGCGCTTCGAATGCGGGTTCGTCGAACGTCGCCAGGAACGACGAGGCTACCGTGGTCCCCCGGATGGACGCGATATAGCGCTGCTGGCTGAGGATGAAATCGACCGCGAGGCCGTAGCGCGTCCGGCGGCTGAAGGCGGCGAGCTCCTCCGTCTCGCGCCACACCTCTTCGAGCGGGTCGCCGCGGATCAGCCGCAGCACGACGATTTGCGCGCCGCTGTATCCTGCCCAGAAGAGATCGCCGGTGTTCACCCCGGTGTGGAACGCCCTGCGGTAATGCTCGATCGAGGCGCTGATCGGCTCCTGCCACGAAGAGATCAACCCGATCGCATACTGGATCCGGCCGAGCTGCGCGTAGATGTTCCGAGACCCGGCGAGCGCGGAAGCGAGCTTCCCGAATCGGTAGCCCTCTTCGTATTTCTGGAACGCGCTCCCGACGATCGAGCCGAGCCAGGCATAGGCATGGGCGGAAGAGTCGCTCGTTCCGTGCAGGAGCGTGAGGTTGACGATCGTGCAGGTAATCAGGGCGTACAGCCTCGGCCCGTCCGTCATGTATGCGGGCGCGTAGAGATCGACCAGGACACCCTGGACTGCTTCGATCTCCTTGTTGGTCAGCGCCGGCAGATCCACCAGACTCTCGATCGGCCGATCGCCGAGCGTCTGCCGGACGCGCTGGTACTCCTCGTCGACCTTCTCCCACGGGGGATGCGGAGGCAACTCGATCCCGAAGAGCCGCAGACACTCGATCCCGGTCGCGACCGCCTGGGTGTTCGCCGAATTCACGACCTGGAGGGTGATGCGAAGCCGGTAGGCAGCCGCCTTGTCGGCGTTGGACGCGGCTCTCGACAGAATGGTTGCGATCCGCGTCTCGGCGCCCTCGAAATCGCCGCTGAGCAGGCCGCACTCTGCGCTCTCCAGCGCGAGCGCGAGGGCGAGCGCATAGCCCTTCGACCATCCTTCCGGACCGACCAGCGCGATTCCTGCGGCACAATACGTCGCCGCCGACGCGTAGGCGCTCGACGCCTTGGCCTTCCTCGCCGCCCGGAGATCCAGCTCGGCGACGGCGTGCTTCTCTCGTTCGTCGGAGATCAGCGCCGCGCCGCGGTCGAACTGGTTCACCAGATCGAACAGGTTCCCTTCCGCTCCGGAGGCAAGGAGCCGTCGCGCGATCCGCAAGTGGATCGGGGCGCGCTGGTCCTGCGGGATCAGGGCGTACGCTGCTTCCGCCACGCGGTCGTGGAGGAATTCGTACGCTTCCGCCTCGTGAAACAGCAATCCTTCGCGCAACGCGGGGGCGAGGGCATCGTGCACGCGCTCCCGCGACATCCCGCTCGCGGCTGCCAGCAAGGCGGTTGGGGCGCGGTGGCCCAGGCAGGCCAGGAGTCCCACGGCGCTGCGAACATGCTCGGGAAGCTGTCGGAGCTTCCCGAGCATCAGGATTCCGACGTTGTCCGTGTATCCCTTCGCCCGGATCCGTCCCACGTCCCACTTCCAGGCGCGCGCGAGTGGGTCGAACGTCAAGAGCCCCTCGTTCGCGAGCGTCTGGAGGAACTGGATGGTGAAGAAGGGATTGCCGCCCGTCTTCTCCTGCACCAGCGCCGCGAGCTCCGCCACCTGCGCGGCATCGCGATGCAGCGCGTCCGCGAGGATGGCCGCGACTTCGATCAGCGTCAGCGGTGGAACGCCGATTTCGACGACGGCCCCGCCCGACTTGCGGATGGATTCGAGGCCGAGCGCGAGGGGATGCCCTGGCGTCAGCTC
>DASQAS010000123.1:0-18874 GCA_035635635.1 Myxococcales bacterium | reverse complement strand
TGTTGCGTCCGCTCGGCACCTCGGTGCCCGATCGGGCGAGGACGACATCGAGTGCGATCGCAAACGAATGGAAGCAGCCCGGCCGTTTACGCCGCTGTGGTGCCGGTGGTCGCGCTGGGCGGCTCTGGAACCCTTCTCAGTTTCCGCGCCCGGGCGGCCACTTCTCCCCGCAGATGAAGCTTGCCGCGTCCGTCGGGTCGCCCTCGCCCTTGTATCTCGCCACCCGCGGATAGGCGCAGAGTGGTCGCGTCAGCACGACCTGGTTCGCAGGATTGTCGCCCACGTACTTGGTCCCGAGGACGCTCGCTGGGGCCTTCCCTGTCTCGACCCACCTCTCGAGCGCGGTGACCATGTCGAACGTATTCGGACCGGGCCCGCCGGCGCAGTGCCACATGCCTGGCACCATGAAGAGACGCGCGAAGTCCTGCGTGCGCTGGAGCGCCGCCGCCCGGGCCCGATTGCCGCCGATGAGCGAGACGACGCTTTCGTAGTAGTTGATCGTGCTGTACGGCGTGATGAACGGGTCCGACCAGCCGTGATACAGGATCAGCTTCCCGCCCCGCGCCGCAAACGGCCTCAAGTCCGGATCGTTGAAATTGAGCGCGGACCCATAAGTCTCGTTGGCTGCGGGCGTATTGTCGGTCTTCGCGGGCTCGCCGGTGAAGTCGAAGGCTCGGAAGTTCCAGTTCGGGCTGGCGAAGATGCCGTCGCGGAAGAAGCTGAAGGAGCTTCCGCCGGGCCCGGGCGTCCCGACCAGCACCTGGCGCAAGGCGTTCTCGCTGCTGTGGGCAAAGCCGGGGAAGATCTGCGCGCCCGTGACGGGCTCGGTGGCTCCCGCGTAGATTGCCTTGACGGCCTCGAGCTGTGCGTCGGTGAGACAGTCGGGTGCGTCGCCGGCCGCGCAGCGTGTCACGGACGGATCGAAATTGCAGGTGCGTGGATCCTCGACAATGCCGTCGATGATGCCGTCGCTGGCGTCACAGGCGAGCAGCATCGCGTTCATCAGGACGTCGAGCTTGCCCTGGGGCAGGGCGTTTGCCGGATTGCGCAGGCCAGAGACCAGGCCCGTCCAGAGCTCGCCGAGCATGAGGTGGGTCCAGTTGTGAGCCGGGTCGCCCCCGATGATGCCGTCGTAATCTTCGGGAAAGCGCTGCGCTTCCATCAAGGCTTTCTGGCCGCCTTGGGAACATCCGACGAAGTAGGAGTGGGCGGGTGCGACGCCGTAGAAGGCCTCGACGATCGCTTTGGCGGCGACGGTGCTGACGTGCTCGGCGCGCCAGCCGAAGTCGATGACCCGCTCAGGGTCGCCCGCAGGCGGGTGGGCGAACGTCCACTGTCCGCCGATGTGGCCATTGTCCGTCGCCATGGCGGCGTAGTTGAGGGCAAGGGCGGCAGCGAGCGACGCGAAAGCGATCGAGCCCGCCGAGCCGCCGGAGCCCACGCCGCTGAATTTGCCGTTCCAATTGTCGAGCGGCAGCCAGACTTCAAAGCCAATGTTGGAGCGCGAGGTCGGCGTGGCGGCGGCGATGACGCGGCAGAAGGGCTGGACGGCCGGGAAGCTCGGGTTGCTCGTCGTGGCTGACCGGATGGTGACCTGCGGCAGCGAGAGCCCCAGGAGGCTCTCGCAGGTCGCCGCTCTCGCAGGAAGGACCGCGGTGAGGACGGCGGAGAAGCCTGCGCCAACGCAAAGCCAATGGCGGCGATTCATGGTCCCCTCCTGTATGCACGGGCGCCTCTGGCGGAGGACACTCCCGAGCTGCGACTCTGCCCTGTTCACGGGCTGTTCCTCTCGGCTCCGCTATCTGCTGGTATTTGCGGAGTCAAGCCGCGCCGCGGCGTTGGTAAAGGTCAGCAATCGGGCCGCTGGGCCCGGCATTCATTGTGTGAAGGCGCCGAGTCCGTTCGGCGTTCCCAGCCCCGTCGGACCGTCGTAGCCGGGCAGGCCGTTGCACATGTACGTGCCGCTGCACACGCCATTGCTCCCGCCGATCACGTCGAACAGGGCATCGCTCGACGCCCGGTACGGACCCACGCCGTAGCGGACCGACGAGGCGTTCCCCGCCATCGCGTAGATGCCCGCGATGATCGGCGAGCTGAGGCTCGTCCCGCCGACCACGAGCCATCCCTCGAAGCCGAAGGTGTCGTAGACGGAGAGTCCGGTCTGCGGATCGGCGACCGCGGCCACGTCCGCGACGGTGCGCAGGTCGCAGAGCCGGTCCTTCTGCCAGCCCGGCTTGTGGATGTACGCGGAGCAGCCGCTGGTCGATCCCGCCCAGGCGGTCTCCGTCCAGCCGCGGGCGCTGGCGTCTTTCAGGAGCGTCGTGCCGCCGACCGAGGTCACGTACTGCGACGAGCCGGGATAGCTCACGCCGCCGGTGAGGATGAGCCCGTTGCCGTACCCGTAGTCGCCGGAGGAGACCGTGATCGCCACGCCCGGGTGTTTGTAGAAGCGCTCGAAGTACTGCTGGCCGGAGAACTCGCCGCGGCTGCCGTAGCTGTTGGAGACGGCGTCCGCCCCGAGCGCGACAGCGGTGTCGACCGCCGGACCGAGGTCGTTGATCTTAGAGCTGTCCGCCTCGACGAGCAGGATCTTGCAGTCCGGGCAGGTCGCCGAGACGGCGTCGAGGTCGAGCGAGATCTCGAGGCCCCAACCCGGATCCGGCGCCGGCAGCGGACCTTCCAGCCCGCGCTGGTTCACTTTCCGGAAGCAGCCATTCGCGGTCGTGCAAGGCGGCAGGCCGTAGAAGGCGCGGTACGTGGCGAGGTCGGCCTCGGCGTTCGGGTTGTCGTAGGCGTCGACGATCGCGACGGTGCGTCCCGCCCCGGCGCCCGCGGGCAGCTTGTACGCGCTGGCGATGTCGGCCGGTCCATGGCCCTCTGGCGGCTGCGGCGGCGGCGGGGGCGGCCTGCCGAAGCCGGAGTTGGGATTCACGATCGCCATGCACTGCATGTACGGCGCGATGACCGCGGTGGTGCAGGGGCGGATCGACTTGCCGCCGCCCTTGCCGCCTCCGCCACCACCGCCGGCAGGCGGGGGGACTGCAAGCGGATACGCCCGCGTGATCGTCTGCTCCAGCTTGCTGCCCTCGGCGTCGGTGGCGGACACGCGGAAGGAGGCGAAGCCGGTGGTCGCATCGAGGGCCGGCTGCGGATAGGTCGCCTGGAAGCGGCCGTCGCCGAGAGAAGCGACGCGCGCCGGCGCCCAAGAGGCGCCGTCGTCGAAGGAGACGTCGAAGGTGAGGTCGGCGATCGCCGCGCGGGGCGCGTGATCCTGACGGTGGATCGCGACGTCCACCGTCGCGTCGCGGCCAGCGGGAACGACGTCATCGGGGCCCGCGTGCGTGTCGTAGCTGGCGAAGAGCAGCGGCTCGAAGCTGCAGCCGTCGCCGCCGCCGGGCGCGGGCGCGGCTGTGGCGCCCTTGCCGCCTCCTCCGCCGCCTCCCTTGCCGCCGCAGGTCCAGCCGTCGGGGAGCGGATCGGGAGCGCGCTCTTCGGAGTGGAAGCTCCACACGGTGTGGCTGCGCGTGCTCGAGGGCCACCACGCGGCGTCGCGCGCGACGTCCAGCGTGAGCTGGTAGTCGGTGGGCGCCGGGAGGAGGAGGAATTGCGCGGAGGCCTCCTCCACGTCGGCGAGAAGCTTGCCGTCCGCGTAGAGCCAGAGGTGTCTGGAGACGCCCTGGTCGGGCGTGGTGCGGTTCCCGGCGCGATCGACGAACGGAAAGAACGAGACGCCGAGCGTATCGCCCGAGCGGCAGGCGGGGCACGACTGGGCGACCCCCGGGCCCTGTTGCTCGACTCCGGGCGGCTCGGGCTGGGAGGTCCAGTCGGTCGCGATCTGCTGGCCCGGCGCGAGCGCGCGCCAGTTGTCGGTGGAGAATCCGGCGAAATCGTCGGGGTTCTCGATGACGATCTGCGTCGAGCGCGCATCGGGTTGCGGCAGGATGTACTCGGTCCGGGTGCTCGGCGCCGTGAGGCGCGTCGCGCTGAAGCCGACGCCCGACATCCAGGGCGCAAGCGAGATGCGGGCGTCGAGCTGTCCCCGGCCAGGCGAGCTGCTGTGGTACGTGGCGTCGACGGTCACGAGGTCGGCACGGCGCAGCGTCGGCGAGACGTTGTCGGGGATGCCGCCGATGTACTCGAATTGGAGGTCGTAGACGAAGCGGTCGAGGTTGCCGGCAGCGTCGCCGAGGCGGAAGTACGGGTAGAAGTACTGCTGGCCAACGGTGACGGGCGCCGTCGGCGAGACGTACATGAGCGTCGGGCCGAAGGACAGGAACGAGTTGGTGAAGTTCGGTCCGGTGGCGGGCTCGCGCTGGATCGTCATCGAGGCGAGCACCGCGCTGGTCGGGTCGGGGACGGTGGCGCTGACGGGATTGGTCTTGCGCGCCTGGATCTCGACGTTGGTCTTGCCGTTCACGAAGACTTGCGGGGAAGTGACGAAGGAGAACGAGACATCCCCGTTGCCCTCGTCCGTGCCGATGAGCGCGGTCACCTGGTAGTTCCCGGCGGGGACACTGTACGCGAGCGTGCCGTTGAAGAAGGCCTGGCTGGCGAGGAAGGTGTTGCCGTCGTCGACGTTGTAGATCGTGGCGAAGTTGCCGAAGACCTTCTTGCCCTTGCGGTCCCAGCCGTTGACGGTGAGCGTGTACAGCTTGCCGACGAGGGCGGGTCTCTTGGCAGTCCCAGCGACGGCGATGCGGTCGATGCCGGCGAAGAGGTTCGTGGTCTTGCCCTGCTTCCGCGCGCTCCCGTCGGCGCGCAGGGCCTGGCCGAACTGGAGGGCCTTGTCCAGCTTGCCCTTCCCGGGAGCGGTCATGGTGATTCCGGGGACGGCGGCGCTGTTGCTGGAGGCGGTGATGTCCAGGGTCAACGGGGCCGCGGCGGAACCGGCGGCGGCCAGGGCGGTGACGTCGAAGAGGCTGAGATCGAGCGGCGCGCCCACGTAGGCGGCGGCGTCGTAGGGGATGACGTACACGTGGGTGTTGTACGTGAGCGTCTGGTACCCGCTGCCGGCCTGCTGTCCGCCGGCGGGGTCGAGGGCGACGATCGGGCGACCGTCGACGGTGGAGGTGAGGACGACGCGGTCGCCCGTGATCAGCGTGAGGACCGTCGGTGCGGCTTTCAAGGCTGCGGCCGGGGGCGTCGCCGCAGCGCCGGCGCTCTGCGCGCCGGCAAGGGGAACGTCAGCGAGCGCGATGAGCGATGCAAGAAGAGCGATCCTCAGTGCAGGCTTCCCCATCGATTCTTCCCTCCCAGGACCTCAACCGAAGGTTGTGGCGCGATAGAGTTTGTGAGCGGGCAGGACGCTTAACCCGAGGTGGAGGAGAGCGTCAACGCGCCAGTCGTCGTCCGGAGTGACGCGCTGCGACCACGGCAAGTCAGCCCGATGCTGATATATCCACGGATCCGGCTGCGTTCCCGCCGAGGGGCTGCCATGTTCGAGTCGATCGTGAGCCCGAAGGCCTCCGGACGAAGCGTCCGATCGATCGCGGCTTCAGTCACCGTTCACGGCATCCTGGTCGGCGTGGCCGTTCTCCTCGGCTACTTGAACGCGCGCGATCGTCCTGTGAGGTTCATCGACGTCCCGCTGCGCCCTTACCGCCCCGCGGTTCCGGCGCCGGCTCCGTCGGGACACGCGCCGCAGGCGACACGTCAGGAACGAGCGAAGCCGAAGACGGTGCCGCGCCCGATTGTGCAGCCGAAGGAAATCTCCCCGCTGGTGGAATCACCCCATCCGGAGGAACAGCCCGCCACCGGCGCGGACATGCGTGGCGATGCTCCAGACCCGGAAATTGGAACGGAAGGCGTCATCGGGGGCCTACCGGCAGAATTCAACGAGGAGATGACTCCGCCGCGGAAGATCGACGGGCCCGACCCGGTGTACACGCGGGAAGCGCTGGATGGCGGAATCGAAGGCACGATGGTGGTGAAGTGCGTGGTGACCACTCGAGGGACGGTACGGAACTGCCGCGTGCTCAAGAGCTTGGCCTTCATGGATCTGGCGACCATCGACGCCCTCGAGACTCGGCGCTATTTGCCGGCGTCGCTCCACGGGCAGCCGATCGATGTCGACTACACGTTCCTCGTTCAGTTGAAGCTGGCACAGTAGAAGTTTCACGGCACCCGACGCCCGCTTGCTGGAACTTTCCGTGCTGGGCAAGCTGCGTGCAGTGCTCCAGGTCCTCGCTTGCGCGCTGCTCGTCCCGCTGTCCGCGTCCGCGCTCGGGCAGCGCAAGCCGGTGCTGCCGCAGGTCGATCTGCCGCATTCGTACTACTGGCGGGAGATGTATCTGCCGCAGCTGACGTCAGGGCCTGATGGCGCGGCGTGGTCGCCGGATGGGCAGTGGCTGGTCTACGCGATGCAGGGCTTCCTGTGGCGGCAGCGCGTGGATGGTTCTGCTGCTGAGGAGCTCACCGACTCCGACGGAACGGACCATCAGCCGGATTGGTCGCCCGACGGTCGGCACGTCGTGTTCGTCCGCTACGACGGCCGGGCGATGGAGCTGATGTTGCTCGATGTCGGGTCCTTTGCGGTCACTCCGTTGACTTCGGACGGCGCCGTGAACGTCGAGCCGCGCTGGTCGCCGGACGGGACGCGGCTGGCATGGGTGTCGACTCGGGGAACCGGCCATTTCCTGCTGCACACGGCTTCGGTGCGCGCCGGAGGCTTGGTCGACGTCCGCCCGTTGGTCCCCGACCGCCGCAGCGCCGTGCCGCGCTACTACTACAGCCCGTTCGATCACGCGATCCATCCGGCCTGGACGCCGGACGGGAAGTCGCTGGTGTTCGTCTCGAACCGCGAGGTCGCGCACGGGACCGGGGACATCGTGCGCATGGCCGCGGACGGGTCGGGCTCGATGGAGGTCCTGCGCCGCGAGGAGACCAACTGGCAGGCGCGGCCGGACGTCTCGCCCGACGGGACGCGCTTCGTGTACGCGTCCTACCTGGGCGGGCAGTGGCACCAGCTCTGGCTGCTGCCGCTGGGCGGTCCCGGGGCTGGGGCGTACCCTCTGCCTCTGACCTACGGAGATTTCGACAATACCGCGCCGCGCTGGTCGCCGGATGGACGGCGGATCGCTTTTGTGTCGAACCGGACCGGGAATGTGAGTCTCTGGCTCGTCGACGCGGTCTCGGGCGAGCAGATGCAGGTGGTGCCGCGCGAGCGCCGCTGGCTCGCGGCGCGCCGGCTGCTGACCGTCAAGGTGCGCGACGAGGCAGGCCGCCCGCTGCCGGCGCGCCTCTCGGTGACGGACGCGCGCGGCCGCTTCTTCGCTCCGGACGACGCGTGGATCCACGCCAACGATCTCATCCTGCCCGACCGCGAGCGCTTCGAGCCGCGATACGTCCACGGCTCCGGCGAGTTTCGGCTGATGGTCCCTCCCGGGCCGCTCGACGTGAAGGTCGCGCGAGGGCCGGAATACGCGATCGTGCGGCGCAAGGTCGACGGCCAGTCCTCCGTGACCGTGACGCTGCCGCGCCTGAAGCTCCCGGGAAAGTGGTGGAGCGGCGACCTCCACGTCCACATGAACTACGGCGGTCGTTACCGCAACACGCCCGCGCACCTGGTCGAGCAGGCGCGCGCCGAGGGGCTGGACGTCGTCTACGACCTGGTCGTCAACAAGGAGCAGCGAGTCCCGGACATCGCCGCCTTCCAGCCCGGAGTCGACCCGGCTTCGAAGAATGGGGTGCTGCTGCTGCATGGGCAGGAGTTCCACTCCAGCTATTGGGGCCACATCGGCCTCCTCGGCCTGCAGCGTCTGGTCCTGCCTGGCTACAACGCCTATCCCCTGACGGCCGTGGCGAGCCCCTGGCCGCACAACGCGGCGGTGGCGGACATGGCCCACACGCAGCGTGGCTTGGTGGGGTACGTGCATCCGTTCGACAGCGACGTCGATCCGTCGAAGGACGAGCCGCTCACGAACGAGCTCGTCGTCGATGCCGCGCTAGGGAAGGTGGACTACTACGAGGCGGTGGGGTTCTCCGATCACCTGAGCACCGCGGCGGTCTGGTACCGGCTGCTGGATTGCGGCCTTCGGCTGCCGGCTGGAGCCGGGACGGACGCGATGGCGAACTACGCCTCGCTGCGCGGGCCTGTCGGGATGAATCGCGTGTACGTGAAGGCGCAAGGATCACCCAGCCGCGAGTCGTTTCTGGCAGGCCTCAAGGAGGGAAGGACGTTCGCGACCAATGGGCCGTTGATCGGATTGCGAGTGGGGACCTCCGAGCCGGGCGACGCGGTGGAGCTCCCGGCAGCCGTCACGCTCGAGTACAAGGCCTGGCTCCGCTCAAACGCGCCCATCGCGCGGATGGAGTTGATCTGGAACGGCCGCGTCGCCGAAAGGCACGACGTGAACGCGACGTCCGCCGACCTGACCGGCCGAATCCCGGCGACCGAAAGCGGCTGGATGCTCCTCCGCGCATTCAGCGAAGAGGGCAACGAGGACGTCCTCGACATTCATCCCTACGCGACCACCAGCCCGATCTACGTCACGGTCGCCGGCCACCCGCGCCGCTCGCGGGCCGCCGCCACCTGGGCGCTGCAATGGCTGGACCGGGTGTGGAAGGCGACGCTTGGCGCTCAGGAGTATCGGACGCGCGATGAGCGCGAAGCGGTGCTGCGCGACATCTCGCGCGCGAGCGACTTCTACAGTTCTTGCGCCGCGGACGAGCGCGCGCGGCCTTAGCCGATCCGAATCCCGTCGCACTTGTTACTCCCACCCCCGCTTCGAGGGGCGTTAAGTCTGGTCCTGCGCAGGCGCTGAGACCTGGCGACAAGGAGGCAGGACCGATGACGAAGCACAAGACCGGCACACGGAAGGAGTGGCTCGCCGCGCGGCTCGAGCTGCTCCAGGCGGAGAAGGAGCTCACGCGGCGCAGCGACGAGCTGGCGCGGCGGCGGCAAGAGCTGCCTTGGGTCCGGATCGACAAGGAATATCGATTCGAGACCGACGAGGGGAAGGCCACGCTGGCCGACCTCTTCCGAGGCCGCTCGCAGCTCCTCGTCTACCACTTCATGTTCGGGCCCGACTACACGGCAGGGTGTCCGTCGTGCTCGTCGATCGCGGACGGGTTCAACGGCTTCGCCGTCCACCTGGCCAACCACGACGTCGCGCTTTCGGCGGTCTCGCGAGCGCCTCTCGCGAAGCTGCAGGCGTTCAAGCGGCGGATGGGGTGGACATTCCCCTGGGCGTCGTCGTTCGGCGGCGAGTTCAATCCCGACTTCAGCGTCGGGTTCACCGAAGAGCAACAGCGCGAGGGAGGCATCGAATACAACTGGCGGCGCGAGGGAGCGTGGCGGAACAGCGACGCCGTCGGCGATGTCGTCCAGATGGCGGCCATGGCCGGAACCGACCCGGGAACGTACATCCGTGAGCGGCCGGGCATGAGCGCGTTCGTGCGCGAGGACGGCGCCATCTACCACACGTATTCCACCTACGCGCGGGGTCTGGACGGCCTCTGGGGCATGTACCAGTGGCTCGACCGCGCACCCAAGGGGCGCAACGAGACGGGCATCTGGTGGCGCCGCCACGACGAGTACGACAAACAAGAAGGGAAGGGCCGATGACCGCGCAGAGAATTCAAGGAGCGGTCGCCCTGGTGACGGGTGCGAACCGCGGCATCGGGCGGGCGCTGACGGAAGCGCTCCTGTCCCGGGGCGTGAAGAAGGTCTACGCCACGGCGCGCAATCCGGAGGCGTTGCGCGCCCTGCGGGACGAGCGGCTCGTCCCGCTGCGACTCGACGTGACCGACGTGGAGCAGATCCGCGCGGCCGCGGAAGCGGCCTCGGACGTCGAGCTCGTCTTCAACAACGCCGGCGTGTCGCTTGGCAGAGGAATTGCGGATGCAACGATCCTCGACCAGGCCCGGCGCGAGATGGAGGTGAACTACTTCGGGCCCCTGCAGCTGCTCCACCACCTTGCACCGACGCTCGCCCGCAACGGCGGGGGCGCGGTCGTCAACATCGGCTCGGTAGCCGGCCTGACCAACGTTGCCATGTTCCCGACCTACAGCGCCTCGAAGGCCGCGCTCCACTCGCTGACCCAGGCCGCGCGCTTCCTCCTCGGGGCCCAGGGCACCTCGGTCTTCGGCGTCTACGCGGGCCCCATCGACACCGACATGGCCCGCGACCTTGTGCTGCCGAAGGCCTCGCCGCGTGACGTGGCGTTCGCGATCCTCGACGGCATCGAAGCCGGGCAGGAAGACATCTTCCCGGACCCGTACGCCTTGGATTTCGGGAGACAGTTCGCGTCCTCGCCGAAAGAGTCGGAACGGCAATTCGCCGCGATGGCTGCTGCGGTGCTGTCGGGGTCTGCGGGGTGACAGCGATCCTCGAGCGAGGAGGTGATTGGCTTCCTCCTGGAACCACGTGCATGCGGCCGCACGCGTTCGACTGAGGTAACCTGGACGCGTGCTCCTCGCCGCCGCCGCCCTCAAGGCCTGCGCGCTGCTCACCGCCGCCGATCTGACCAGCGTCCAGGGCGAGAAGCCGGCCAAGGTTCGCCAATCGACCCCGCAGCATGACTCGTCGCGGTGCTTCATTGCCTTTGCTACGGCAGCGAAGTCCATTTCGCTCGAGGTGACTCGGGGCCCGCGGGCCGCGCTGCTCGCCGACCGGATGCGCGAGGCCGCCGAGGTCGAGGCCGAAGAGGCCGGCGAGAATGAGGAGCACGCCGTGGAATTGGTGCCGGGCCTGGGCGACGAGGCTTTCTGGGCGACAGGTCGGCTGGGAGGGCTCTATGTCCGCCGCGGCGAGACGATGCTGCGGATCGCCATCGGCGGCGAAGAAAGCAAGGAGGTGAAGCTAGGCAAGCTTCGCCTCCTTGCCGGCAAGGCGCTGTCGCGCCTTACCAAGTGACTATTTGGCTGCCGTCACGGCGAGCGCTCCGGGAGGGATCACGCACGCGGTCGCGTCGCACCGGAATTCCGGATAAGCGAAGAGCGACTCGTGCCCCTTGGCGTCGACGGCCGCGACCGAGACGAAGAAGCTCTGGCCGGCGGGCAGGCCGAGATCGGCCGGCGTCACGGCGCGAGCCGTCGCCCTGGTGCTGACGCGCTGCCGGTAGAAGTTCTCGGTCGTAGTGCGGGCGGCGATCACGTAGTGATGGACGGCGTCGCCGGTCGGGGGCGTCCAGGTCAGCGCCACCCCGGCGGTCGCATTGCCGCTCGGGAGAACGAAATTTCCGGCCGCGTCCTTGGGAAAGGTGGGCGAGAGCGGCGCCCGGGCCAGGGTCGATGCCGTGGCCGCCATGATCTTCGCAATCCGCGCCGCGTATTCGGCCGTGACGAACTGCGGTTGATCGAACGGCGAGTGCTGGTGGGCGATCGGCCCGACCTTGTTGACGTCGGTGGGAAGGAAGTCGAAGAGAAGGCACGACCGCCGTGGGTCATCCGCAGGCAGGCTCGCGTATGGGGAGGGGTTTGCGGCCGTGCAGAGACCGTTGGCGGGATTGATGGTGCAGCCGCTGTTGTCGAAAGGCGACGGCGAGCACTCCTTCGTCTCGATGAAGCGCACGGCCGGGACGGCGTTGTTGGTGAACGACCGCTGATCGCTGCTGCGGCCAGGCCGATCGTTGCGCAGCTTCGCGAGCATCTGCATGCTGGGCACGTAAGGCACGCCCCAACTCGCGACGTATCGCATCAGGCCGCGCGAGGGGGACGTGTTGTCGGGGGTGCCGTCGGGAGCCAGAGACCCGATCTCACGCGGCGTCCCCGCCGCATAGAGCCGGAACTGCTGCAGCTCTGCGGGACCGTTCACGAAGTTGTCGCCGCCCGGAATGTCGTTGTTGAGCATGGCGACGGTCTTTGCGGTCTTGAACAGGTCGGGCAGATCGGTGTTGGCCGGATTGACGATCTTCGCCGCGATCGACCCGGAGCCGAAGAGCCCCTGCTCTTCCCCGGAGAAGGCGATGAACACCAGTGTGTCCGGATGTCGCTCGTGGGACAGCGCCTTGGCGATCTCGAGCACGTTCGCGGTCTGGGCCGCGGAATCGTCGGCGCCCGGCGCGTCCGATGTCGTGTCGAGCACGTTGATGGTCCGCGAATCGTAGTGGCCGCCGATGATCACCAGTCGCTCCGGATGGGTCGTGCCGGGCAGCCAGGCCAACACGTTGAACGTGGGCGCGGTCGGGCAATTCCCGTGGAAGAACGGATCCAGCTTCACCTGAAGGCCCTTGATCTGGCTGAAGCGCTTGAAAACGAAATCCCGGGCGGGAGTGACGCCCCGGTCGGGTCCGGCCGTATCCGAGCAGGAGTTCCGCGTGCCGAATCCTGCCAGACGTTCGACGGTGTCCTGGATCCGTTCGGCGTCCACCCTGTTGACGAGGTGGGCGACCTTCTTGTCGAGGCCCGGCCCTACGTCCTCGTTCTCCTCGTCGTCGTCGCGGTCGTCGCGGCGGTCGTCGCGGTCGTCGCGGCGGTCGTCGGCGCGAGCCGGAGCCATTCCTGCGGCCAAGGCGATACCAAGTGAAAGCACAATGTGAAATTGAATTCGGGACATGCTCGACCCCCCGGGGTGAGGAAACTGAGCCGGTCGCCGCTTAGCATAAGTCTCACGTTGGGGAATCAGACCGAGGTGCGTCGTGATATCGAGTGCACGCAGCTACCAGTTGGTGGAGGAGACGAAGGGCGGCGCAGAACTAGAGGGCCCTGTCGCTCGCGCACATCTGCCTTTCACGAAAGCCAGTCGTCGTCGAGCCGCTCGAGACGACTGCGCCAAAGGGCGAGTCGAACCGCTGGTGGTGGGTTTTCGCAGGCAACGCGGAATCGAGCTCCGTCGCCGTCCCGCTGGACCTCCACCCCGGTCACGATGCGATCGTCGTCGTCGAAACGGACCAACTTCCGCACCGCCAGCCTTTTGATCACGGCCAACAGGCCATCTGGCAGGGGCTGCTTCATGTCTTCGGTCAGGATCCCCGTGACGAGGTCGACCGCCCGATCGACGTCTCCTCCTTTTGCGACCATGGCATTCCACACCGCCGACGCAATCCAGAACGCTCTTCTCAACTGCCCTGACTCGCACCCAGGCCGGAGCGGGTCGATGATCGGCTTGGCGTAGTCCACGAACGTTTCGGTCATTTTTGGCCACGGCGGGAACAAGGGCCACTCGGAGAGGGACGTCTGCAGCCGCCGCCGCTTCTCCTCCCTCTTCAGACGCTTTTGCTCCCGCTTCCGCTGCTTCGCTTGTGTGCTTTGCATGCGCGAGACGGTAGCGGAGGGGTCCGACAAGGCTTTGGGTAGCGAGCCGCGGTAGGGCGGTCTCGAGCTTCAGGCGCCGCGACCCGAGCTGCCCGCGCGATGAGTGCGCGATGGTGCTGCCTCAGTGGCAGCCGCGCGGTTCTTTCGGTACAGCCGGGTCGGCTGCTCGACCTCGACGAGCTCATCGTCATCGCCCGACACGGCGAACTTCAGCTTCAGCTGGCGGCCCAGCGCCCTGGCAATGCGTTGGAGCGTGTCCCAACGCGGCGTACGGACGTCGAGACCTTTTTCAAGGCGCGCGATTGTGGGTTGGCTGGTCCCGATCCGACTCGCGAGCTGGGCCTGGGTGAGACCGGCGCCCATGCGCATGCCCCGGACCGCGACGGCAACCTCGTGAACGATGCGCCGTTGCTCGAAATGCTGGCGCACTCGCGAGTCGGAGAGCTGCGCAGCGAGGAATGCATCCCCATCGATTCCCGCGGCTCTCTTGTTCTTGCGCATTGGGTTCACCCTCCTCGGACCAGCTTCATTCGCGCTGCTGCCTTGCCGATGTCCCGGGATTGATGCCCCTTCGGTCCGGCTTGAAGTACCCACACGACATCTCGGTGAACGACGCAGTAGATGCGATGCGACCCGACGCGAATCTCCATCATCGGCCTGGAGCCGGAGATTGGCTTCCACGAGACCGGCGCTTTCGAGCCGTACAGCCGGTAGGCCTCTATGTCCGCCAGCACATGAGCGCGCATGCGTTCGGGCAATCGAGAGATGTACTCCGCGGGCTCGCTGCGGCCAGCGGCGGTCTCGTAGTACCTCAGCTCAAGCATGCGTAATATACCCAAATGGGTATGTGGCCGTCAAGGGTTCCCCGCTGCCGCGTTGTTCGTTCTGCACGGACATGGACGGTAGCGGAGGGGTCCGACATCGAGCCTGCCCAAGACTTCATTCGCCGCTGGGCGCTACACTGCGCCCGTGTCGAAGACGTCCACGCGCACCCTGGTGCTCCGTCCGGCCGACCCCTTCGACCTCATCCGCTGGCTGGCCCGCTCGCAATCCGACCCGCGCAAGGCCGTCGCGGAGCTCGTCCAGAACTCCATCGACGCGCACGCGCGCCGCATCGTGGTTTCGCGGCGGCGCCTCCGCGGCGGGCCGGCGCTCACCGTCCGCGACGACGGCGAAGGCGTCCTGCCGGGAATCGGCCGCGAGGAGGCGCTCCGCTACATCGCGACCAACATCGGGAGCTCGCGCAAGCGCAGCCTCAGCCCGGAGCAACGCCGCCGCCTGGTCGTGACCGGTCAGTACGGCGTCGGGCTCCTCGGGTTCTGGTCGATCGGACACCGGATGGAGATCCGCTCGCGGGTGGCCGGCTCCAGCGTGCACGTGCTGAGGCTGATCGAGGACGAGCCCCGCGTCCGGCTGGACGAGCTGCCCGCGGAGATCGCTTCGCCGGAGACCTTCACGGAGATCGTGGTCACCGAGCTGCACGAGACCGGCTCGCGAGCGCTGTCCGGCCGGCGACTGGCGGAGTATCTCGCCGCGGAGCTTCGCGGGCCGATTCTCGCCTCCGGCGTGGAGATGGAAGTCCACGACGCCATGGCGAAGGGCACCGCGCAGAAGCGCTTCTCGGTGGTGCCGCGCCGGTTCACGGGAGAGCCGTTGCGGCTCGCCGCGGAGTTGCCGGTGGCCGGATTTCCCTCCGCGCACGTCGAGCTGTACCTCGCGCGCGGCGCCGAGCGACCCGCCATCCAGGTGAGCTGCGTGGGGACGCTGGTGGCGGACGATGTCGGGGAGCTGCACGCGCTCGATCTGGATGAGGCGCCCTGGGTCGGGTGCGAGCTGTCCGGGCTGATCGATTTTCCCGGGTTCACGGTGCCTCCAGGGTCGCGAAGGGGTGTGGTGCCGGATCGCGCGGCCGAGGCGTTCGCCCGGGCGATGGGCGAATTGCGGCCGCTGGTCGAAAACGAGCTGCGGCGACTGGAGCGCGAGCGTCGGGTTGCGGCGGACAAGCAGGTGGTCGAGGAGCTGCGGCGTGCGCTGCGCGGTCTGCGGGGGCGGCTGCCGCAGTACGACCTGCCCCCGGTGCTGGGGGGCGGCGGTGGGGAGGGCGCGGACGGCCGCGGCGCGCCAGAGCCGGTCGAGCTCCCGGAAGAGGAAGCGCCCGTCGCGGAGCTCGAGCTATTTCCGGCTGGCGACCTGGTGACGGTGAGCATCGCGCCGGATCCGGTCGAGGTCGCGCCCGGGCACGAGCATCGCGCGCGGGCTGAAGCTCGCGACGCCGAGGGGCGGCTGATTCGCCGTGGCCTGAGCTACCGCTGGTCCCTGGAGGGTGCAGGCTTCTCCGTGCGCGGAGAAGGAGCGCGGCCGGCAGTGACGGCGGAGGCGGCAACTCGCCCAGGAGCGACCACACGCTTGCGGGTCCAGGTCGAGCAAGGGGAGCGGAGAGCGGCGGCCGAGGTCACCGTGGAAGCCGTCGAGCCGCGAGTCGACGAAGCGGGCTTCGGCATCCCCGAGCCGCACCTGGTCGACGCTGCCGGCGAGACCTGGCGGAGCCGGTTCGATGGGCGGCGCTGGGAAGTGAACCAGATGCACGAGGACTACCTCGCCCTGAAGGCCGAAGCGCGCGCACGGCTACGGTATCTGCTGGCGCTGCTGGCGAAGGACCTCTCGCAGCATGCGCATCGGGTGCCGGGAGCCGTCGAGGCGTCGGAGGACGTGGCAGCGATCCTGGCGCTGGCGGAGCGGAACCTGCGCGGGGCGTAGTCCTGGGGCGGCGTCCGAAAGTCGCCCAAACACGTCGTCCGGTCTGGCTTCGCCATGCGCGGGGCCCCGCAACCGCGTAACCAGGCTTCCGGCCAGCGTGTGTCGGGCAGGAAGCGCAACTGCTCACGTCCGGCTATGGCACCACCGGAACGAATGGGCACCCGGGGTCGTTCGGCAACGGGACCGGCGCGGTGGAAACCGATGCGTTCATGGACGGGGCGCCGTCGAAGTCGAACAGGTCCTCGAGCGTGGAAGCCTCCAGGTCGCGGAGGGTGAGATGCGGCTGCGCGCCGGTCGCGTCCCGAAGAAAGCGCTTCTCCATGAACGCGAGCATCGAAGCATGGTCGGCGACCACGTGGGACACGTAGTGGGGCTTCGAGAAGGGCGAGACGGCGACGAACGGCACGCGGAAGCCGAGCTGGTCGAAGTTCGGGCACGAGCTCGGATACGGCCCGGTCGGCGTGAAATCCGGGCAAAGCGCCTTCGCGTCGACCCTGCTCACGGCGCACTGGGCACCTGCGCCGGGCTGCTCGCTCCCCGGCGCCGAAGCATCGGCGCACTGGCCCGGATCGATGCCGTCCGGGTTGAGCGCACCGCCCTGCGGCGCGCGCGGGGGCGCGACGTGGTCGTAGAAGCCGCCGTGCTCGTCGTAGGTGAAGAAGATGACCGAGTCCTTCCAGCACGCGCTGTTCCGGATGGCGTTGACGATCCCGGAGACGAAGAATTGGCCCTTGCGGATGTCCGTCGGCGGATGCTCATCGTTCTCGATCGTCGGATCCTGGAAGCCCAAGGCGGGATCGACGAACGAGACCGGCGGCAAGCCGCAAGCTTGCGAACCGGTGAAGAGGGGGAAGAGCTCGACCGGGACCAGATGAGCCGGGTCGACTCCGCGGAAGATCCCCGTCGTGGGCGCGTCCGAGAAGAAGTTCGTCCAGCCGACGCCGCGCCGGTCGAGAAGGTCCAGGATCGTGCCGGTGATCGGTTTGTACCCGCCCGGCGGCGGCACGAGAGGCGGAACGATCTCGAAGGTCGTTAGATGGCCGAAGGAGGTGCCGGCAAGCTGGTACGCTCGATTGGGGAAGGTCGGACCGAGAACGGACGAGAAATAACGGTCGCCGATGGCAAAGGTTTGCGCGAGTCCGTAATAGAAGGGCAGATCCGTCTGGTCGTAGTAGCCCATCGTGTCGTCATCGGTAGGGGTCTCCCCGCCGGAATCGGGCTGGCTCGTCGCATCGTTCACGCGCACGAAGCCGTCGTTCGGGCTCTGGCGGAGCGTCTTCGTGGGGTTGTGGAAGTTCGCCTCCTGGTGGGTCCCGGGCCAGTCGTGGTTCAGGTCCGGTCCGGGGCAGTAGTTCGCTGAGTGGAACGAGAAAACCTTTCGCAGGGTGCCCCGCGCATCGGCGTCCCGGTTCCAGTTCCTGCACTCCAGGGTGGAACCATGCTTCTTGCAGTCGAGCCCATCGACGCAGCCGTGGTCGTTCTGGTGGCACGGACCGGCATGGTACGGGCCCCCCGGCACGTACGGCAGGACCCCGAAGTAATTGTCGAAGGAGTGGTTCTCCTGCATGACGACGATGAGGTGCTTCACCTTGTTCAGGTCGCCGTCCGCACGAGCGGCGTCGGCATGGCCGCCTAGCGACACGAGAAAGAAGAGCAACGTGATTTGACGGATCGATGGCGCGCGCATGATGCCCTCCCTTGAACCTGATCAATGCCGAGCGATGCCCAACGTGGTTGCGAGTGTCGTGGCGCGAGGATGTTCGCAGATCACGCCCCGGCAGCGCCGCTGTCAATCCGCTGTTCGGGCTAGCGGACGCACTCCGCATGGATCCCTCGTAAGACCTGGCGAACAGGGGTGATTCCCGATGGTCGCATCCGAATGCGGCTGATCGGCAGCCCCCGGAGCCACCGGTTGACGCCGCGGCGGATGGTATGTATCATTGGTATGTATCATGCCGAAGAAGACGAAGCGGGCCAAGGTGTTCTGGACAGGCCGGAGCCAGGCGGTCCGGCTGCCGAAGGAGTTCCGCTTCGATGCCGATACCGTGCTCGTCCGGCGCCAGGGAAATGCAGTCGTCCTGGAGCCTGCGGACGAGTGGCCCGAAGGATACGTCGACTCCTTCGCTGGGGCGCCGGAGGACTTCACCAGGCCTCCTCAGGAACAGGCTGAGGAACGCGAAGGGCTCGAGTGAAATATTTGCTCGACACCGATGCCTGCATCTACGCCCTGAAGCAGAGAGCGGCCGTGTTGGAACGGATGCTCTCTCGGAGTCGTGCGGACGTCGCGCTCAGCGTCATTACCGAGGCTGAGCTGCGTACGGGCGCGGCGAAGAGCTCTTCGCCCGTGAAGACGCTGCGCCTCGTCGAAAATTTCCTCCGCCCTCTGACGATCGTGGAGTTCACCTCGAGCGATGCCATCTCGTATGCCAACGTCCGCGCGAAGCTGGAGCGAGCGGGCAAGCCCATCGGGCCGTTCGACACGCTGATCGCCGCCCAGGCGCTCGGGCGGAAGCTGATCCTCGTCTCGAACAATGAGCGAGAGTTCGGCAGGGTCGCGGGCCTGCGCGTGGAAAACTGGGCGTAGAGCCGGAGCAGCGCGCGGGTGCGGCTCCCGCTCGCGCTCTGTCGCAGGGTCGGTGGGAGCACGGCGGACATGCATCATGGCACGGCCGTGTGCGCCCAGCTCCGGCGCAAGCCGAATTTCCAGACGAGATTGTCGGGCGCCGTCCCGCTGACGCTCATCCGTCCCTCGTGGATCCCGAACAGGTGGTGGGCGGCGCAGAGGCTGATCCGGTTTTCAGGGTCGTCGCTTCCCCCGTGCGAACGAAACTCGATGTGATGGAGGTGCACCGCCGGCCGGCTGCAGCCCGGAACCTGGCATCGGTGCCGGTCGCGCGCGAAGATCCTGTGCCGCGCCGTCATG
>DASQAS010000122.1:0-26753 GCA_035635635.1 Myxococcales bacterium | reverse complement strand
GCGGTCAGCCTAACGGCTGCGGCGCCCGATCGCGCGCAGGAATGCGGTCCAGGCCATTGTGGGCTACCTGGCTTCGTCGCCGGGTAATTGCCGCTTACCCCCGGATGGCCAGCTCGGCGACGGCCGCAGAGATCGCTGACGCCTGGTGCTCCGGGAGGAAATGACGAGCAGGGAGCAGGATGGCGGTCTCGACTCTCACTGCATTCTCGACCGCATGGCGGCGCCTCTCCCCAAGCGCAGGATCATTCCGGCCCCAGACCACCTGGGCGGGGTACGGCCGGGAGGCGAGGCCCTCGTAAAAGAAGGTCTGTTTGGCCTCTGTCAGTTCGAATCCGCGCATGATTTGCAGGAAGGCACGACCACCGTCCTCGCGTTTGAGCAGCGCGATGTAGGCGTCGATCTCGGCAGCTCGCATGGCGGTCCTGTCGGCGAGCCCCACGTGCCGAAAGATCCACCGCGAAGCGGGCGGGCGCATCAGGGCGAGCCAGGCCTCGCCGACAATCCGGATCGAGAAGGGATGCATCGACCATGGCAGTGCGCGGCCGCTCTCAGTGCGCGGCCGCTCTCCCGAGCGGCCCGCGCGAGACTTTGCTAGGCTTCGGAGCATGCGGAGCGGGTGGCGAGAGGACAGAACGACGCTTATCCGACCTCTCGCCTCGGAGGTGGGTGAGCCGTGGAAGTGATTGAGGCAAAGGGTTGGAGGTGGTTTCGTCGCGCGGTCGGATTGTTGCAGGCAGGCGTGCCTCTCGAATTGCACGTCGCAGGCTGGCGCGCCCGACGGTTCGCTCGTGCAGTTCAGCTTGGCGATGCCTATAAACCTGGATTCTTTAGCGCGTGGTTGATGTTGACATTGGAAGGAGTTCTTGTCACCGCCCGAGGGTCTTATTCGATTGAGCCTCGTCCAATCGATCGTCACAGAATCGCGTTCATCTTCACTCCAGGCATCAGACAACGGGGTGTGGACGCGTAGGCGATGGTAGCCATCACCAAGGCAAGACGGTATTTGTGTCGCTTTCCGGGCTGGAGCGGCCCCGGAGCCCCGCTCGGCCTCAATTGATCCAGACGGCCGCGGACGCTCCCCGGACCTTCTGGACCGCGGTGCTCCCGCGCGCATTGGCCAGCTTTGCGACGTGTTCAGGCCCAGTTGCGCGGCCGCTCTCCCGAGCGGCCCGCGCGAGACTTTGCCAGGCTTCGGAGCATGCGGAGCGGGTGGCGAGAGGACAGAACGACGCTTATCCGACCTCTCCCTCTGAAGGCGGCGCGTGCTGTGGCGGCGCATGCTGTGGCGGAGAGCGAGGGATTCGAACCCCCGATACCCTTGCGGGTACTCCTGATTTCGAATCGGACCGCGCAGTTTTGGCCCACTGCAACAGGCAATAATTCCGGCAACCTACGGCGCCCGATGTGGCCCGATGATGCCTGAATGGCGCCTGAACGGCGGACGGCGCGGAGGGCACTGATTGCCGCCATGACCGCGCGTCTAGCGCACTGGTTGACTGCCACGATGGCGACCCGACGGACACCAGGTCCAGTTGCGTTGCCGCCTGCATCGCATCTGCGATACATTCAAGGACATGAAGACCTCCACTTTGCCGCCTCTCCGCGTCGAGCCTCGACTCCGCAGTCAGGCCGAGCGCCTGCTTCGCGCCGGCGAGACGCTCTCTTCTTTCATCGTCGATGCCGTCGAGGAACGGGTTCGGAACCGGGCGATGGAGGACGAGTTCGTCCGTCGGGGTCTCGCCTCCGCGGAGAAGGCACGTCGCACTGGCAAGTACACGGCCGCTGCCCTGGTTGTAGCAGGACTGCGGCGCCGGCTCGATGATGCTCGCAAGGCTGCGGTCCGCAAGCCCAGCAGAAAGGCGCGAAGGACGCGGTGAGTTTCCGCGTCCGATTCACTGAAGAGGCCAAGAAGGACCTTGAACGCCTCTACAGCTTTCTGCTGGAAAAGGACCTCGAACTGGCAGCAGAGGCAGTGGACGCGATTGAGCAGGCATTGACCGTGCTCAAGAAGTTTCCCTTCTCCTGTCGGAAGGCCACTGGTGGCAGGCACGGCCCATTCCTTCGCGAACTCATCCTTCCTTTCGGCAGTACCGGCTATGTGGTGCTGTTTGAGATCAGTGGGCGAGACACGGTCACGGTCCTCGCAGTCCGTCACCAGCGCGAAAGCGATTTCTACTGATTCACCCTCGGCCGACTGCAGCAGCCGGTCTTGCCGGTGAGGCCCCAGTCGGGTAGCGCCGAGGTCGTTGCTGCGTCGTGTATGGCTCCGCGGCGAAGGTCTGGGTCGCGAGTTGGAAAAGCTCAGCGCGCCGGAGACCTGGCTGATGCGGGCGCCTAGAAGCTCACCGACAGCGTTCCGGACACGCCCCAGAACAACGAGGGCTCCGCTCGCAGCCGGCGGCCGGGCTGGTCCAGGCGGAAGTCGTAGTTGGGGTTCTGGTCGGGGGCCGGGGCGCCGGTGCCCTGCGAGATGCTGATGAAGCCGTCGTGGTTCTTGTCCTCGCCCACGTCCTCGTGGGTGAGGAAGTGGGCGGTGTCCATTCCCAGGAGGCCGGTGACGCGCACGTTCAGCCAGCGCGAGATGCGGCCGTAGAAGGCGAGCTGGCCGACGCCGGTCAGGTACTCGTCGGCGTAGGTCAGCTTGGCCAGGAGATCCGTGACCTGGGTGTAGCCGCGGGAGACTCCGTGCCAGCGGACGCCGAGGCGGAGGTCGAAGGAGAAGCGGCGGTCCTGGCGGCGATCCTCGAAGGCCACGATCTCGGCGCCGCCGGTCAGCGCGGCCTCGAAGGGCGGGCGGTAGCCGGTGTCGCCCTTCCAGGCGCCGGCGCAATTGGCGGTGGCCACGTCCGCGAGCAGCTCGGGGTGCTGGCAGTTGTCGTAGGCCTTGCCGGTGGGGATGGGCGCGCTTCCCTCCACCTTCAAATACGGCTCGATGGACTTCAGGCGCTTCGAAAAGGCCGTCCAGGCGGTGAGCACGTGGGCCTGGCGTTGCTCGGGGCGGCCCGTGGCGTTGACGGTGCGGGTCGGGTCGTCGACCTTGCCGCCCAACGGGACCGTGTAGTCCAGGCCGACCACCCAGGTGGCCGCCGGGGTCGATCCCGGCAAGGGATCGGGGCTGCCGCGGCGCTGGCCGTCGACGACGCGCCAGATGAACCCGATGCTGGGGTCGAAGAAGCCCGAGCGGGTGCTCTGGCCGGGGACCACGCCGATGGGCTGCGGGGTGGTGCAGCTTCCCGGAGCGGCGCAGCCGGAGACGTCGATGGTGTTGGTGGCGAGCGTGCCGCCCGCGAGCCCGTACCACTCCTGCAGGTCGCGCAGCGCGTAAGGGGCGATGATGTGCAGCTCGAGATCGCGAAGAGGCGCGACGGCGAGGCGGAGCTCGAGCTCGTCCAGCGTGCGCGTGTGCTGCAGCTCGTCGCCCAGCACGATCCCGGCGGGCGTCGAGCGCTCGCGGGTGATCCGCGTGTCCTCGCGCAAGTGCGAGTAGGCCGCGTCGAGGGTCAGTCCGAGGGGACCGTTTCCCGGGTCGGCGATGGTGGTGATCTGAGCGGCGACCAGGAACGCGATCAGGATCAATCTTCTCCCCGGAGCCCGAACTCCTTCATCTTCATCTGCAGGCTCTTGCGGGAGATCTTGAGCAGCTTTGCGGTCCTCGTCACGTTTCCGTTCGTCACTTCCAGTCCCCGGACGATCAGGTCGCGCTCGATCGCCTGGACCTGCTCCTTCACGATTTCCTTGAGCGGGCCCGGGGTCGACGGCATGCCGGGCGCGGCCGGCGCCGTTTCCTCCTGTCCCGGCGGACGGTTGCGCAAGGACGGCGGAAGGTCGGAAGCGCGGATCACCGGGCTCTCGGCGAAGAGGATGGTCCGCTCGAGCACGTTCTCCAGCTCGCGGATGTTGCCCGGCCAGGAGTAGCCGGAGAGCGCCGCCAGCGCGTCGTCCTCGATCCGCTCGACGTTCTTCTTCAGGCGCGCGTTGTACTTCTGGCGGAAGTGCTCCACGAGCAGAGGGATGTCCTCCCGGCGCTCGCGGAGCGGGGGTAGGTGCAGGGGGACCACGTTCAGCCGGTAGTAGAGATCCTCACGGAAGCGCCCCGCGGCGATCTCCCGGGTGAGATCGCGCGAGGTGGCGGCGATGAGCCGCACCTCCACCCGGGTGGTTTTGACTCCGCCCACGCGCTCGAACTCGCTCTCCTGGATGGCGCGGAGCAGCTTCACCTGCATCTCGATGGGGATCTCGCCGATCTCGTCGAGGAAGAGGGTCCCGCCGTCGGCCAGCTCGAACCGGCCCGGCTTGCTCTGGACTGCGCCGGTGAAGGCGCCCTTCTCGAAACCGAACAGCTCGGCCTCCACCAGCTCGCGCGGGATGGCTGCGCAGTTGATCTTGATGAACGGCCGATCGCGGCGCGACGACTTCTCGTGCAGCGCGGTGGCGACCAGCTCCTTTCCGGTGCCGCTCTCGCCCTGGATCAGCACGGTCGAAGGCGCGTCCGCCACCTTGGCGATGATCTGCTGCAGCTCGATCATCCCCTGGCCCTTTCCGACGATCTCGGTGAAGCGGCGGCCTGGCTCGTCCGGGATGACGTTGCGCGCGTTCAGGTCGGACTGCCGCGCAGCCTTGGCGATGATCGCCTTCAGCTCGCCGTGCTCGAAGGGCTTGGTGACGAAGTCGAAGGCCCCGGCCTTCATCGCCTCGACCGCGCTGTCCACCCGGCCGTGGGCAGTGACCACGATCACAGGTACGTCCGGGTGGGAGATCACGACCTTGCGCAGCAGCGACAGGCCGTCCATCTTCGGCATCACCAGATCCGTGACCACCACGTCGGCCCCGTCGCGATCCAGCGCCACGAGCGCCTCCTCCCCGTCCGAGGCGACCTGCACCTCGTACCCCTCGCGCTGCAATGTGGCCGCGAGAACCTTGCGGAGGCTCTGTTCATCGTCGACGACGAGCACCCGGTCTGCCATCTTGGTGCAGGGGGGCTATCACGCCGCCTCGGCGCGTTGCAAGAAATGGCAGCGCGCGGCGGACCGCTGCAAGATGCGCCAGGCGGGAATGGAGGATCGGTGAGCCGACTGACGACCTGTGTGCTGCTGGGGACGCTGATCGCCTGCTCCAGCGACATCCCCTGCACCGTGCCGCACGACTGCCCGGTCTCGCAGCGGTGCATGAATGGCAACTGCGCAGAGCCGAACGGGACGCCGGGCAACCTGGGCGACGCGTGCAAGAGCAATGCGGACTGCCCGTCGGGGCTCACCTGCACCAGCGAGGCCTTCGGATATCCGGGCGGCTATTGCACCGCGGCCTGCGCCGACGCCTCCGCCTGTGGCGCCAACGGCGCCTGCACCCCGATCGGTTCCACCAAGGTATGTACGCCCACCTGCTCGAGGGACGCCCAGTGTCGCCAGGGGTACGGCTGCTGCGCCACGCTCGCGGACACCTGCGTGCCGCTGGCGGCCTGCCCGCTGCCGGCCTGCGTGCGTCCGGTGGTGGACAGCGCGTTGCCCGCCGCCCAGGTGCAGAAGTTCGGGACCCACCGGGTCGGCGACGAGGTGACCTTCACGGTCCCAGCCAACACCGGGAGCCTCACCATCGTCCAGCAGGCGCAGATCGCCAGCCTCACCATCGTCTATCGGGGAACCGTGCTGGACAACTCCGCGGTGCCGCTCAGCATCACGCTCCCGGACGGCGGCCTTGCCTACGACGACCTCGACGGAGGTCCCGCGGTCAACCCGTCGCCCGACGGCGGTATCGATCCGTCCGGCGAGTACGCCTTCTACGGCGGCGGCACGCCCTCCACCGTCGCCTTCACGGTCCCGAACACCTCCACTTCGCTGACGGGGGGCATTCCCGAGGGGACCTGGAAGTTCAAGGTCAACGACTACGCCTACGAGTGCACCTTGGCGAACGTGTCGGGATGCACCGATGGAGGGACGCTCGACAATACGTACGAGGTCTCGGTCCTCACCCGCCCGGCCGTCGGGGGGTCGACCATGGCGGCGGATTTCTACATCGTGGCCGACATGAACAACGGCTCGGGGCAGCCGCTCACGGCCGCGAATGCGGGCACCGATCCGAGCGTCCTACGGATGGAGAAGACCTACAAGGACCTGATGACCCGGGCGGGCATCACCGCGAACGTCACCTTCCGCGACGTCAGCGCCAACGACCGCGCGCGCTTCGGCACCAACATCTCGGCGCAGGCCACCGGCCCCTGCGACGAGCTCAGCCAGATGTTCACGCTGTCGGGCCAGAACCCGGGGAACACGATGAACGTGTTCTTGGTGCAGGGGCTGCGCTCCGCCTCCTCCGGCGGCGGCACAGTGGTGGGGATCGACGGGACCATCCCCGGACCGTCCTCGTACAACGGCACGGTGCACAGCGGAGCGGTGGTCTCGGCAGTGGACCTGTTCGCCTCCAACCTCCAGAACTGTCCCGCCAGCGGCTTCGAGGTGGGCGCCTGCGGGCCCGACCGCGTCGCGTACATCGCGGCCCACGAGACCGGCCATTTCCTCGGCCTGTTCCACACCACCGAGCAGGAAGGGGCGGACTTCGACCCGCTCAACGATACGGCGAAGTGCCCGTGCACCTCGTGCGCCAGCCCGCCCGACCGACCGAACTGCGGATCCCCCAGCTCGGCCTCGCAGCCGTCGCTGACGAACAACCTCTGCCTGTCGCCCGGCGCGGGCTGCGGCGGAGGAGACAACTTGATGTTCTGGTTCCTGCAGCCAGGCGGCCCGTTGGGCAACATTACGGCGCAGCAGGCGCAGGTGATGCGGCTCAATCCGGTGGTGCAGTGAGAAGGAGGCCTTCGTGATCGCCATTCTGATCGCCGCGCTGCTCGCCACGCCCCGGCCCCCCCGTGGCGGCCCGGCGCCCGAGGCGCCCGCGCAGCAGCAGCCGCAGCTCACCGACCAGCAGGTGCAGGACCGCGTCCGGGCCTATCTCGGCACCATCGATCGGCCGATCAGCGCCGAGAAGTGGAAGGCGCTCGGACCCAGGGCCGCGCCGCAGCTAGAGGCCATCATCGCCGACAACAAGGAGTTCCCTTCGACGCGCGCCAAGGCCGTGGACGGACTGGTCGCCGCCGCGCCCGACCGGGCCGCGGGGCTGGTGGGAAAGCTCTCCCGCGACGAGCAGCAACCCGTGGTGGTTCGGGTGGCCGCCATGCACGGGGCCGACCAGGTGCTCTCGTCGAAGCGGACGCTGACCGAGCTGCGGCCGGTGCTGCGCAGCGCGAAGAGCCCCGGCCTGCGGGCGGAAGCGGCCGACGTGATCTCGCGCAAGAAGGGCGGCTGCGCCGACGTGCGCGACCAGGTCGGGCGCGAGGCCGCGGAGCACAAGGGCGCCTTCCAGCGCGCCATCAAGCGGTGCGAGGAGTGATCCCGCCCGCGCTCGCGGCGCGGGTCGAGGCGCTCGGGCGCGAGAACACTGGCGGGGTGGCCGCCTTCGACGCGGACGGGACGCTCTGGCGCGAGGACGTGGGCGAGGCGTTCCTCCGCCACCTGGTCTCGCTCGGCTGGGTCCGGCTCCCCGACGGCAGCGATCCCTACCAAGCCTACGAGCGCGAGGTCGACCGGGACCGGGAGTCGGGCTACGCGTACGCGGCGAAGCTGCAGGCGGGCCTGGAAGTCGCGCTCCTCGAGGACGAGGCAGCCCGCTTCGCGGCGTCCTGGGTGCCGCCGCGGAGGGTAGGCGCTGTCCAGGGCCTGCGCGAGCTCTGCGAGAGGTCGGGGCTCGCTCCGATGGTCGTCTCCGCCAGCGCGCTGCCCATCGTGTTGGCGGCGGCGCCGTTGGCCGGATTCTCCCGGGAGCGCTGCCGCGGGATCGAGGTGCGCATCCGCGGAGGGAAGTTCACCTCCGAGGTGGTCGAGCCCGTCAGCTACGCGGAGGGGAAGATCGCCGCGCTTCGCGGCGCGGGACCTCTGGTGCTGGCCTGCGGCGACTCATACACCGGAGATCTGGCGATGCTGCAGGCGGCGCAGGTTGCCGTGGCGGTCGCGCCCGCCTCCGGATCGCCACTCGCCGCGGAAGCCGCGAGGCGTAGCTGGTTCGTCCTCGACCAGCAGTCCTAGGCCGGTACCTTCTTGGGCTCCGCCGCCGCGACGGACAGCGGCTCCGTCGCGACGGGCGTCTGCACCATCCCGAGCCGGCCCGCGGTATCCAGCGCCGTGGCCGAAGGGAAGCGCAGGATGAACTCGGTCCCCTCGCCGACGCGGCTCTGGACCTCGATGCTGCCTCCGTGGCCCTTCACGATCCGCTGCGAGATGGCGAGACCCAGTCCGGTGCCCTTGGTCTTGGTGGTGTAGAAGGGGATGAAGATCCGATCGAGCGCCTCCTCGGGGATCCCGGCGCCGGTGTCGGCGAACCGCACCTCCACCTGGTCGGCCGAATAGCGCGGAGTGCTCTCGGACAATCCGAGCTCGACCGGCGCGTGCGGCCTCCGCGTGCGTACCGTCAGCCGCCCGCCGTCGGGCATCGCCTGGACCGCGTTCAGCACCAGGTTGATGAAGACCTGCTTGAGCTGCTCCGCGTCGGCGCGCAGGGCGGGAAGACCGGGCGTCAGGTCCATCTCCAACACCACGTTGGGCGGGAGGCTGCTCTCGATCAGCTTCATCGTCTTCCAGAGCACGTCGTTCAGATCGGTGCTCTGGAACTTCCCCGAGCTGGCGTTGGGGAACGGTCGCGAGTAGTCGAGGAACTGCGCCACCACGCCGTCCAGCCGGTTCACTTCCTCGACGATGATCTGGAGGATCTCGCCGTCGGCCCCCTGCAGCTGCGCCGGGTCGAGGTACTGCGCCGCTCCCTTGATGGCCCCGAGCGGATTGCGGATCTCGTGGGCCAGGCCGGCGGCCATCTCGCCGAGAGCGGCCAGGCGGTCGCGCTCCTTCATCCGCTCGTAGAGGCGGCTGTTCTCGATGGTGATCGCCGCCTGCTCGCCGACGTCCAGCATGGCGGCCAGCTCGTCGGAGGCGAACGCCTCCGGCACGCGGTCGTCCAGCAGGCAGAGGAAGCCCACCACGCGCTGCGAGGCCACCAGCGGAATGGTCACCCCCGCGCGCATCGCGGCCATCGCCGCGCCGATCTCGGAGAGGCGGGTGCGCTCCTCGGCGAGGGCGCTCGACTCGGTCTCCGACTCGGGCTGGAGCTGGCGCAGCTCGGCCAGCCGCCGCTCCACCAGCTCCACCAGCTGCGCCTTCTGGCCCGCCTGCGCGCTCTGCACCAGCGCGCGCATGGTGGCCGCGTCGATGTAGGGCGTCGGGGCGGGGCCGCGATAATCCAGGCGCCGGAAGCCGAGGCCGTCGTCGGCCAGCAGATAGATGGACGCGTGCGTCACCCGGCGCGTCTCGTAGAAGCCGTCCAGCACCACCTGGCCGAGCTCGCGGACGTCGATGATTCCGGCCAACCGCTGCCGCAGCGCCGTGAGCGCCTGCACGAACTCGAATCGCTCGGCGAAGAAGATGGAGAGCACCTTCTCCTCCACCTTGCTCTTCAGCGGCTCGAAGAGGATGAGGATCACGAACGACGCGACCATGGTGTTGAAGAGGAAGAGTCCGGTGGTCCCGCCGGTCCAGCGGACCAGCAGCCCGTAGATGGCGAACAGCACCAGGCCCACGCAGGCGAGCACCACGATCTTCCCGAGCAGCTCGTTCAGATCCAGCAGCCGGTGCCGCAGGATGGTCTGCGAGAGGAAGTACAGGTAGATGGTCATCGCCACGTTGGCGAACGGCGGAGCCGGCCACCCGGCGAGCCGGATCAGGAGCTCCCCGAACGTGAGCCCGACGCAGAGCGCGGCGCCAACCCAGAGATAGAAGAGCCGCGCCCGCTCCGTGCGCGAGGCGGCCCGCCGCATCCGGGCGTAGAGCAGGCTGACTGCCGCCGTGAGCTGCACGAACACGGCGCCCGAGGCGGCGATGCGAGCCGGCGGCATCAGCGCCAGGGGAGAGACCGCGACGGCAACCGTGGCGAGCGCGGTGGCGGTGGCAAACCTCCGCAGCCCCACCACCCGGCCAGCGGATTCCCCTTGAAAGTCAACGATGAAGCCGAGAACAGCCACCGGGATGAAGCCCGCCGACGCGAGGGTGAGGCGCAGCGGCCAGGCAGGTTCGGCGCCGAAGATCCCGTAGAGGAAGTCGCCGATCTGGTACGCCAGCAGCGCGAAGTTCAGCAGCGCGAACGCGGTCCAGACGCGCGTCCGGCCGGGGCGCAGCAGCATGGCGAGCGCCAGCGCGAGGCAGACGATGGCGGCCAGAAGCGCGCTCTGGGTCCGGGCATCCATTCAGAGTGGAGGGTAACACGGTGAGGGGCCTTCGAAGCCGCTGGAATGAGGGCGGTCCCGGCTGCGGTTTGTCGACTGGACGGAAGCCGCTCCCAATGACAGATTGCAAGCAGCAACCGAGCCCTCGATGATCGTCCGGATCCAGACTCTCACCCTGCTTTCGGCGCTTTGCGTCGCGGGGGCAGTCTCGTCCTCCGAGGTCGAGGTGGATCCCCCGCTGCCGGAGCCCATCGAGATCGGGGCGGCGATCGGCGAGGCGGAGCTGGCGCCGCGCTTCACCACGCCGTCGCTCAAATCGGCTTCCAGCGAGCTGCAGGCGGGGCGTGCCGCCAATGCGCTGCGCTATCTGCCGTCCGTTCCGGACGACGTTCCCACCAAGTGGCTCAAGGCGATGGCGCTCAAGGCGGCCGAACAGCCCGGGCGCGCGAGGCCCCTGTTCCAGCAGATCGCCCAGAAGGGCGGACCGCTGGCGGATCGCGCCCTCTACATGGCGGCGCTCTGCGCGGTGGACGAAGGCAACGCCCGGACCGCCGAGAAGCTGCTCGGTCAGATCTCGCTGCGCTACGTGGACGCGGACCAGGCCCTGCTGGAGCGGGCGCGGCAGACGATGAAGCTGCGCAGCCCCGGCCGCGGGACGGCGGCGCGCGTGGAGGAGATCCTCGCTCCGATCCTCGAAGGGAAGCTTCGCGCCGACGTGGCTTCGGCCCACCTGATCGCGGGCGACGCGCAGTTCGCAGCGCGGTCGAAGGACAAGGCGCGAGCCCACTGGCGCGCCGCCTGGGTGGAGCACCCCAACTCGCCGGCCGCCGAATCGGCGCGGGATCGCGAGCGCCAGCTCGGGCCCGGCCCGGCGGTCTCGCCGCTGCTCCTGGCGCGGCGCGCGGAGATTCTGCTCGACGCGCATCGCAACCGCGAGGCGCTCGATCAGCTCGGGCGGATCCCGGTGCCCTCGCTCTGCGCCGGCGGCTGCCCCGGCGACCGCAGCCCCGCGGGGTTCCTCACGGCCGCGCTGAGCGCGCTGGGAGCGTTCCCCGAGCAGCACCAGCCCACGCCGGACGACGTGGCCAAGACTCCGGTCGAGCCGGCCGATCCGCTCGCCTGCCGCGTGAAGCTCGACCAGGGCCGCGCCTGGCGCAAGGAGCGCGACCACGCCCGGGCGCGCGCGGCGCTCGCGCCGGTGGTCCTGCGCTGCGCGGAGCCCGACGTCCGGGCGCGCGCGCTCTATGTGCTGGCGCAGATCGAGACCATCGCGGGCAAGCCCACCGCGGGTCCGCTCTGGGAAGCGTTGGCGCGCAAGTATCCGCGCTCCTCGCTCGCCGACGACGCGGTCTACAACCAGGCGCTCGCGGCGAGGCGCGCCGGCGATGCCGAGAAGGAGCGGGCGCTGCTGAAGGACCTGGTCGAGCACTTTCCGCAGAGCGACCTGCTCGCCGACGCGCTCTTCCGCCTCTTCTGGTCGCACTGGCTCGACGGCAAGCCGCGCGAGGGCATGGCCTTTCTCGACCAGCTGGCCGCGGACCCGGACGCCGACGGGTACGAGGAGGAGCGGGCCCGGTACTGGCGCGCGCGAACGCTCTTGCAGCCGCAGTCCTCGGACAACGACGCGACGCGAGCCGCCGCGCGCGAGGCGGCCCGCACGGACCTGGCGTGGCTGGTGGAAGGGCGGCCGCTCACCTACTACGGGCTCCTCGCCGCAGGCCGCCTCGGCGAGCTGGATCCGGATCGGTCGCGCGCGATCGAGCGAGGACAGGATCGCCTTCTGCAGACTCCTCCCCCGCGCGCCCTGAAGACCGGGATGCTGGCGCGCGATCCGCACCTGCTCGCGGCGGTGGAGCTGATCCGGCTGGGATTCCGGCAGGAGGCGGCCCGCGAGGTGAGCGCGATCGACCGCTCGCCGGCCCGCGCCGCGGGAGACGCCGGCCAGGAGCCGCTGACGCTGGTGGCGGAGCTGTTCGCCCGGGCCGGCGATCTACGCAGCGCCCATGCCGTGGTCCGCACCGAGCTGCGCGGGCTGCTGCGCCATCCCGACACGGCGCTCGCCCTGCGGGCGGCGGCGCTGGCCTATCCCCTGGCGTTCCGCGAGCAGATCGCCCGGGTGGCCGAGGGAGCGGCGATTCCGCCCGACCTGCTGCAGGCGCTGATGCGCGAGGAGAGCGCGCTCGATCCGCGCGCGCTGTCGCCGACGGGTGCTCTGGGGCTGACGCAGCTCATGCCGGCGACGGCCCGCGGTGTCGCGAAGAAGCTGAAGATCCAGGGCTACCAGACGGCGCACCTGCTCGAGCCGGAAACCAACATCCGCATCGGCGGCGCGTACCTGGGCGAGCTCTATGCCCGCTTCCAGCATCCGGCGCTCGCGCTGGCCTCGTACAACGCCGGACCGGGAGCCGTCTCCGGCTGGCTCAAGGTGCGAGGCTCGCTGCCGCTGGACGCGTTCGTGGAGGAGATCCCGCTCGACGAGACGCGCGGCTACGTGAAGCGGTGCCTGCGCAGCTTCGCGGCGTACCAGTACCTGTACTCGAACGGGCACATGCCGGTCGTCGGGCAGACGCTGGCCGCCCGCTAGCCTCAACGCTCGCTGGCCGCCAGTACCCGGAGAAGATTCTCCCCCAGCAGCTTGCGCAGGTCCGCGGCGGACCATCCGCGCTCCCGCAGCGCGACCGTGAGCGCCGGGAGCCGGGAGGCGTCCTCCAGCCCGACGGGCATCAGCGGCGCGTTGTCGAAGTCGCTGCCGATGCAGACGTGATCGATCCCCGCCACCCGGGCGATGTGCTCGATGTGGTCGGCGAGCGCGGACAGCGGCACCTCCGGCAGCGCGGCGCGCTTGTAGAGGTCGACCTTCGCGGAGGTGCGCATGCCCTTGGTCTGCTGGAGCAGCGACTGCGTCGCCCGGCGGAAGCCGTCGTCGAGGAAGGTGCGGGAGAAGTCGGCGCAGACGGCTCCTCCGTTGCGGGCGACCGCCTGCAGCATCGCGTCGCTGGCGTTGCGCGGATGGCCGGAGAGGGCCCGCGCTGCCGAGTGCGAGAGCAGGACGGGCCTCTTCACCTCCTTGATCACGTCCCAGAACAGCGTCTCGCTGCCGTGCGAGAGGTCCGGGACGATCCCCAGCCGCGCCATCTCGGCGAGCACGCGCTTGCCGAACGGCGTCAGGCCCGTCGGCGCATCCGCCGCGGTGGACCCTCCGATCGGGCTGCTGGAAGACCAGGAGAGCGTGAGGTAGCGCACGCCGCGGTCGGCGAACGCCTTGAGATGGGCGAGCTGCTCCTCCTCGGTGCCGGGCAGCAGCATGTGCCCGCCCTCCACGCCGATCAGCATCGAGGTGATTCCGGCCGCCGCGTTCTCGCGCACCTCCTCGGCGTTGCGGGCCATCCGCAGGGCCCCGCCGCTGCGGCGGGCCGTTTTCTGTAAAAGTTCGATCTGCTGCATGGCGGTGGGGAAGAAGCGGGTGAGATCGACGGACTCGGGATGGACGAAGACCGAGAAGAACTCGGCGTCGATCCCTCCCTCCCGCAGGCGCGGCAGATCCACGTGCCTTTCCTGATGCCGCACGAGCAGGTCGTAGCCGTCGTAGAACATCGCCTCGGTGACGTCGCAATGCGCGTCCACCACCACCGCGTCGAAGTGCAGCTTCGGGTCGGCGGGCGGCTTCGGGTCTGACGCGGCGCGGGCCTGCAGGGACCCGGCGCAGGCGACGTAGATCAGGATCAGGGCCGGGCGGCGCACGGCGCCCAGCTTTGCAGAGATTTGGCAGCCGGGGAAAGCGCGTTTACTCTCCAGGCCGTGAACGAACGGCTGCGCGGCCTGCCCTCGGTCGACGAGGTCCTGGCCCGGCCCGCGGTCCGCGAGCTGGCGGAGCGGGTGGGGCGGCCGGCGGCGAAGGCTGCCGTGCGGGCGGCCATCGCCGAGGCGCGCGACCGGCTCAAGCACGGCGACGAGGCCGGTGGCGAATCGGTCTCGGACGATCGGGTGCTGGAGCTGGGAGCCTCCGAGGCGGCGCCGCGGCTGCGCCGCGTGATCAACGCCACCGGCGTCGTGCTGCACACGAACCTGGGGCGCGCGCCGCTGCATCCGGAGGCCGTCCGGCGCGTGGCCGAGGTGGCGTCCGGCTATTCCAACCTGGAGCTCGATCTCTCGACCGGCCGCCGCGGGCACCGCAGCGCGCACGTCGAGCCGCTGCTCCGCGAGCTCTTCGGCGCGGAGGCGGCGCACGTGGTCAACAACTGCGCCGGAGCCACTCTGCTGGCGCTGGCGGCGCTCGGCCGCGGCGGCGCGGCCGTCGTCAGCCGCGGCGAGCTGGTGGAGATCGGCGGCGGGTTCCGGGTGCCGGAGATCCTCGCGCAGTCGGGATGCCGGCTGGTCGAGGTAGGCACCACCAACCGCACGCGGATCTCCGACTACGCCGTCGCGCTAGAGGCGAATCCCGGCGCGATCCTCCTGCGCGTGCACCGGTCCAACTTCGCGCTGGTCGGCTTCACCGAGACGCCCTCGGTGGCCGAGCTCGCGGAGCTGGCGCGCAAGAGCGAGTCGATCCTCATCCATGACCTGGGCAGCGGAGCCCTCGACCCGCAGCTGGGAGAGATCACCGCGGCGCAGAGCCTGCGCGAAGGTGCGCACCTGGTCCTGGTCTCCGGCGACAAGCTCCTCGGAGGACCCCAGGCCGGCATTGTCCTGGGCGTTGCCGCGCTGGTGGAAAAGTGCCGTAAGCACCCGCTCTCCCGCGCCCTGCGCGCCGACCGGATGCTGCTGGCGGCGCTCGAGGCGACGCTGCGGCTTTATCGTGACGATCGCGCGAAGGAGATCCCCGCCCTGCAGGCCATCGAGGCCGCCGCCACGGAGCTGAACCAGCGCGCCACCCGGCTTGCGCTGGTCCTTCAAGAAAAGGGCATCCCATGCGCGGTGGTGTCCTGCGAGGGGCAGGTGGGCGGGGGGTCGCTGCCGCTCCGCAAGCTGCCGGGCGCCGGCGTCGCTCTGGAGGGCGAGCCTGCCTCGCTGCTCGCGGCCCTGCGCGCGGGCGATCCGGCGGTGGTGGCGCTGGTGCGAGACGGCCGCGTGGTGCTCGATGTGCGCTGCGTCACGCAGCTCCCCGAGCTGGCGGAGGCGGTCGCCGGAGCGAGCAAGCGTGCAGTCGCGCAGAAAAACGATAGACTAGTAGGGGTTGACGCCGGAGGCTTGAGGGAACGGCATCTGCGGGGTCACGACGACCCGCTCGACACGGAGGTGTAATTGCTCTCGACGAGCGTCCTGGTCCTGAATCGTCTCTACCAGCCCGTGCACGTCACTTCCGTGCGGCGGGCGCTGATCCTCCTCTATCGCGGCGCCGCCAAGGCGGTGGACGAGCAGTACCAGACCTTCGACTTCGAGAGCTGGGCGGAGCTGTCGGCCGCCGTGCACGAGGAGTCCATCGGCACTACCCGCAAGCGCATCCGCGTGCCGCGGGTGATCCTTCTACAGGCGTACGATCACCTGCCCCGTGCGCGCGTCCGCTTCAGCCGCCTGAACATCTACGCCCGCGACCGGAACACCTGCCAGTACTGCGGGCGCAGGCCGGCCCGCGCCGAGCTCAACCTCGACCACGTGATCCCGCGCAGCCGGGGCGGCGTGACGAGCTGGGAGAACGTGGTCTGCTCCTGCGTGCCCTGCAATCTCAAGAAGGGCGGGCGCACGCCGGACGAGGCGCACATGCGCCTGCTTCGGCACCCGCTGCGGCCGCGCTGGACCCCGTTCTTCCGCGGGCCGCCGCGGACGGGGGCGTTCTACCAGCAATGGCTGCCGTTCCTGTCGCTGACGGACATGGCGTACTGGAACACGGAGCTGCAGGAGAGCGACGCCTGAAGCCGCTCACGGCCACGTGGCCGTGAGTCGAAAACCTGCCTTCCGCCGCCGCCCCAGGGTAGAATTCCTCCATGCCCGCGCTGATCGACACCCCCGAGGCCGCCAACCGCCTCGCCCGCGCCATCGCCTCCGACCTCTCGCTGTACAACGAGGCGAAGATCAAGGAAGGCATCGAGAACGACTCGTTCTTCTCCGTCCTGCAGGAGGAGATCGCCGAGGGGCGCGCCCACTACGAGAGCCGCGTGGACCCGAAGCTCCTCGGCAGCTCGAACTTCTTCGATCGCGCGCTGGTGGACGTGATCCTCGCGCGCAAGGGACACATCAAGTCGAAGATCTGGTGAGCCCGCGCGGACGGTCCTCGCGCAAGCAGCGCGCCCGGCAGGAGCGGCGTGCGCCGCCGGCCATCGCGGAAGAGCGCAGCTTCGAAGTGACCGCGGGCGGTGAGCGCCTCGACAAGCTCGTGGCCACGCGTTTTCCCGATCTGTCCCGCGCGCGCGTGCAGCAGCTGATCGCCGCGGGCCTGGTCGATGTCGACGGAGCGCCGGCCGCGTCGTCGGATCGCCCTGGACCGCCCGCCCGCGTGCGGGTCCGCCTGCCTGAGGTCGTCCCGCCGCGGCTCGAGCCGGTCGCGCTCGATCTGCCCGTCCTCTATGACGATCCGCATTTGATCGTGATCGACAAGCCGGCCGGCCTCGTCGTGCATCCCGGCGCCGGCCATGAGGCGACCACGCTGGTCCACGGTCTTCTGCACCAGGTCAAGGATCTGCGCGGCGTCGGAGGGGAGCTCCGGCCCGGGATCGTGCACCGGCTCGACAAGGACACCTCGGGCTGCCTGGTGGTGGCGAAGACCGAGGCGGCGCTCCGCGCGCTGCAGGCCGCGTTCAAGGCGCGCGGGGTGGAGAAGCGCTACCGGGCGCTGGTGCACGGGTCGCCTCCCGATCGCGGGGAGATCGACACCCCCTACGGGCGCCACCCGGTCGATCGGAAGCGGTTCTCCTCGCGCGTGCGCGAGGGGAAGCGCGCGGTCACGCGCTTCTCCGTGCTGGCGCGCGCGGAAGGAGTGGCCTGGTTGGACGTCGAGCTTCTGACGGGACGGACGCACCAGATTCGCGCCCACCTCGCCGACCAGGGCTGGCCCCTGTTCGGCGACGCGCTCTATGGGGGCGTCCGCCGGGAAGGCCCGACGGCGGCTGAGCCCATCCGGCGCGCGGCGGCCGTCCTCGGCCGGCAGGGGCTGCATGCGCGACGCCTCGCCTTCGATCATCCCGTCACCGGCGCGCGAATCGCCTGCGAGGCGCCACTGCCGGCGGATCTGCGGGCCGCGCTGCGCGAGCTGGGGTTATCCTCGCCGGCGTGAGCCTCGAACACCACGTGCCCGCGTTGCTGCGCCGGGCGCGCGCGCTCCTGAATCTGCCCGGAGGCCCTTCGGGCGCGCTGGCCCCCGCGGAGATCCGGCCCGCGGCGCGCGCCGTGCTCGAGCTGCACGACGGGCTCGTGGGCGAGCGTGCGCTGGCGAAGCCCTCGACCTACGCCGGCCCGTGGCTGGGAGCCTATCTCCTCTGGTGGTGGCCGCAGACGTACGTCAAAGTACAGGCCACGCTCCGCATGGCGCGGCTGCCGCGGTCGCCCCGGATCCTGGACGTGGGCTCCGGACCTGCCCCGGCGGCCCTGGCCGCGCTCGACCTGCTCGGCGGCGAGGCCACCTGCTTCGACGCCAGCGAGGCGGCGCTCGACGAGGCGCGGGCGCTCGGGATCGCGCGGACCACCCGGGAGCTGCCCCGCGAGCCGTTCGATCTGACCCTGGCCGCGAACGTCCTCTCCGAGCTCCGGGATCCGCTCGCGCTCGTGCGCCAGTTGCACGGGACGGTCGCGATCGTCGAGCCGGCGCTGCGGGAGACCGGGCGGAGCCTGCTCGCGGTGCGCGACGCGCTCCTCCAGGAAGGCTGGTTCGCTCTCGCGCCCTGCCTGACGCAGGCGCCGTGCCCCGCGCTGGCCTCCCGCAAGGACTGGTGCACGGCGGAAGTCCGCTGGGATCCGCCCGGCTACTTCAAGCAGCTCGCGGACGCCACCGGGCTGCGCGCGGACGAGATGCTCTCCTTCGTGCCGCTGGTCCTCTCCCGCGCGGCGCCAGCGGAGGAGCCCGACGCGTGGCGCGTGGTGGGAATTGCGCCGGCGGAGAAAGGGAAGCAGCGCGTCTTTATCTGCGGCATGGAAGGCCGCATGCCCCTGGTGCGGCTCGACCGGGACGCGCGCGAGCACAATGCCCTGTTCGACGAGCTGCGCAGGGGAGACAAGGTGCGGCTCGCGCGTACGCAGCGCCACGGAGACGGGCAGCGGCTCGGCCCGGAGAGCGGGATAGAGAGGGGTTGAACGTTCGCGACGAGCGGCGGATGCATCCGCGCCCGTCGCGTGGTCGGGTGCCACCATGGAACTCCCCCGCGGCCCCTGTCTCCTGGCGTTCTGCGCGAGCCAGCCCCGCCTCGAGGAAGCATTTCGCGCGGAGCTGCGCGGCCTCGGTGCGCCGCTCCTGGCCCTCTGGCCCTCCGGAGGGATCCTGCTCGGGGCCGACGACGAGCCGATTCAGGTGCCCCCGCAGCCGGAGCTCTGGCGCCTCCACGGCGCCGGCAGCGCCGCGCTGACCGCGGTCCTCCTCGACGATCGGCACCGCGTGCGCCTGCGCCGCGAGGCCCCGGAAGCGGAAGCCACGCTGCTCGCCGCGGTCCGCGAGGCCGGCCGGGCGGTGCGTTCGGCGCCGCGCGGCGTCGGCCGCCGCGAGCTCCTGGTGAACAGCCTCGCTGTCGCGCTCGGCATCGCGGTGCTGCAGGCCTGCGCATCGTCGAGGCCACGGCTGGCGACCGGGGTGGCGAGCGCGGGCCCTGGCGTGATCGACGTGAACCTGATCGTGAACGGCGAGAAACGGACCCTGAGCGTCGAGCCTCGCGTGGTCCTGCTCGACGCCCTGCGCGAGAACCTGGGCCTGACCGGGGCCAAGAAGGGCTGCGACATGGGCCAGTGCGGCGCGTGCACCGTGCTCGTCGAGGGGCAGCGGGTGAACTCCTGCCTGAAGCTGGTCGCGCAGCTGGAGGGCGCCAGCGTCACCACCATCGAGGGCCTGGCCCGGGGAGCGGAGCTGCACCCGATGCAGCAGGCGTTCCTCGACGAGGACGCGCTCCAGTGCGGCTACTGCACGCCGGGGCAGATCCTCTCGGCGGTCGCGTTGCTGCAAGAAGGCAAGCCGGCCGACGACGACGAGATTCGCGAGCGGATGTCCGGGAACCTCTGCCGCTGCGGCGCGTACCCGAACATCCTGGCCGCGATCAAGTCCGTGGCGGGGATGGGACACTAGATGCGCCTCTTCACCTTCCAGCGGGCAGCGGAGGTCAGCGAGGCGATCGCCGCTGCGCCCGGCGCGGCCTTCCTCGCGGGCGGGACCAACCTCGTCGACCTGATGAAGATCGAAGTGCTCAACCCAGAGCGCGTGCTGGACATCTCCCGGCTGCAGCTCCGCGAGATCGCGGTGCGCGACGGCGGCCTGCAGATCGGCGCGCTCGCCTCGAACACCGCGGTGGCGGAGCACGAGGAGGTGCGCCGCCGGGCGCCGGCGCTCTCCGAGGCGCTTCTCTCGGGAGCCTCGCCTCAGCTCCGAAATTCAGCCACCGTGGGAGGCAATCTGATGCAGCGGACCCGCTGCGCGTACTACCGGGACCTGGCCACCCGCTGCAACAAGCGGCAGCCCGGCACCGGCTGCGACGCGATCGGCGGCTGGACCCGGATGCACGCCATCCTCGGCACGAGCGAGAGCTGCATCGCGGCACATCCGTCGGACATGTGCGTGGCGCTCTACGCGCTGGACGCGGCCGTGCGCGTGCGGGGACCTTCCGGCGAGCGTGAGCTGCCCGTCTCGGATCTGCACCTGTTGCCCGGCGATCACCCGGAGATGGAGTTCGCGCTGGGTCCCTCGGACCTGATCGTTTCGGTCCGGGTGCCGCTCAACGACCTCGCCGCGCGCTCGCGCTACGTCAAGGTGCGCGATCGGCAGTCGTACGCGTTCGCGCTGGCCTCCTGTGCCGCCGCGGTGCAAGCGCCGGGCGGCGTGGTCCGCCTCGCCCGCTTCGCGCTGGGCGGGGTGGGGACGAAACCCTGGCGCGTGCCGCAGGCCGAGTCGTGGATGCAGGGCCGGCCCGCGTCGCGCGAGACGTTCACGCGCGCCGCGGAGATGGCGCTGCAGGGGGCCCGGCCGCAGCGGGACAACGCCTTCAAGGTGGAGCTGGCGAAGCGCACCGCGGTGCGGGCGCTGATGCTCTCCGCGGGAGCGCAGGCATGAGCCAGGACATCGGCAAGCCGTATCCGCGGGCGGACGGGCGCGCGAAGGTCACCGGCCAGGCGCGGTACTCCTACGAGTGGCCCATCGCCGGCGTCGCTTACGGCGTCCTGGTCACCAGCCCGATCGCGAAAGGCCGGATCCTCTCGATCGACGCCAAGGAGGCCGAGAAAGAGCCCGGAGTGATCGCGGTGCTCACGCCGGCCAACGCCATGAAGCTCCCGGGCGGAGCCAGGCCAGCAGACGGCGGCGACCGGGTGGTGCAGGTCCTCCAGGACGACCGGATCCTCTACAGCAACCAGCCGGTCGCGCTGGCCGTGGCGGACACCTTCGAGCGCGCCTTCCACGCGGCTGCGCGCGTGCAGGTCCGCGCGCAGCCGGAGGCGTTCACCGTGCGGCTGGACGACGAGCTTCGGGCCGCCTTTCCGCACGACATCCGCAACTCCGCGGGGTTGCAGCCCGCCGACCAGTCGCGCGGCGACGTGGATTCGGCGCTGCTGCAGGCCGACCACCGCATCGAGGCGGAGTACGGCACGCCTCCGGAGACGCACAACCCGCTGGAGCCGCACGCCACCCTGGCGGTGTGGAACGGCGATCACCTGACGGTCTACGACGCGACCCAGGGCATCTTCGGGGTCCGCAAGAAGCTGGCGCACGCGTTCGCCGTCCCGCCCGAGCAGGTGCGCGTAATCACCAAGTTCGTCGGGGGCGGATTCGGCTGCAAGGGCTCCGCCTGGTCGCACGTGGTGATCGCGGCGCTCGCGGCGAAGCAGCTCGGCAGGCCGGTGAAGATCGCGCTGACGCGGCCGCAGATGTTCGGCATGGTGGGCGGCCGGCCGATCACCCGGCAGAGGATCTCCGCCGCCGCCACCAAGGAAGGCCGCCTGACCGCGCTGCGGCACCAGAGCCTCTCCTCCACCTCACGGTTCGACGACTTCATCGAGCCAGCGGCGCTGGTCTCCCGGCACCAGTACAAGTGCGACCACATCCAGACCCTGCACCGCCTGGTGCGCCTGGACATCGGCACGCCGACCTACATGCGCGCGCCGGGCGAGTCGAGCGGCAGCTTCGCGCTCGAGTCCGCGATCGACGAGCTGGCGCACGAGCTCGGCATCGATCCGGTCGAGCTCCGCCTCCGCAACTACGCCGAGGTGGATCCGACCGAAGGAAAGCCCTTTTCCAGCAAGTCGCTGCGGCGCTGCTACGAGCTCGGCATGGAGCGCTTCGGATGGCAGAAGCGATCCCGCCGCCCCGAGCTGGCCCTGCGCGCCGGGAAGCTGGTGGGCACCGGCATGGCGACGGCGGGCTATCCGGCCAACTTCACCAAGGCGAGCGCGCTGGCGCGCATGAATCCCGACGGCACCGTGGTGGTCCAGAGCGGCGCGGTGGACCTCGGCGGCGGCACCTACACGGTGATGGCCCAGGTCGCGGCCGACGCGCTGGGCATCCCCTACGATCGGGTGCGCTTCGACCTCGGGGACACGCAGATGCCCGAGGCGCCGCGCTCCGGCGGATCGATCACCGCGGCCAGCGTCGCCTCGGCCGTGGAAGCGGCCTGCCGCAACCTCCGGCAGAAGCTGGACGCGCTGGGGACGCTTCCCACCGCGCCGGTCGAGGCGCTGGGCGAGGTGGCGCCGCAGGAGGATCGCAAGAAGTACGCCCTCCATTCCTTCGGCGCTCAGTTCGCGGAGGTGGAGATCGATCCCGAGCTGGGCATGGTCCGTGTGGTCCGGATGGTGGGCGTCTTCGCGGCGGGCCGCATCCTGAATGCTCGGCTGGCGCGGAGCCAGTTCATGGGCGGGATGATCTGGGGCATCGGGATGGCGCTGCACGAGCACGCGGTCTACGACGAGAACCTCGGCCGGATCGTCACGCGGGACCTGGCCGACTACCACGTCCCCGCGCACAAGGACGTGGTGTCGATCGAGCCCGTATTCCTTCCGGTGGAGAAGGACGAGATCGTGGATCCAGCGGGCGTGAAGGGCATCGGCGAGATCGGCATCACCGGCGCGGCCGCGGCGATCGCCAACGCGGTGTTCAACGCCACCGGCAAGAGGGTGCGATCATTGCCCATCACGCCGGACAAGCTGTTGTAGCTTCGGCGGGTGCAGCGACTCCTGGTGATCTGCGGTCCGACCGCATCGGGCAAGACGGCGCTCGCCGTGGATCTCGCGGAGCGGCTGGGCGCGGAGATCGTCTCGGCGGACTCGCAGCAGTGCTACCGCGGCCTGGACGCCGGCACCGCAAAGCCCACCCCGGAGGAGCAGGCGCGCGCGCGGCACCACCTGCTGGACGTGGCGGAACCCGAGGAGCAGCTCGACGCCAAACGGTTCGTCCGGCTTGCCGACGCGGCCATCGCGGACATCGCGGGCCGCGGCAAGCGGGCGATCGTCGCCGGGGGCACCGGCCTCTGGATCCGGGCGCTCCTGCGCGGGCTGCTGGACGCTCCCGGCGCGTCGCCGGAGTTTCGCGCGGCCTTGCGCGAGGAGCTCGAGAAGCTGGGCCTCCCGGCCCTGCACCAAAGGCTGCGCGAGGTTGACCCCGCGGCGGCCGGCACCATCCAGCCCAACGATCGTGTGCGGATCGAGCGCGCTCTCGAGGTGCACGCGCTCTCCGGCCGGCCGCTGAGCGAGTTGCAGCGCGAGCATCGGTTCGCGCAGGCGCGCTACGACGCGCGGATCTGGTTCCTGGACCCTCCTCGCGACGTCCTGCGCGAGCGGATCGACGCGAGGACGCGCCGCATGTTCGCCGGCGGCTCCTTGCGGAAGGAGACCGAGTGGCTCCTTTCGCGCGGAGGCGGCAAGGCGCTCAAGATCATCGGCTACGGCGAGTGCGCCGAAGCGTTGCGCACCGGCGACTGGGCCGCCGCCGAGGAGCGCACCAAGGCGCGCACGCGGCAGTACGCGAAGCGCCAGCGCACCTGGTTCGCGCGCGATGCTGGAGCGCCGCTGGACTGGCCATTCGACGCAGTGCGGCTTTGCGAGGCCGCGGCTCGATGGTACGAGGGCGCGCCCGGTGGGGAGCACAAGCACAAATGAAAGGATCGATGACCACCTATGCGCTCGACTTCGAAAAGCCCCTGCTGGAGTTGGAGTCCAAGCTTGCGGAGCTGAAGCGGCACGCGGCGACCGGGACGGGCTCCGGCAGCGTCGACACGCTGGACGGCGAGATCCGCCGGCTGGAGAAGCGGTGCGCGCGGCTGCAGCAGGAGATCTTCAACGAGCTGTCGCGCTGGCAGGTGGTGCAGCTCTCCCGGCATCCCAACCGCCCCTACATGCTCGACTACGTCCAGCGGCTCTTCACGGACTTCATCGAGCTGCACGGGGACCGGTCGTTCGGCGACGACCAGGCCCTGATCGGCGGACTGGCGCGCTTCGACGGCGAGCCGGTGCTGTTGATCGGCCAGCAGAAGGGGCGGTCGACCAAGGAGAACATCGTCCGCAGCTTCGGGATGCCGCGGCCGGAGGGCTACCGCAAGGCGCTGCGCCTGATGAAGCTGGCGGAGCGGTTCGGGCGTCCGGTGATCGCCTTCATCGACACCCCCGGCGCCTATCCCGGCATCGACGCGGAAGAGCGGGGCCAGGCCGAGGCGATCGCGGTCTGCCTGGAGGAGATGGCGGCCCTGCGGGTCCCCGTGATCTCGGTGGTGATCGGCGAGGGCGGCTCGGGAGGAGCCCTGGCGATCGGCGTCTGCAACCGGCTCTTGATGCTCCAGTACAGCTGGTACTCGGTCATCTCGCCGGAGTCGTGCGCGGCGATCCTCTACCGGGACAGCTCGAAGGGCGAGAAGGCGGCCGAGGCGCTGAAGCTGACGGCGCGTGACGCGTACGAGCTGGGCATCGTCGACGAGCTGGTGCGGGAGGCATCGGGCGGCGCGCACCGGGATCCGGATCTCACCGCGCAGAACCTGGGGGCGTCGCTGCGCAAGCACCTGCGGGCCCTGCGCCAGCTCGGGCCCGACGCGCTGGTGGACGACCGGTACGCGAAGTTCCGCAAGCTCGGCCCGGTGGCACAGCCCGGCTCGAACGGGGCCAACGGCTAGCCTAGCCGCAATGCTGCTCAGTCAAGCGCACCGAGACGAACAGATCTGCGTCGCCGTCGCCGTCGCCGTCCACGATCACGACAACGTAGGCCGACAGCGTCAACGTCTGTCGCTTGACTGACTGGCATTGCGGCTACGCTTTTTCTGATGTTCCCGCGAAGGCGGGAACACGCTTGACCATTTCGGGGACAGCCTATTGCTTCGCCAGATCCTCGGCGACGGTCGCGATGAACGTGTCCGCCTTGACGAAGCCCTTCCCCCAGTCCGCCCAGGGCGCGAGGATGTTCTCCTTCTGCATCTGCTCGACGCTCTTGCCCGCTGCCCGCGCCTTCTTCACCGTGGCGACCACCTCGTCCAGCATGCCGCGGTACTTGCGCAATCCCGGGACGTCGGAGAGAGGGCCGTGCCCGGGAATGACCTTCGCGTCCGCAGGAATCTGACCGAGGATGACGTCCAGCGAGGCGATCAGCTTCACCACGCTGCCGCCGCTCGCCAGGTCGACGAAGGGGAAGCCGGTATTGAAGTAGTCGTCGCCCATGTGCACGACGTTGCTCTTGGTGAACCAGAGCACGGTATCGCCGTCAGTGTGCCCGAGCCCCGGATGGATGGCGCGGACCTCCTCGCCGTTCCACCAGAGCGACAGCCCTTGCTCGAAGGTCACCACCGGCAGGGCCTTGCCGGTCGCCGGAGGGAATTCGACGAACGCCGTCTTGCCGCCGATCATCATCCGCTTGCGGACGTTCGCGTGGGCCAGGATCGCCGCGGTGTCCGCGAACGCCGCGTTGCCCCCGGTGTGGTCGCCGTGCCAATGCGTGTTGATCACGAATCGGACCGGCTGCGGCGAGAGCTGCTTCAGCGCCGCCTGGATCTTCGGCGCGAGCGGCGCGAACTGGTCGTCCACGATGGCGACGCCGTCTTCACCGACGCTGGCGCCGATGTTCCCGCCCGAGCCGGTGAGCATGTAGACGTTTCCCGCGACCTTGGTCGCCTTGACCTCGACCTTCGAGAAGTCCTGCTGTTGGGCGGCCGCGCTCGCGGCGAGGAGCATCGAGAGTGCAAGTGTGCGCATGGGGCCGGGCACCATACCAAAGCGCCTGCTTCCCTGCCTGCCCCGCTGCACTAGCCAGGTGGCGACCGGAGCGCACAGCTTGCGACCACCATGGAGCCTCTCACGATCAGCGTCGCCTTCGCGCTCGCACTCATCCTCCTGCTCCGGAGGCCTGGCGCTCTCTCGCCGGTCCCGCTGGTGGTGGGCGTGAGTCGCTGGCCCGGCGCTCCCGCGCCGGGGGACGAGGAGGAGCAGCTTCCGGAGACCGACCGGGCTCCACAGCGGTGGCTGCCCTGGGGCGTAGCGGCTGTCGCCGTGGTCCGGCTGGTCTTGCTGCTGACGATGCACGCCTGAGTTCTTGATGTGTTCGCCGGGCCGGGTTATCTCGCCTCGGTGTCGGTACGGATCGTCGCCATCGATGGGCCTGCGGGGGCGGGCAAGAGCACGGTCGCCCGCCAGCTGGCCGGGCGGCTGGGCTTCACCATCATCGACACCGGAGCCATCTACCGGGCGGTGGCCCTGGCCGCGCGTCGCGCAGGCGTCGCCTGGGATGACGACGAGGGGCTTGGCAAGCTGCTGGACGCCGGCCTCAGGCTCAAGTTCGACGCCGACCGGGTCCTGCTGCGCGGCGAGGACGTGACCGAGGCCATTCGCACGCCTGAGATCAGCCGCGGGGCCTCGGTGGTCTCGGCCCGGCCGGTGGTGCGGCAGAAGCTGCTCCAACTGCAACGCGACCTGGGGCGCGCCTCTACACGAGGCTCGGTCCTCGAGGGCCGCGACATCGGAACCGTGGTCTTCCCCGACGCGCAGGTGAAGTTCTTCCTCACCGCCTCCGACGGCGCGCGGGCGCAGCGCAGGCACGCCGAGCTGGCGGACAGGGGCCTCTCCGTTCCGCTCGAGGAGGTCCTCTCCGAGCAGCGCCGCCGGGACAAGGACGACACCGAGCGCGCCATCGCCCCGCTGCGCGCCGCCCCGGACGCGATCGTCGTGGACACCACCGGGCTCGACCTGGGCGAGGTCGTGGAGCGCTGCTTCCGCGAAGCGTCCAGCCGCCTGAAACATCTGATTTCCGGGCAGCCTTGACACTACAAGGGGCGTTCAGTAGGGTCCGCCCCCGCTTTCAGGCGGAGTCTGATTTCCGCCGTTTGCCATCACTCCCCGTGGCAAGCGGCGCTTTCGTTTTCAGGGGGCGAAGTGACAAGAATCGCAGGCAAACCTTTTCATGGCGAATCCGCAC
>DASQAS010000121.1:0-5388 GCA_035635635.1 Myxococcales bacterium | reverse complement strand
CCGTTCCTCTCGGGGTCCTTGAGCTGCTCGCAGAGCGCAGAGGACGAGAGGTTGGCAAACACCATCTTGTGTTCCGGCGGAGGCAGCCGCCAGCCGGTGGAAACGCCCGGCGGCATGTGCGCGCCGTAGCTCGCGGGCGCGTTGGCCTGCCCGTGGCACGTCGCGCAGCGCAGGCCAGGAGCGCCCTTGCCCTCGGGGCCGCGCAGCACGAATTGGTCGTGGACGCGGCCCTCGTCGCCTTGCGTTGGCTGGTCGCCTTGCGGGTGGCAATTCACACAGCGAGGGCTCTGCAGCACGGCTCGTACCGTCTCGAAGGACGCGATCGGGCTCTCCGCCGCGGTGGGCGCGGGCTCCGAGTGCGAGCAGCCCAGGATCAGCAACATGGCGAGCGCGCTCGACTTCATGTCAACCTCAGCGGCAGCGAGCGCAGCCGCTGCCTGGTCAAGGCGTACACCGCGTTGGCCACCGCCGGCGCGATCGGCGCGGTGGCGGGCTCGCCGATGCCGCCCATCTTCGCATCGGACTCCAGGATCTGCACCGTCACCTGCGGCATGTCGGGGATGCGCAGCACGCGATAGTCGTGGAAGTTGCTCTGTTCCACGCGGCCCAACTTGAGCGTCAGCGCGCCGAGCAGCGCCGCGGAGAGGCCGAAGGCGACGGCGCCCTGCACCTGCGCCTCGATTCCCAACGGGTTGACAGCTTGCCCGCAATCCACCGCGCAGCTCACCTTGTGCACGCGGATGCGCTTTGCGGCGTCGACGGACACCTCCGCCACCTCGGCGACGATGGTCCCGAAGGAGTCGTGCACTGCCAGGCCGCGCGCGCGCCCCTCGGGCGGCGGCGTGCCCCAGCCGGCGCTCGAAGCCGCGGCCTCGAGCGCCCGCCGGTGGCGCGGCTTTTGGGCGAGAAGGGCGCCACGGAACTCGAGCGGGTCGCGCCCTGCCGCCCAGGCCAGCTCGTCGATCATGCTCTCCATCGCGAAGGCAGTGTGCGAGTGGCCCACCGAGCGCCACCACTGCGGCGGGACCGGATTGACCGGCGAGTGCAGCGTGATCTTTCGCGCCGGCACCTGCTCCAGGTAGGGCGAGTCGACCGCGCCCTCGACCGAAGAGGCATCCACTCCGTCCTTGACCACGAGCTTCTCGAACGGCGTGCCGGTGAGGATCGACTGACCGACGATGGTGTGCCTCCACGCCTTCGGCAGGCCCTTGTCATCGACGCCGGCCTCGATGCGGTGCACGTACATGGGCCGGTAATGGCCGCCGCGGATGTCGTCCTCGCGCGTCCACACCACTTTCACTGGCACACCGGCCGCCTTGGCCACGTGCACGCCCTCGACCACGAAGTGGGAGTCGAGCGTCGCGCGCCGGCCGAACCCGCCGCCGAGGAACGGGGTGTGGATGACCACGTTCTGCAGTTGAACGCCGGCGATCTGCGCCGCCGCCATCTGATCCACCCCGTGGAACTGCGTGCCGGTCCAGATCTCGCAGCGGCCTCCCTCGAGGCGCACCGTGCAGTTGAGCGGCTCCATGGTCGCGTGCGCCAGGTACGGCACGTCATATTCGGCTTCGAGATGCTTGGCGGCGCTGGCCATCGCAGTGTCCACGTCGCCCTTCGCCACCGCCACCATGCCGGGCCGCTTGGCCTGCTCGCGGTACGACGCCAGCAGCCTGCCGCTGTCCAACCCGGCGCCCGGGCCCAGGTCCCAATCGATCTGCAGCGCGTCGCGCCCCAGCTTGGCGCTCCAGAAGTTGGTCGCCACCACTGCGACGCCGGAGGGCACCTGTACCACTTGCTGGACGCCGGGCACCGCCTTGGCCTTGCTGGCGTCGAATGACGTCACCTTGCCGCCGAACACGGGGGCGCGCGCGATGAGCGCGGTGCGCATCCCGGGCAGCTGCACGTCGATGCCGAACTGCGCCTTGCCGGTGATCTTCTCCGGCGTGTCCAGCCGCCGCATCGGCTTGCCGATGAGCTTCCAGTCTTTCTTCGGCTTCAGCTGCACCGACGCCGGCGGCGAGAGCCGCTGCGCCGCCTCCGCCAGCTGTCCGTACGAGAGGCGCGCCGTCCCGCGCACGACGAAGCCGTTCGCGGTATGCAGCGACCGGGGCCGCACCTTCCACCGGCCGGCGGCGGCGCGCACCAGCATCTCGCGCGCCATCGCGCCGACGGTGCGGTAGCGATCGAACTCCGACCAGGTGGTGGTCGAGCCGCCAGTCATTTGCAGGCCATACGCGGGATGCGCGTAGGCGGGCGCGGCGGGCGCGTGCTCGACGCGGATCTTCGGCCAGTCACAGTCCAACTCCTCGGCGATGAGCATGGCCAGCGTGGTCCAGATTCCTTGGCCCATCTCCGAGTGGGCCAGCAGCACCGTCACCGACTCGTCGGGAGCCACGCGGACGAAGGCGTTGGGATCGACCGATGGCGTCTTGTCCATTTGCGCTGCGCGCCCCTTGCGCGGCACGTGGAAGGCGATCAGCAGCCCTGCCCCCGAGACCAGCAACTCGCGACGCGTGAGCGTCATCGCTGCGCCCTCCTCATCGACGACGCACGGCGGATGGCCTCGCGCACGCGCTGGTACGTCCCGCAGCGGCAGATGTTGCCCGCCATGGCCCGGTCGATCTCCTCGTCGCTCGGGTCGGGGACCTCCGCCAGCAGTGCGGCCGCGGACATGATCTGGCCGGATTGGCAGTAGCCGCACTGGACTACGTCGATCTCTGCCCAGGCCACCTGAACCGGGTGCGAGCCGTCGGGCGAGAGGCCCTCGATGGTGGTGATCTTCCTTCCCGCCGCCGCCGCCACCGGCAGCACGCAGGAGCGCACCGCCTTGCCATCCAGGTGCACCGTGCACGCCCCGCACTGCGCCATCCCGCAGCCGAACTTCACCCCGGTCGTCCCGCACAGGTCGCGCAGCGCCCAGAGCAGCGGCATCTCGTCGGGAGCGTCGACCTCGCGGACCTGGCCGTTCACCTCGAGCTTCATGGGCGGCCTCCGATGGTTCGCCGGCGCGACGATCGATCACCACAGCGGCTGGAAACGGAAGACACGGAACTATCGAAAGCTTGCCCAATCCTCTGAGCGAGGCGGCGGACGCGTGGCGGATCTCGACCCGGGCGAGTACGATGACGCGCATGATCCGGTCGAGGAACTCGCTGGCCGCGGGAATCGCCTCGTTGACTCCCCAGGAAGGTGGCAACGACACGCGCTACCCCGGCATCTCCCTCTACCGCTTCACGGTCTCGGCGCCGCCCACGCGCTACGTCTACCCGTCCAGCCTGGTTCTCTGCGGCGCTGGAAGGAAGCAGGTCTCTCTGGGCAACAAGACGCTCGCGTACGACGCCGGCCACTACCTGGTGGTGACCTCACCGATGCCGATCCTATGCAGGACCATTGCTTCGGTCGATGAGCCGGTGCTTTCCATGGTGGTGGAGATCGAGCTCGCCCTCTTGCGCGAGCTGGTCCTCGAGATGAGCGCTCTGCCCGCGGCCCGGTTGGCTGGCTCCACTCACACCGTGTTTTCGGCGCCTCTCTCGCGCGATCTCGAGGACGCCGGAACCCGATTGCTCGCGTGTCTGAAGGATGACCGGCGGACGAGAGCGCTCGCGCGGCAGACCATTCGCGAGATGCTCTTCCTCGTGCTCGAGGGACCGCATGGCAATTCGCTCCGGGCGCTGGCGGAAGGTCCCGTGAGCCACCTCGCCCATGTCCTCCGCGACATGAATGCCAGATTCGCAGAGCGAATGGCGATCGGTGACCTCGCGCAGATGGCGCACATGAGCGTCCCGACGTTCCACCAACACTTCAAGGCGATGACCGGAACCTCGCCGCTGCAGTACCTGAAGGCGGTGCGCTTGATCCGCGCCCGTCAGATGCTCCTTGGCGGAGGTCTGGTGAAGACCGTCGCGCACGACGTGGGCTATGAAAGCGAGTCGCAGTTCAGCCGGGAGTACCGCCGGTTCTTCGGCGCGCCGCCGTCGGCCCAAGCGCACGCGGCGCCGCGCGGGCGTTCGCGGCAGGTCGCATAGACCCGGAGCTGCTTCAGCCTCTCCGCCGTGGTTTACGCCGCAGGGCGCGCCGGGACCGGTCGCCCCGTCACGACGGACCCCGAGCTCTCGTGCCCGCGCAGCAGCCACCGGATGAGCTGCGCGGCCATGAACGTCGACTGACGGCCATGATGACCAGCTTCGCGAACATGCTCCGCGGAATGACGCCCAGGTCGTACCCGATGTTGATCGCGACGAGGTGGCGGGCACCGGACGCGGCTGCAGCGGTGCGCGGAGGGACGCGCGTAGAGCGTCGCGGTCCGGTGCCCGGCTTCATGACTCGGCTGGCGTGCGGAAATTCCCGAGGCGATCATCCGGCGAGTGTGGACTGGCTTTGGCGTGAACTCATTCCCAATGGAATGACGTGCTCATCGCCGAGTCTCCCTTGCGGAAACCGGACGAGGGAGGAATGGCCATGGTTCGCAAGTCGATGAAGATGGCGGCGGTGGTGGGCTTCCTGGTGCTGTGCGGGTGCGCAGCCCTCGGCCTCGAAGCGAGGCCGGAGCCGGTCGAGCGCCTCGACGAGCACGGCGTGAGTGCGCGCCTGCTCGAGGTCGAAACCGGCAGCGTCCTACAGTTCGTCAACGTCGACGCGCGACCTCATCAGATCTACTCGAATGACTGCGCCGAGCTGTCGTCCACGGTCCTGAACCCCGGGGATACCTACGCCGTCGCGATCGGCGTCGGCCCCAAGGTCTGCCACTTCCAGGACCTGCTCGCGCCGCTCTCCGTTGGCTACCACGGCACGCTCCAGGTGCACGACGAGCAGGAGGAGCGGCGCCTGGCGACGCAGGACTGAGCGGGAGTCCGAGCGATGAAGAAACTCAGAGTTGGCGGTTCCCAGGAACCCTGCTTGGCGCTTGGGTCTTCGTTGCCGCGTATGTGTTGTTGTCGCTGGCCGATGCACAGGTGCGAGCACAGGCGATGACCGGGCACCACGCCCTGCCCGTGGTCACGACGGCCGTGAAGCCGTGCCGATGCTTTCCTGAAGTCGTGTAACCAACCGCAGGGAACAAATCTGGCCTCGCTCCGGTCCCGGCGGATCGAAGCACCCCCTCGCAAGGAGATCAGAATGAAATTCAGATCGAGGCCGAGGCATTTCCTCCTTCCCACGAACGTCCTGCTCGCGCTTCTGACGGCGTCGGCGGCGGCGCGAGCAGAGCAGCCGGATCCGCCGTGCCATCCCAACCCTGACGCTGCCACCGACACGGCCACCGTGGCGGCGCGCGGCGACGTCGCGTCCTTGCCCCGGCCGCTCAAGGACATGCTGGTCCGGCTGGCGGATCGCCCACACAGCATCGTTCCCGTCCAGGCGCGCGCGGAAGCGGACTCTCCCAGCCAGCTC
>DASQAS010000120.1:0-8797 GCA_035635635.1 Myxococcales bacterium | reverse complement strand
GGAAGGAACGTCAACGGGCCCACGTACCCGAGGCCGTTGTCGTGGCGCGTGCGCGGCGAAGAATGCCTGGTCGCAGATCCCGCTCAAGCAGGGACGAAGCTGGCCGGCTACACGCTGATGGCCGTGGATCCCGCGCCGCAGGACTGACTGGAGCTTGCCGGGGTGAGGCACGGCCTTATCGTCTGGGATTTCCGCCAGCAAACGCTGGAGCGCGTCCACAGTGTAGACGAGGTGGATCGGCTTCTCGAGCGGACGCTCTGCTCTGCATTGCGTGCGGCTCCAGGCGCGCGGGTGGCGCATTCGGGAGGTCCAGAAAGGCCTGCAGCGCGCTGGCGAACCCCTCCGGCTCCTCCCACTGGACGAAGTGACCGCGGTCCTGGAAGCGGATCAACTCGCAGTTCTCCAGCAGGGCGGCGATGGCGATCCCCTGCGAGATGGGGAGGATGGTGTCGCGCGTTCCCCAGAAGAGGCGCATGGGTGGAAGCTCGTCGACCTCTTCGATCCTATCGAAGAGGTTCCGCGTTTGTCCCCGCCAGCGGATGACGTCGCGCACGGTGCGGGAGAAGGCGCGGGCGCTGCCGGGCTGGCGTAAGTAAGAAGCCAGCAAAGCGATCTCGGCTCGAGCATCGCTGGTGGTGGCTCGCGACATTGCGAAGCCGGCGATCGGGGCCATGAAGTGCTGGCCGAAGGCCTCGATCACGAACGGTATGGAGGCGAGCCTTAGCCATGGGTAGACACCCCGGCCCAATCCGCCGGAGGAGAGCAGCGCCAGTCGGCGAATCCGGGGGCGGCATTTCAACAGCAGCCATTGAGCAACCCCGCCGCCATACGAGTGCCCGACGAGGTCCAGGTTCCGCAGGTCGAGATGCTCGATGAAGCGCGCGACCTGCGCCGCGTTCCAGTCGAGCGTATAGGGAGCGTCGGGGCGGCTGGACATTCCGTGGCCCGGAAGGTCAAGCATCAGCACTCGCCGGCCCGGCAGACGAGGCCAGATCTCCCGCCAGGTGCGGTGTGAGTCGTTGAGACCGTGCAGGAGCAGGACCGGCGGTCCCTGGCCCGCCTCGGTCCAGTGGAGCGTGACCTCGCCCAGATCGACCTGGGAATGCTTCTCCTCGCGCGGCAACGGCGGCGCAGTCACCAGCACCGCGCTCCCCTGGTTCGATGCCGATCTTCGACCCGCCGTGACGCAGAAGGACCGAGTGGTGGCGGCGGCGATTCCCCGGTGCGATCTTCGTCCGGCCGCGGCGCTCGCCGTCCACCTTCGCCGTCCCACGTCGCCTTGGCCCGGTTTGCCTCGATCTCCTCAATGCGATCCACTTCGTCCTGCTTCGTCATCTTCTTCGTCCTCGAAACGGCAGCGCGGCCACTGACGAGGATAGGCGTGGGCGGATGGAACATGCACGTCAATCGCAACCCGCGACAGAAATGTGGGCCGCAGTTTTGAAGGCCTCGCTTACGGGGTCGCAATCCGCACGCTCAGACTGTAGAGCCACTCCCGAGCCAAACGCCCGCAAGCCGGGCCTTTCGCGTTATAGAGGTTGCCATGCCCGAGAACCTCCAGATCACGCTCCCCGACGGCTCCAGCAAGCAGGTGCCCGCTGGCACGACCGTCGCGGACTTCGTGAAGACGCAGATTGGGGCCGGGCTCGCCAAGGCGGCGCTCTACGCGAAGCTGGACGACGAGGAACTGGACCTCTCGCGCCCGCTGAACCACGGCGGCAAGCTCACGGTGGTCACCAGCAAGCAGCGCGAAGGGCTCGACTTGATCCGCCACGACGCGGCGCACGTGGTGGCGAGCGTGGTGCAGCGCCTGTTCCCGGGGACGCAGGTCACCATCGGTCCGCACACCGAGGACGGCTTCTACTACGACTTCTTCCGCAAGGAGCCGTTCACGCCGGAGGATCTGGAGAAGATCGAGAAGGCGGCCAACGAGGAGATCCGCAAGGACCTGCCCTTCGTGCGCAAGGAGGTCTCGCGCGAAGAGGCGCTGCAGCTCTTCGACCGGCTCGGCGAGACGTTCAAGAAGGAGATCGTCGAGGACATCTTCAATAAGGGCGCGAAGACGCTGACACTCTACTCGCACGGCGACTGGGTGGATTTCTGCCTGGGCCCGCACGCGCCCTCGACCGGGAAGATCGGCGTGATCAAGCTGCTCAGCGTGGCCGGCGCGTACTGGCGCGGCGATCACCGCAACCCGCAGCTCCAGCGCATCTACGGGACCGCCTTCTTCGACAAGAAGGACCTCGACGCCTGGCTCAAGCAGCAGGAGGAGGCGCGCAAGCGCGACCACCGCAAGCTGGGGCGCGAGCTGGACCTGTTCGCCTTCCACCCGGCGGCGCCCGGGGCCGTCTTCTGGACGCACCGCGGGACGCTGCTGTTCAACGCACTGAGCAACGCCATGCGCGGCATGTGCCTGCGGAACGGCTACCAGGAGATCAAGACGCCGCTCATGTACAACAAGATGCTCTGGGAGCGGAGCGGCCACTGGGGCAAGTACCGCGAGAACATGTTCCTGGTGCTCGACCCGGAGTCGAAGGAGCAGAACCTCGACGAGCGCGCCACGTACTCGCTCAAGCCGATGAACTGCCCCTCGCACTACCTGTTCTACCAGATGAAGAAGCACAGCTACCGCGAGCTGCCGATCCGCTACCACACGCAGGACGTGCTGCACCGGAACGAAGCCACTGGCGTGCTCTCCGGGCTGACGCGCGTGCGGCAGTTCCAGCAGGACGACGCGCACGTCATCCTGATGGAGTCGCAGATCACCGACGAGGTGAAGCGGCTGACGGTTCTGATCAAGAAGGTCTACGATTCGCTCGGCCTCACATTCCGGGCCAAGTTCGGCACGCGGCCGACGCAGCGGATCGGCGACGACGCCCTCTGGGACCGCGCCGAGTCGGCCCTGCGCGCCGCGGTGGAGCAGACCGGCATCGATTGGGTGGAGAACCCGGGCGACGGCGCCTTCTACGGGCCGAAGCTCGACTTCCACGTCAAGGACAGCATCGGCCGCGAGTGGCAGCTTGGGACCATCCAGCTCGACTACATCGCCCCCGAGCGGTTCGAGCTCGGGTACGTGGGCGAGGACAACAAGGAGCATCGTCCGGTGGTCATCCACCGCGCGATCTACGGGAGCTTCGAGCGCTTCATCGGGATCCTGATCGAGCACTTCGCCGGAAACTTCCCGGTGTGGCTGGCGCCGATCCAGGCGCGGATCATCACGGTGGCGGACCGGCATTTGGACTGGGCGCGCGAGGTCTACGCCCGGCTGCAAGAGCGCGGCCTCCGCGTCGAGCTGGACGAGTCCTCCGAGAAGCTGGGCGCCAAGATCCGCGACGCCCAGCTGATGAAGGTCCCGTACACCCTGGTGATCGGCGACAAGGAAGTCGAAGGAAAGGGCGTCTCTCCACGCAAGCACGGCGAGGGCAAGGAGGCCGACCTTGGGTTCCAAGCGCTGGACGCGTTCGCGGCGAAGTTGACGTCAGAGGCGGCGGCGCCCTACTGAGTTTCGGGGACACCCTACGCAACCCCATGCCAACGTGACCCAGAATGAGACACCTGGCACAGCCAGTTGCGTAGGGTGTCCCCGAAACTTCACACCTGGCCCCGAAACTTCACACCTGGCACGGCCAGTTGCGTAGGGTGTCCCCGAAACTTCCGAAACTTCGCGTGACGAGCGGCCGTCCAGCGACGGACGCTGCCCTGGCAAGCCTGCCCGGGCCGCTTGACACAGGGCTCGCAGCCGCTACCATGCTCACGTTCTTGCGGGGACTTTTGACCACAAAAGCGTAGGTTCAAGCCGGCGGAGCCCCTTGAATCGATCGGGGTCCCGCCGGAATCATTTTGTCAGCAAGGTCTCAAACCAGGGAGTCTGCCATCCGCGACGCACGTACGAACCGCCGAATCCGCGCCCGTGAGCTTCGAGTCATCGGTCCAGAGGGAGAGCAGTTGGGGGTCCTCCCCCTCGAAGCAGCCCTAGCCAAAGCAGCTGAGTACGGCCTCGACCTGGTCGAGGTCTCGCCGATGGCCAAGCCGCCGGTCTGCAAGATCATGGACTACGGCAAGTTCAAGTACGAGACCAAGAAGAAGGCCAACGAGGCCAAGAAGAAGCAGACGGTCGTCAAGCTCAAGGAAGTGAAGTTCCGGCCAAAGACCGAAGAGCACGACTACAGCTTCAAGACCAAGGCCATCCGCGAGTTCCTCTCCGAAGGGAACAAGGCGCGCTGCACGGTGATGTTCCGCGGCCGCGAGATCACCCACCGCGAGATCGGTCAGGCCATCCTCAGCCGCATCGCGCAGGACTTGAAGGACATCGCGGTGGTGGAGCAGACGCCTCGCCTGGAAGGCAGGCTGCTGTTCATGATCCTCGCTGCCAACCCGCGTTGGCTGCAGTCCCAGCGCGCCAAGGCTCCCGCGGCGCAGGCTCCCCAGCGACCGCCGCAGGCCCGGCCGCCCCCCGCGCAGCCCAACAGCAGCCCGCCCGCTCCGGTTGCTCAGCCGCCGCCCGCTTCCGCCGCTCCCCGCGCCGAGGGGCCGAAGGCTTGACGCAGGACGGCGGCGCGTGTACAAGGCGCCGCTCTCGCGCAGCGTGACGCGCGGCCGGAAGGATCTGCAAGATGCCGAAGTTGAAGACGAAACGGAGCGCGGTCAAGCGCTTCCGCATGACGGGGACGGGCAAGATCAAGGCGGGCAAGGCCTTCCGCCGGCACAACCTGTCCCTGGGCAAGAACCGCAAGCGGAAGAACCGCCTCGGCAAAGCGTTGATCCTGAACCGCGGGGACGAGAAGCACTTGAAGAAGGCCTTGCCGTACGGGCTGCCGAAGTAAGCAGCAACAAGAGCCACACGCGCCGCACCGACCTGCGCCCGCGGCGGGCCTCCGGGAAGTCCCCGGTGGTGGACGAGGAGAGAAGCGATGCGCGTCAAGCGTGGATTCAAGGCACGTCGCCGCAGAAATCGGGTCCTGAAGCTCGCCAAGGGCTTCAGGGGCCGGCGCCACGGCACGTACAAGCGCGCCGTCGAGGCGGTCGAGCGCGCGATGATGCAGTCGGCCCGCGGCCGCCGGGTGCGCCGCCGGGATTTCCGCTCGCTCTGGATCGCGCGGATCAACGCGGCCGCCCGGATCAACGGCGTCTCGTACTCGCGCCTGATCGCGGGACTGAAGAAGGCGAACATCGCGCTGGACCGCAAGGTGCTCGCGGACATCGCGATCGCCGACCCGCAGGCGTTCAGCACGATTGCCAAGCGGGCTTCGGCGTAAAGGCACTCGAGAGCAGTTCAGGGCGAGGCCGCGTCGGGGCGAACCGGCGCGGCTTTCGTCGTTTCTGGAGGAGACGTGAACGAGCGGATCGACGCATTGCTCGCCGAGGCGCGGCAGGAGCTCTCCACCGCCCAGACCGAACCGCAAGTCGAGGCGGCCCGGGTGAAGTACCTGGGCAAGAGCGGCTCGCTCTCCGGTCTGCGCAAGTCGCTCGGGTCGGTGCCCGCCGCCGAGCGCCCGAAGGTTGGCAAGCTCGTGACCGACGCCATCGCGCAGTTCGAAGGCCTGCTCGAGGAGGCCCGCAAGAACATCGGCCGCCGCGCGCTGGAGAAGGACCTGAGCCGCGAGAAGCTCGACGTCACGCTTCCCGGTCGCACCCGCCGGCGTGGGCACCGGCATCCCGTGAGCCAGGCCACCGACGACATCGCGGAGATCTTCGCCCGTCTGGGCTTCCACGTCGCGGACGGACCCGAGATCGAGTGGGACCTCTACAACTTCGAGATGCTCGGCTTTCCGCCCGATCATCCCGCGCGAGACATGCAGGACACGTTCTTCCTCGACGCGAAGTCGCAGCCGCTGCCGCCGCCGGGCTCGCCGCCCACCAAGGGCGCGATGCAGCAGCTCCTCCTGCGTACGCACACCAGCCCCGTGCAGGTGCGGACCATGCTCGCCCAGAAGCCGCCGGTGCGGATCATCGCCCCCGGCAAGGTCTACCGCTCGGACTCCGACCCGACGCACACGCCGATGTTCCACCAGGTCGAATGCCTGCACGTCGAGGAGGGCATCTCGATGGCGCACATGCGCGGGACGCTCGACGCGTTTGCCAAGGCGTTCTTCGGGCCGGACATCCAGACGCGGCTGCGGCCCAGCTACTTCCCTTTCACCGAGCCTTCCGCCGAGGTGGACATCTCGCATCCCCTCTGCGGTGGAAAGGGCTGCAAGCTCTGCAAGGGCAGCGGCTGGCTGGAGGTGCTCGGCGCCGGCATGGTGAACCCGGACGTGCTCGCGGGCGTGGGCTACGACCCCGAGCGGATCACCGGTTACGCCTTCGGCGTCGGCATCGACCGGCTGGCGATGCTCCGGCACAACCTGGACGACTTGCGCACGCTGTTCGAGAACGACGTCCGCTTCCTGGAGCAGCTATGAAGGTCTCGCTCAACTGGCTGCGCGAGCTCTGCCCGGTGACGCTCGCGGACGACGAGATCGCGCGGAAGCTCACCGCCATCGGGATGGAGGTGGAAGGGCGCGAGCGCCGCGGTCTCGGAGAGGGCGTGGTGGCGGCCCGCGTCGTCTCGCGGGATCCGATCCCGGGCAGCGATCACCTGAGCGTCTGCAAGGTGGACGACGGCGCCGGAGTGCACCAGGTGGTGTGCGGGGCGCAGAACTACGCGGCGGGCGACATGGTTCCCATGGCGCGCCCGGGAGCCAGGCTGCCCAACGGGACCGAGGTCCGGCGCGCGAAGCTGCGCGGCGTGGAGAGCGACGGCATGCTGCTCTCACAGCGCGAGCTCGGGCTTTCCGACGACCACTCCGGGCTGATGATCCTGCCGCGGGAGGCGCGGCCGGGGACGCCGATGGACGAGCTGCTCGGCTTTCCCGACACCATCCTCGAGATCAACGTCACTCCCAACCGCCCCGACGCCCTCTCGCACGTCGGGATCGCGCGCGAGCTCTCGGCCATCACCGGCGTTCCGGTGAAGATTCCGGCGACGCAGCCGGCCGGGAAGGGAAACCTGCCCGCGCGCGTGGACATCGAGGATGCGCAGCGCTGCCCGCGCTACGTCGCGCGCGTGATCGAGGGGGTGCACGTGGGCCCCTCTCCGCTCTGGGTGCAGGAGCGGCTGCGGGCGTGCGGCGTCCGTCCCATCTCCAATGTCGTGGACGCCACCAACCTGGCGCTGCTGGAGCTGGGTCATCCGTTGCACGGTTTCGATCTCGACGAGCTCGCCGGCCGGCGCATCGTGGTGCGACGGGCCCGCGAGGGCGAGCCGCTGACCACGCTGGACGGCAAGGAGCGCAAGCTCTCCAACGACGACCTGGTGATCGCGGACGGGGAAAAGCCCGTCGCCCTGGCCGGCGTGATGGGCGGGCAGACGAGCGAGGTCAGCGATCGGACCATCCGCATCCTCCTCGAGAGCGCGATGTTCGAGCCGGGCGGCATCCGGCGGACCTCGCGCCGCCACGGCCTGCACACCGAGGCCTCGCACCGGTTCGAGCGCGGGATGGACGACCGGACGGCGGACAGGGCGGCGGACCGCTGCGCGGAGCTGATCGTGCAGCTCGCCGGCGGCCGCCTGCTGCCGGGGGCCATCGACGCGTATCCCTCGCCGCGTGAACCGACCAAGGTGATGGTGCGGCCGGGCCGGGTCTCCGCGGTGCTGGGCGTTCCGGTCGGGGACGCAGAGGTGGACCGCTGGCTGCGCGCGCTGCAGCTCGTTCCGGTCGGAGACGGGCGCTGGAGCGTCCCGTCCTGGCGGCGCGATCTGACGCGTGAGATCGACTGCATCGAGGAGATCGCCCGGCTCCGCGGCTACGACACCATCCCGGTCCGCCCGCACCCAGCGGGCATCGGCGAGACGGCGGCCATCTCGCCGCAGCGCCGGGTGACAGCGCAGGCGCGCGCCGCGCTCTCGGCGCACGGCTTCGACGAGGCGCTCAACTACAGCTTCCTGCCCGAGAAGGACCTCGCGGCGGTGTCGCCGCAGCCTCCCTTGCGCGTGGCCAACCCGCTGACGGCGGAGCAGGGGGCCATGCGCACCACGCTGCTGGCGGGCCTGTTGCGCAACGTCGGCTACAACCTGGCGCGCGGGGTGCACGACCTGAAGCTGTACGAGCTCGGGCGCGTGTATTTGCCCGAGCCCGACGCGCGAAATCCCTCCGGCGAGCTGGCCTGGCCGACCCACGAGCCGCGGCGCCTGGGCCTCGCGCTCAGCGGCGCGCAGCGGGCCAAGAGCTGGACCGGGGGAGGGGACGCGGCGGATTTCTACGATCTGAAGGGCACCGTCGAGGACGTGCTGGAGGCGATGGGAATCGCCGATGCCCGGTTCGAGCCCGGCGCGCACCCCGCGCTTCATCCCGCCAGCGCTTCGAGCCTTTTGGTCGCGGGAGAAAGAGCGGGTGTCCTGGGCCAGGTCCATCCTTCGGTCGCGGCGTATTTCGACATTCCGGCGCAGACGTTCGTGGCCGAGCTGGATTGGGAAACGCTTCTCTCCCGGGCCGTTGCGCTCAAGCAGCTTCGGGGGGTCCCGAAGTTCCCGGCGGTCGCGCGCGACCTCGCGTTCGTGGTGGAGGCCTCGGTTCCGGCGGAGAAGCTGTTGGCGGAGATCCGCAGCGCCGATGCCGCGAAGCTGCTCGAGCAGGTGACGCTGTTCGACGTCTACCGCGGGCCACCGGTGCCCGAGGGTCGCAAGAGCGTGGCGTTCGGGCTTTCCTTGCGCGCGCCGGACCGGACGCTGACCGATGCGGAGGCGGACGCGCTCTGCGCGGCGATCCGCGACCGACTGAAAGAAAGCGTCGGGGCGGAGATCCGCGCTTAGAGCTTG
>DASQAS010000119.1:0-5001 GCA_035635635.1 Myxococcales bacterium | reverse complement strand
GAGGCGACGCCCATGCCCGTGGTCCGGAACGCGGTCGGGTACAGCTCCGGCGTGTAGGCGTAGATCGCGGCGTAGGTGCCGTTCATGAAGAACGAGAGCGAGAATCCCGCGAAGGTAATTGAAGTGTCGGAGCGCGCGTTCGACATCAGATACGCGGACACGCCCCCGAGCAGCATATAGGCCACGATCGTCCACTTCCGATCGAGCTTCTCGGAGACGAACGCGGCGGAGTAGTAGCCCGGGATCTGCGCCAGGTAGATGACGATGCTGTAGCCGAAGCTCTTGGTGATGGTCATCCCCTGCTTCACCAGCAGGGTGGGAATCCAGGTGAAGAAGCCGTAGTACGAGAATGTGATCGCGATCCAGAGGACCCAGAGCATGAGCGTGGTGCGCGCCATCGGGCCGCTCCAGAGCGCGGCCAGGTTCTTGGCGAAGGTGCCGCCCTGAGCGGCGGCGATTGCGGGCACTTCGACGGTGTGCAGCGGTGCCAGCCCGGCGCGTTCTCGTTCGGTCAGCCAGGCCTCGATCCGCTGCACCTCCACCGCGGCCTGGTCGGATCTGCCCCGCTGGATCAGCCAGCGCGGCGATTCCGGCAGCGACCGCCGCCACCAGAGCAGCATCAGGATCGGCACCGCGCCAATGATCTGGATGATGCGCCAGCCGTCCGGCCAGCGCGGGACCACGAAGTATCCGAGCAGGGCCGCGAAGACGAAGCCGAAGGAGAAGAAGCCGGAGAGGCTGCCGACGAACCGGCCGCGATACTTCCGCTGGATGAATTCGGCGAGGAACGGCGCGATGATCGCGCTCTCCGCGCCGGTGCCGAAGCTGGCGATCACCCGCCAGGCGAACAGGGACTGCCAGCTCTGGGCAAAGGCCGCGACCAGCGTGCCGGCGCAGTAGATGGCCAGCGCATGCATCATCACTGCCCGCCGGCCGATCAGATCGCCCAGCGTGCCCGCGAAGAAGGCCCCGAACAGGTACCCGATCATCAACGAGCTGGCGAGCAGGCCGGTCTGCTGATTCGTCAGTCCCCACAGCGACGACACCACGGGAAGGATGAAGGCGATCATCGCCCCATCCATCGCGTCGAAGGTGTATCCGAGCCCGCCCATCCAGAGCAGCCGCCAATGGAAGCGGGAGAACGGCAAGCGCTCGATGCGCTTGAGCGTGGCCAGGTCGGCTTCCATCGGCTTCTCCCTGTTTGGAAGATCCACTAGGGTCTCGCGCGCGGTCCGAATCTACCCGAGAGGCGGCAGATGACCCAGACCCTGTTCAGGAACTTCCGGATGCTCGACCCCGAACGGGACGAGCTGGTTGGCGGCTGCGAGATCCTGGTCGAGGGCGAGACCATCCGCGAAGTCTCGGAGCGGCCCATCCGGGCGAGCGACGCCGCCGTCGTCGACTGCGGCGGCCGGACCCTGATGCCCGGGCTCATCGACTGCCACGCCCACGTCATCTTGAGCGAGGTGTTCATCCGGCAGCTCGAGAACGTCCCGCTGACGCTGATGACGGCGCGCGCGGCGGTGGCGATGAAGGCGATGCTCGAGCGGGGCTTCACGACGATCCGCGATACCGGGGGCGCGGATTGGGGACTGAAGGCGGCGGTGGACCAGGGGCTGATCGAAGGGCCGCGGCTGTTCATCTCCGGGCGGGCAATCGGCCCCACCGGAGGCCACGCGGACATGCGCCGGCGCACGGACGCCGGGGCGCGCTGCGGCTGCTGCCACGCGCTCGCGTTCGCGACGGCAACGGCGGACGGAGAGGCGGAGGTGCGCAAGGCGGTGCGGGAGGAGATGCGGCAGGGGTGCGACCAGGTGAAGATCATGATGTCCGGCGGAGTCGCGTCTCCGTACGATCCGCTGGACAGCCTGCAGTTCTCTCCCGGCGAGGTGACCGCGGCGGTCGAGGAGGCGCAGGCGTTCGGCCGCTACGTCTGCGCGCACGCGTATACGCCGGAGGCGATCGAGCGGGCCGCGCATGCCGGGGTGCGGACGATCGAGCACGGCAACCTGATCGACGAGCCGCGCGCGAAGCTGATGGCGAGCAAGGGGATGCTGCTGGTCGCGAATCTGGTGACGTACTACGCGATGCGGGACCGGGCCGGCGCGTTGGGGATGCCAGCGGAGATGCTGGCGAAGAACGAGCTGGTCATCGACGGAGGGTTGCGGTCGCTGGAGATTTGCAAGCGGGCTGGTGTGCCGGTGGCGTATGGGACGGACCTGCTCGGACCGCTGCAGGAGGAGCAGAGCCGGGAGTTCGTGCTGCGGGCGCAGGTGCTGCCGCCGATGGAGATCATCCGGTCGGCGACGTCGGTGGGAGCGCGGGTGCTGCGCAGGGAAGGCAAGCTCGGGTGCTTGCGGGCGGGGGCTCTTGCCGACTTGCTCGTGGTCGATGGGAATCCTCTGAAGGACATCAGCGTGCTGCAGTCACCGGAGAAGTCGCTGCTCGCGATCCTGAAGGGAGGGCGGTTCTACCGGAATCGCCTGCGCTAGCCGTCAAGCCGTGCCAGCCGGATGCTCGAGGAAATCCCGCTCGTACATGCGCAGGAGCGCGAGCAGGAATGCGATCACCAGAGGCCCCGCGATGATCCCGAGCAGTCCGAACATCGTGATTCCCCCGAGCAGCGCCAGGAACACGAGCCCGGTGTGCATCTCCACCTTGCCTCGCATCATGAGCGGCTTCACCACATTGTCTGCCAGCGTCAGCAGCACTCCGCACCAGGCGGCGACGAAGATCCCCGCAGTCATGTGGCCAGTGAGCGCGAGCAATACCGCAGCCGGTAGCCAGACGATCGCCGTCCCCACGATGGGGACGAACGAAGCGACCAGCGTGACGATCCCAAGAAAGGCTGCATGGGGCACCCGGGCGATGGTGAATCCGATCGTCGCGAGGATGGCCTGCACCACCGCGGTGAGCGCCGCGCCGACCAGCGTCGCGCTGGAGACGTTGGCGAACTCCTGCAGCAGCTCCTCCGTCTGGGCCGCCTGCAAGGGCGAGATACGGCCAAGCAAGCGGATGAGGTGTCGCCCGTCCACCAGGAGGAAGTAGAAGGCCGCGAGCATGATCAAAGCGCTCATCACTGCCCCGGCAGACGCGCCGAGCGCCGCCGGCCCCGCGGACTGGGCGTAATCCACCGCCTTCCCCGCAAAAGTCTGGACCTGCTCGCGCGAGAGATGCAGCGTCGAGAGGATCTGGTCGATGACGTGCTGCGCCTGGGGCGGCACTCGGGAGAGGGAGATGTCGCCTACCGATTGGACTCCCAGCGAGTCGCGCACCCATGTCAGCCCCTGGGTGATCTGCTGCGCGACGAAGGCGAGGATGCTCGCGATTGGAGCGACGATCGCCCCGAGAACGAGCAGCGTAAGCAGCGCGCCGGCGAGGCGACGGCGGCCCTTGAGCAGGCGCTCGGTGCGGGCGAGCAGCGGCTGGAATGCTGCGGCCAGCACCGCGGCGAGGAACAGCGGCGAGCGGAACGGCCAGACGACGTAGGCGGTGAGCGCTACGGCCAGGGCAAACAGCGCCCAGAAAGTCCGGCGGGCTCGCATCGTCGGGGCGCGCGGGCCGAGGGGAGGACGGACCGGCGCAAAGCGTTCCAGCTGCGGGGTGCTGCTCTCGGGCATGAATACAGTTTACGCACGCCGTGGCGAGACGGCTTCAGGGTCCGATCGTCCCGTCGCCCGAGAGATGGGCGAAGAGCGAATCGCCCAGGACGTGCGCTTCCGGCGTAGACCGGGTCCCGCCGGCGACATAGAGGAACGATCCGAATCCGAAGCCAGCCGCCCCGATGCGGTCGAATTCACCATTGTTGACGATCAGAGGCGGGCTGAAGCTCGCGAGCTCCGTCCAGGGACCCGACACGACGTCGCCACTTGCGATGCCATCCAGTTGGGACAACAGCACGACGCCGGACTTCACGCCCGAGAACCCGCCCATGTAGTAGAGCCTGCCGTGGAGGAAGAAAGCCGAGCCGCCGCCGACCGGGAACGGATTTCCGGACGCATCGGTGAGATCGGGCATCCGCTCCCAGTTGCAGTCGCTCGGGCAATCGAGCATTCCGTCGTCGCGGAGCCTGATCCGGTAGACGGAGCTCAGCTCGATCAGGAATGGCCCGCGCAGCGTCTCGTCGAAGCCGAAGCCGCCCAGGACGAAGAGAAAGTCCCCGACGACGACGGCCGCGGCGCCGGCCCGATGCGACGAGTTGACTCCCGGAGGCGTGGTGCCTGCCACGCGCCAGGCGGAAACCGTCTGGCCGTCCACCACGGAATCCTGGGGAAGCGATCCGTCGGCATTGATGCGCGTCACCATCACCTTGTCCGTCAGCCCGTCCACGTCGCTCCCCGGATCCCGTGTGAACCCGCCCAGCGCGTAAAGGAACTGCCCGTGCACGAATCCCGCTGCGCTTGCGAGAGCCTGGGGCAGCGGCGCGCCCGCGATCTCCGGGGCGTTGGACCAGCTGACCGAGCCGTCGGGCTGGACCACGCCAGCCTCGACGGCGGGACTGAGCGCGAACCCCAGGCTTCGACCACCCATCGCATAGAGATGGACGCTGCGATCGTCCGATTGATGGAGCGCGACCGCCAGGCTCGCGCGCCCGATGTTCAGGTCGCCGACCTGCCGCCACGGCAGCAGGCGCCCGTCGGCGCTGATCGGGTCAAACCTGGTGCTCAGCGTCACGGTGCGCTCCCTGAAGTCGTCGTCGAGGCCACCGATCAGGTACTGAGTCCCGGCGAATTGCACCGAGCCCATCGCCGTCAGCGTCGTGCCCAGCGGAAAGGGCCTGTCGGTGGGCGTCGGATTCCACGGCAGCATCTGGATGGCGGGGGTTGGATCGCTGGTGGCAGTGCCGCATTGGTTGCTGGCGCTGATCCGGAAAGACCACGTGCCTGGATCGACGTCGCTGAGGAGCGGATGGATCTGGTCGCCCACCACCGCCCTCGTCGCGGTCGCCGTTGCGGGAAATTGATAGCGGTTGCTGGCGCCGGTCTGGTCCGCGAGGATGGT
>DASQAS010000118.1:0-16335 GCA_035635635.1 Myxococcales bacterium | reverse complement strand
GCCGACGAACGGCAATCCCTGCAGGTCCTCGTCCTCGCCCGGCCCCTCGCCCACGAACATCAGCCGCGCTTCCGGGTTGCCCACGCCGAAGACGATGTTGGTGCGCGTGCGGTGCAGCTTGCAGCGGGTGCAGTCGCCCAGATCGTCGATCACGGACTGGAGCAGGGGCAGCTTCTTCGGCGACACCTTGGTCGGCTCCGGCGGATTCGGTGATGGCGAAGGGCGCGGGTCCATCGCCAGGTTCTGCAGGCCGCTCTCCTGCGCCCAGGCGAGCCAGGCACGCAGCTCGGTCACCACCTCGCGCATGGCCTGAGTCTAGACGGATTTTGCTTCTGGCGCAGTGAAATGCCGTCGCCAGGTCTAATGCGTCGCCCCTCAGCCGCCTGCGGCGGCCGGGGCGAGCCTCTCCCGGACCATGTCCCAGATCGCGTGGGCCACGGAGAGCTTGCTCCCCTCCACCTCGCGTCGCTCTCCGTCCTTGCCGAGCACCACCACCCGGTTGCGCTCCTTCCCGAACGCGTCCGCCACGTCGTTGGCGACGATCAGGTCGAGGTTCTTGCGCGCGAGCTTCTCGCGAGCGTTCTTCTCCACCTCCTCGGTCTCGGCCGCGAAGCCGACCAGCAGCGGATGCTTTGGCCGCGCGCCCAGGCCGGCGAGGATGTCGGGGGTCCGCACCAGCTCCAGCGTCTCCTTGCCCGGCTTCTTCTTTGCTTTTTGGTGCGCGCGCGTCGCGGGGCGCTGATCGGCCACGGCCGCCGCCATCACCACCACGCGCACGCCGTCGAGGTGGCGGTCAACGGCCTGCGCCAGCTCGTCGGCGGAGACCACGTCGACCACCCGGACGCCCCAGGGCCGCTGCAGCTCGACCGGGCCCGCGATCAGCGTGACCTGCGCGCCGCGATCGCGCGCGGCCTCCGCCAGCGCGAAACCCATGCGGCCGGAGGACGGATTGGAGAGGAAGCGCACCGGGTCGAGCATCTCCCGGGTCGGACCCGCGGTGACCAGCACGGGGACGTCCGCCAGATCGCGCGGAGCGAGCGCGGCCTCGGCGGCCGAGCGGATCTCCGCGGGCTCCGACATGCGCCCGGGCCCGACGTGGCTGCGCTCGGCCATCTCCCCGACGGCGGGACCCACGAAGCGGGCGCCGCGTTCGCCCAGCACGCGGACGTTCTCCTGTACGGCGGGGCTCGCCCACATTTTCTCGTTCATCGCCGGCGCGATCAGCCAGCGGCGCGGCTCGATCGCGAGCAGCGCCGCCGCGGCCGCGTCGTCGCCTTGCCCGATCCGCATGCGGGCGAGCAGATTCGCGGTTGCCGGCGCCACGACGGCCAGCTCGGCCCAGTCCGCCAGCGCGATGTGTCCGGCGGCCAGCTCCTGCTCCGCGGAGAAGATGTCCGCCGCCACCGCGCTGCCGGTCAGCGCCTGGAAGGTGAGAGCGGTGACGAATCGCTGCGCCGCGGGCGTGAGCGCAACCCGGACCTGCGCGCCGGCCTTGACCAGGAGCCGCGCCAGCTCGCAAGACTTGTACGCGGCGATCCCGCCCCCGACGCAGAGGAGGACCCGCCGGCCATCCAGGCCCATGGGCGCATGATGGATCGCAGGCGCGCCGCGTTCCACTCTTCTGCTATATGGCGCGCGTGCAGAAGCGCCACCCTGCATCGCCCGGCATCCTGGCCGCGCTGCGCGCGCGGAAAATCGCGGTCGCGGCGATGTACTGGGGACCGACCGTCTTCCTGCTCTCCACCATCGCCCTGGTGATCTCGCTCTGGAAGGGCGTGAACCTGGGCGGGCTGCAGTACCTGGCCGTGCTGCTGCTCGCGGCCGGCGGCGTGGCATCGGGCTGGACGCTCCAGCGGCGACTCTCTGAGATCTCGGTAGCGCTGGAGCGGGCGCAGCGGACCACCACGGTGGGACTGCTCACGGCGGGCTTCGCGCACGAGATGAAGAACGCCCTCACGGTGGTGCTCGGGTTCGCCGAGCTCGCCCGGACCGCGGCCGAGCGGGGCGACCCCAAGGTCACGCGCCACCTGAAGGAGCTGGAGAACGAGACCCGGCGCACGGTGGCGCAGCTCCAGAGCTTCCTCAGCTACTCGGCGGGCGACAAGGTGCCCCGCCGGCCGCACGACGTGAACGAGCTGGTCAACGACTCGCTGCAGATGGTCCGCCCGATGGCGCGGATGAAGGACCTCACGCTGGAGCACACCGCCGGCGAGCCGCCGCGGGTGGTGGCCGATCCCTTCGCGGTGCGCCAGCTGCTCTTGAACCTGCTCCTGAACGCGCTCGATTTCGCCCGGAGCCGGATCAGCGTCCGCACCACGCGGACGTCGGACGGACGGGCCGAAGTGGTGGTGGCGGACGACGGGCCCGGCGTCCCGCCCGAGAACCGCGACCGCATCTTCCTCCGCTTCGTCACCACCCGGCCCGGGGGCAACGGCCTCGGGCTTTCCACCAGCCGCGAGATCGCGCAGGCGCATGGCGGCACGCTCCTGTTGCGCAACGGACCGCCGGGCGCGACGTTCGTGCTCACGCTGCCGCCGGCGTGAGGAAGCGCTTTTTCGCGCCCCCCTTCTCCATTATCCTCCGCGCGCCATGACCCGTGCGGCAGCCCTCGCACTGGCGCTGATCTGCGCCTGCAACACCGACCCGTCCGCCCCGCATCTCGCGCGCGGCAACGTGCTGGTCAACACCGGCCATCCCGAGGAAGCGGTCGCGGAGTATCGCGAGGCAGCGCGGCTGGCCCCGCGCAGCGCGCAGGCGCGGGAGCGGCTGGGAGACACGCTCTACGATCTCGGCCGCAAGACCGAAGCGCTGCAGGCCTACCGCGACGCGGCCAGCGTGGACCCGGGCTCGATCACGGCCCGCATCGGCGCGGCGCGCGTGCTGGGCGACCAGGGGGACTTCGCGGCCGCCCGCGCCGAGCTCACCACCGCCCTGGAGCGGGCGCCGTCCAACCTCTTCCTGCTGCTCTCGCGCGGAAACCTCGCCGCGCGCGCGAGAGACCGGAAAGCGGCGCTGGCCGACTACGAGCGGGCGGTGCACTTGAAGTCCGACAACGTTCCGGCCCTGTACCAGTACGGCCTCGCCCTCCTCGAGGACGGTCAAGTGCCGGAAGCGATGGCGACCTTCGACCGCCTGCTCCGCGTCTCCCCCCAGTCGCCACAGGGCTACTACGGCCGCGCCCGGGTCCTCGCCGCGCAAGGCGATGGCAAGCGCGCCGGCGAGGCGCTCTCCGAAGCCGTCCGGCGCGTGGAACCCGACGCTCGCGAGCGGCTTGCCGAGCAAGGCCTCAAGGGAGAGGCGCTGGAGCGGGCCGTGCGCGAGGCCACGGATCGCTCCACTGCCCAGATGCGGCAGGATCCAGCATTCGCGGGGTTAGCGCATGACGCGCCGCGTTGAGACGCCGTGAAAACGCACCTGTGCGCAGACCGGAAATGTGGTGAAAAATTGCGGGGTCAGGAATCGACCTGGGGCAGGCTTGCCATGCCGGCATCCTCGGGTACGATGATCCTGTGGCAAATGGGACCTCGTCCCCACCGACCGGCTCGGTAGGGCCGCCGAAGCCTGCTGGGGGTTCATCGGCTGCCACCCCGGCTGCGCCAAGATCCGTTCCGGGCACGCCGCAGGCCCCGAAACCCGCTCCGGGCGCGCCGCAGGCCGCGCCGGCCGCAGCGAAGCCCGCCGTTCCGACGGCGCCGAAAGCGCCGCCGCCCGCCACCACTTCGGCGAAGCCACCGGGGGCAGCCCCGGCTCCGGCAAAGGCACCGCCAGCGCCCCCCGGGCCCGCGAAGGCACCGCCAGCGCCCCCCGCACCCGCGAAGGCACCGCCAGCGCCCCCCGCGTCCGCGAAGGCGCCGCCCGCGGCTCCAGCGTCCGTGAAGGCGCCGCCTGCGGCGCCCGCACCGGCGAGGGTCCCGCCCGCGGCCCCAGCGTCGGCGAAGGCACCAGCGGTCGCTCCCTCGCCCAAGGCGTCGCCGTCGACTGCTCCGTCCTCTCCGAAACCCGTCCCAACCTCGGCGAAGGCACCCCCAGCCCCCGCGACCTCCGCGAAAAAGCCGCCGGCGGCCCCAAAGGCGTCGCCGGGCGCGCCGGCCCCCTCGAAGACGGCACCCGCCGTCTCCGCGAAGACGCCCGGGAGCACGCCGGCCGTCGCTTCCGGCCCGCCGAAGAAGTCGTTCGGAGCCGCCCTGGCCAACGGGATCGCGCGCTTCACCGGCGCCATCATCCGCGGAACCAGCCGGGTTTTCGGCCAGGTGGCCAGCCATGGCGGCAACGCCCTGGCCGACTTCCGGGCCCGACCGGAGCATTCTCGCTGGCGTGTCTACGCCCTGCTCTGCTACGGAGCAATCGTGGCGGCGACACTGGCCGGCCAGCTGTATACCGATAACGTGCTGAGCGCGTACGTGCGGGTCCAGCGAGTCGAATTGCCGGCGATGACGCAGATTTTCGTCCGGAACGATTCCGACAGGGCCTGGCGGGACGTGAGAATCACGCTGAACGGCATCTATCAATACCGCACCGACGTGGTGGTGTCCGGCGGGCATGTGATGCTACCGGTGAGCAAGTTCGCGATCCGGGATCAGCAGGGCAAGCCCACCTTCGCTCCCCGGAACACCGAACCGAAGAACCTGCTGGTCGCCACCGCGGCCGGCACCTACGAGGCGGAGCTCCGCGAATGAGCGCAGCGGAAGACCTGGGACTCCGGCGCCGCGTCCTGGTCGTCGACGATGACCCGGAGATCGTCACCTTCCTCGCCACGCTGCTCGAGCTCGAAGGGATCGAATCCTCGGTGGCCACCAGCGCCGCGGCCGCGCTGGAGAAGCTCGAGCACGCGGTCCCCAACCTCGTGCTGCTGGACATCGCCATGCCCGACCGGGACGGCCTCGACCTCTGCCGCGCCCTGAAGAAGGACCCCCGCACCCGCGACGTGCCGGTCTTCGTGGTGTCCGCGCGGCCGGGCAAGGACGTGGTCGAGCGGGCGCTGGCGGCGGGCGCGGAGGAGTTCATCCGCAAGCCGTTCGAGAACCACGAGCTGATCGCGCGCATCCGGGTGCGGCTGAGCGCCTAGCACCCGCGGCCGCGAGGCCGCGGAACAGAGGCGGTCACAGGAGGCTACTCCTCCTTCTTCTCCTCCGGCTCCTTCTTCCCCTTCTTCTGCTTGGCCGGCTTCTTCTCGCCGCCCTGCTCGTCCTTCGCGGCGGCCTTCTTCTCCGCCTTCTCGGTCTTCTCGGGAGCCTTCTTCTCCGGCTCTGCCTTCTCGCTCTTCTCCACCAGCTCGAGGATCGACATCGGCGCGTTGTCGCCGACGCGGTTCTCGACGTGGATGATCCGCGTGTACCCGCCCGGCCGCTCCTTGAAGCGCGGCCCGATGGTCTCGAACAGCCGCGCCAGCGCCGCCTGGTCGCGCACGGTCTTGTGGACGATCCGGCGCGCGGCCAGCGTGCCCTTGCGGGCCTTGGTGATCACCCGCTCCACCAGCTTGCGGGCCTCTTTGGCCTTGGGCGTGGTGGTCCGGATGCTCTCGTTCAGGATCACCGCCCGGACCAGGTTGTCGAGCAGCGCCTTGCGGTGGCTGGTGTTCCGGCTCAGCTTGCGGCCGGCGTTGGCGTGGCGGGACATCGCGGTCTCCTTACTGCTTGAGGGCCGGGGCCTGCGCCGTCGGCGGCTTGGGCGGCCAGTTCTCCAGCTTCATGCCGAGCGAGAGGCCCATCTCGGCGAGGATTTCCTTGATCTCCTTCAAGGACTTCCGGCCGAAGTTCTTGGTCTTCAGCATCTCGGCCTCGGTCTTCTGCACCAGGTCGCCGATGGTCTTGATGTTGGCGTTCTGCAGGCAGTTGGCCGAGCGGACCGACAGCTCCAACTCGTCCACCGAGCGGAAGAGGTTCTCGTTCAGCTTCTCCTCGTTCTTCGGCAGCTCGATCGGGGCCGGCTCCTCGGTCTCGTCGAAGTTGATGAAGATCGAGAGCTGCTCCTTGACGATCTTGGCCGCGAAGGCGACCGCGTCCGCCGGCGTGACTGAGCCGTTGGTCCACACCTCGAGCGAGAGCCGGTCGTAGTCGGTGGCCTGGCCGACGCGGGCGTTGGTCACCTGGTAGTTGACCTTCTTCACCGGGCTGAAGAGGGAGTCGATGGGCATCACGCCGATGGGCGCGCCCACCACCTTGTTCCGCTCCGCAGGGACGTAGCCGCGGCCGCGGCGCGCGGTCATCTCCATGCGGACCCGGCCGCCCTCGGAGACCGTGAACAGGTGATGGCCGGGGTTCAGCACCTCCACGTCCTGGTCCACGATGATGTCGCCCCCCTTCACTTCCTTCGGGCCCTCCACCTCGATGCGGATGGTCTTCTCCTCCTGCGTGTGCATGCGCAGCAGGACTTCCTTGAGGTTGAGGATGATGTCGGTGACGTCCTCGGCGACGTTGGAGATGGTGGTGAACTCGTGCTCCACGCCCTCGATGCGGACGCTGGTCATGGCCGCGCCCTGCAGCGAGCTGAGCAGCACGCGGCGGAGGGCGTTCCCGAGGGTGATGCCGAAGCCGCGCTCGAGCGGCTCGGCGACGAACTTGCCGTAGGTGTCGGTGAGCGTGTCCTGCTCGACGTGCAGGCCGCGGGGCTTGATCAGGTCGCGCCAGTTCTTCGCAATCAATGCTTCTGCCACGTTTCTCTCCTTGCGACGCCGCCCTGCTCCACCGCGGAATTGCGGGGCACCATTGGGTCGTCCGTCGCGACTGCCTTGCTGCTTGCCGTGCGACTGCCGGACTACTTGGAGTAGAGCTCGACGATCAGCTGCTCCTGGATGGGCATGGTGATGTCGTCGCGCGAAGGCGTGCTCTTCACCGTGCCTTTGAATCCGCCCTTGTCCAGGTCCAGCCAGGCCGGGACGCCGCGGCGGTCCACCGCCTCGAGCGCCTCGTTGATCCGGACTACTTTCCTGGACTTCTCCTTCACCGCGATCACGTCGCCGACTTTCACTTGGAAGGAGGGGATATTCACTTTCCGGTCATTCACGCGGAAGTGGCCGTGGCGCACGAGCTGCCGCGCCTCGGCGCGGGTGTCCGCGAAGCCGAGCCGGAAGACCACGTTGTCGAGCCGCTGCTCGAGGAACTGGAGCAGGTTCTCGCCGGTCTTGCCCTTGGCCGCGCTGCCGCGCAGGTAGTAGCCACGGAACTGCGTCTCCAGCAGGCCGTAGAGGCGCTTTACTTTTTGTTTCTCGCGCAGCTGCACGCCGTACTCGGAGAACTTCGCGCGCCCCTGGCCGTGCTGGCCGGGCGGATACGGGCGGCGCTCGATGGCGCACTTGTCCGTGTAGCAGCGGTCGCCCTTGAGATACATTTTCAGATTTTCACGCCGGCAAATCCTGCACGCCGACTCAGTGTAGCGAGCCATATTAGAAAGCTCCTTAGACGCGGCGGCGCTTCGGCGGCCGGCAGCCGTTGTGCGGGATGGGGGTGATGTCCCGGATCAGCGTCACCTTGAGGCCGGCGGCGGCCAGCGCGCGCAGCGCCGACTCGCGGCCCGCCCCGGGACCCTTCACCATGACCGAGACGTTCTTCAGGCCGTGCTCCATCGCCTTGGCGGCCGCGTCGCCCGCCGCGACCTGCGCGGCGAAGGGCGTCGACTTGCGCGAGCCCTTGAAGCCGCGCGCGCCGGCGGACGACCAGGAGAGCACGTTCCCCGAGACGTCGGTGATGGTGATGATGGTGTTGTTGAACGTGCTCTGGATGTAGACGATGCCCGTCTGCACGTTCTTCTTGGTCTTCTTCTTCCCCTTGCGCTCGGTGGCGGCGCCAGGGGCGGCCGCGCCGGCTGCGGGCGGACTCGAGGGAGGTGCGGACGGCTTCTGCTCTTCGGCCATGGGTTCCTGTCCTTACTTGCCGGCGGGGGGAGCGGCGGGGACGGCGCGCCGGACGATGCCGCGCTTGGGACCCTTGCGGGTGCGGGCGTTGGTGTGGGTGCGCTGGCCGCGGACCGGCAGGCCCTTGCGGTGGCGCAGGCCGCGGTAGCAGCCGAGGTCCATCAGTCGCTTGATGTTGAGGCTCACCTCGCGGCGCAGGTCGCCTTCCACCTTGTAGCCCTGCTCCAGCGTCTCGCGGATGCGGTGGATCTCGTCCTCGGTGAGGTCCTTGGTCCGCTTGGTGCCGTCGAGTTGGGCGGCCGCGCAGATCTTCTGCGCGCTGGTCTTGCCGATCCCGTAGAGGTAGGTAAGCGAGATCTGGATCTGCTTCTCGCGGGGCAGGTCTACACCGGAAATACGCGCCATCTAGACTCTCCTAGCCTTGCCGCTGCTTGTGGCGGGGGTTCGCGGTGCAGATCACGCGCACGACTCCCTTGCGCCGGATCACCTTGCACTTCACGCAGACCTTCTTCACCGAAGCACGGACCTTCACGGCTTCCTCCCGGCCGATCCAAAACGCGTCGAAAATCGCTTTCCTTCCGTCCGCACCCCCAACCGCGGCTTTCGCCGTCGGGGCCAACCCGGAACGAAGGGAGCGCGGCTTGTAACAGTCGAGAATTCGCTTGTCAAGCTATGGGCCGTGGCTGACCGGGCAGGCAGGCGGTCGCTCCCTGAAGGGGGGTTGCCCATGGGGACGCCCCGCGCGCGTCAACGGCGGCGAGCCTCGACCCACCGGCACTGCGTCGGCGTCGTGAAGATCGCAGCCCAGATCACCATTGACTTCGAGACCAGCCCCGGCCGCTCGTCCACGTACCTCTCGCCGGGCTGGAGGTAGACTTGTGGTCCGGCGCCGATGCAGCTGTCGTCGGGCTTGTTGCGCGCAGCGATCACGTCGCCCAGCAGCACCCCGCTGGAGCCGGCGTTCTTCAACTCGACCCGAGAGTCGTTCTTCACCTTGGTCACGGTTCCCGAGAGGCCGGCGGCCGACTGCGCGTGCAAGGCGTCGGCCGCGACAGCCTCCGCCTTCAAGGTCGCGGTGTGTCCCTTCCCCGTCGCGCGGCCGCCCTGGAGCGTCCAGGTCACCTCGACGTCTGCGCCCGGCTTGGTCTTGCCGGCGTCCACCCACTGCGAGAGCAGCGCGCCCGGCTCCACGAACTGCCGGAACTCGCAGGTCACCTTCTGGCCGCCGCTGCCGCTGCTCCAGGACCCGTCGGGGGCGCCGAACTGGAGCGTCCCGATCCCGCAGGCGCTCTCGCCTTCGCTCGGAAGCTCGAAGAGGGCCTTCGCGGGCTGGCCCGGCCAGGAGAACAGGAAGAGGTGGGCGGCGGAGACGAGCGCGATCACGGGCGCGTCAGGACCTCGGGGCCGTCCTCGGTGACGGCGATGGTGTGCTCCCAGTGGCTCGACAGCTTCCCGTCGCGGGTCACCACCGTCCAGCCGTCGGGGAGCGTGTCGACCTCGTGGGTGCCGAGGTTGATCATCGGCTCGATGGCCAGCACCATCCCCGGCCGCATGCGCGGGTTAGGCTGCCCGCGCGTCCAGAGGGCGGGGCCGTAGTTCGGGACCTGCGGGTCCTCGTGAAGCTTCTTGCCGATTCCGTGGCCCACGTAATCGCGGACGATGCCGTACCCGAACGGCGAGACGTGGGCCTCGATGGCCGCCCCGATGTCGCTGATCCGGTTCCCCGGACCCATGGCGGCGATCCCCTTCTCCAGCGCCAGGCGCGTCTCGTCCAACAGGCGCGCGGCCTCGGGCGAGACCTTGCCGACGGCCACGGTCCGCGCCGAGTCGCCGTAGTAGCCGTGCTTGGTCACCCCGTAGTCGAGCTTGAGCAGATCTCCCTCCACCAGCTTGCGGCGGGTGGGGATGCCGTGGACCACCTGCTCGTTCACCGAGATGCAGACGTTCTTGGGGAAGCCGTACAGGCCCTTGAACGCGCAGATGCCGCCGCGGCGGACGGTCTCCCGCTCGGCGATCGCGTCGAGCTCCTCGAGGGTGACGCCGGGCGCCACCGCCCGGGTCAGCTCCTCGAGCACCTCGTAGACGATCAGCGAGGCCTCGCGCATGTACGCGATCTCGTCGCGCGTCTTGATCTCAATCCCGCCGGGCATGGCTCTGCAGCGCCTGGTTGATGCGCGTCTCCACCTCGTCGACGGTACCCACGCCGTTCACCGCGCGCACGATTCCGCGGGGTCTGTAGTAACCAGTGAGCAGCGCGGTCTTGCTCTCGTATTCCTGCATCCGCTGCCGGACGCGGTCCGGCATGTCGTCGGGGCGGACCACCAGCTTGGTGCCGTCGTTGTCGCAGTAGCCGGGGCGCTTGGGCGGGTTCTCCTTGCCGTAGGAGGTCTGATCCACCGGGCACGTCTGCCTGCCCGAGAGCCGCTCGACCAGCACCTCCGTGGGCACCTCCAGCAGGATCACGTGGTCGATCTGGCGGCCCCGCCGCTTCAGCATCTCGTCCAGCGCCGTCGCCTGCGCCACGGTGCGGGGAAAGCCGTCGAGGAGGAAGCCCTTCGCGCACATCGGCGAGGCCAGCGCCTCGTCGACGATCCCGTTGACGATCACGTCGGGAACCAGCTTGCCCGCGTCCATCAGCGCCTTCGCCTGCTTCCCCAGCACCGTCCCGTCGGCGACCGCGGTGCGCAGGATGTCGCCGGTGGAGAACTGGGGAATCCCGTGGCGCGCGGTCAGCCGCTTGGCTTGCGTCCCTTTTCCTGCCCCTGGCGGTCCGAGGAAGATGACGTTCACGCGCCCCCCTACGCTGCTGCGGGTGCCCCCATGGTATCGCGGCGGCCCCGGATGCGGGGACCGCGCGGGCCCGTGAAGCCTTCGTAGTGGCGGGTGATCAGGTGGCTCTCGATCTGCTGCACGGTATCCAGCGCGACGCCCACCACGATCAGGAGCGCGGTGCCGCCGAACTGGAACGGGACGTTGTACTTGGTGATCAGGACGCTGGGCAGGACGCACACCGCGGAGATGTAGATGGCGCCGCCGAAGGTGATGCGCGAGAGGACGAAGTCGATGTACTCGGCGGTCTTCTTGCCGGGGCGGATGCCCGGGATGTAGCCGCCGTACTTCTTGAGGTTGTCGGCCACGTCCACCGGGTTGAACGTCACCGCGGTGTAGAAGTAGCAGAAGAAGATGATCCCGATCACGTAGAGACCGTCGTAGATCCAGCCGCCGCGTGTCATCGCGTCGGCGAAGGGCTTGAAGGCCGGGATCCAGGTCGCAAGCGTCGCCGGGAAGAGCAGGATCGAGCTGGCGAAGATGGGCGGGATCACGCCCGACATGTTCACCTTGAGCGGCAAGTGCGTGGTCTGGCCGGAGAAGGTCTGGCGTCCCACCACCCGCTTGGCGTAGTGGACCGGGATCTTCCTGTACGCCCGCTCGACGAACACGATCACCGCGATGGTCACCACCATGACCCCGGCGAGGATCAGGATGTCCACGTCGCTGCCTTCCGCCTTGTCCTGGAAGGTGGTCCAGGTCTGGATGGCGGCCTGCGGGATGCGGGCCACGATGCCGGCGAAGATGATCAGCGAGATGCCGTTGCCGATGCCGCGCTCGGTGATCTGCTCGCCCAGCCACATGATGAAGGCGGTGCCGGCGGTCAGGGTGATCACGGTGAGCAGGCGGAAGCCCCAGCCCTTCACGTCGTCCGGGACCACGCTCTCGTTGCCCGCCTTCACCGACTCCAGGTAGCGGGCGATGCCGAAGCCCTGGACGATGGAGAGGACGATGGTGCCGTAGCGCGTCCACTGGGTGATCTTGCGCCGCCCCATCTCGCCCTCTTTCGAGAGCTTCTCCAGGGTGGGCACCACCACGGTGAGCAGCTGCAGGATGATGCTGGCGCTGACGTAGGGCATGATGCCCAGGGCGAAGATCGAGAGCTGCTCCAGCGCGCCGCCGGTGAAGAGGTTGAAGAGGTTGAGGAAGCCGCCGGTCTGCTCGATGGCCTTCTTCATCACCTCGCGGTTCACGCCCGGGGCGGTGACGAACACGCCGACCCGGTACACCGCGAGGCACATGAGGGTGAAGAGAAGCCGCTTGCGCAGCTCCTGGATCTTGAACAGGTTCGAGAAGGCGTTGGCGAACGACACGTTGGCTCCTACGGACTCGAACACGAACAGCAAAAGCGTAAGCAGGGTTCGTTGAAGAACTTCGTTCTTCAACGCCCTGCTAACGCAGTTTAGACTTCTCCGCGGCGGCCGCCGCTTTCTTTTCCTCGGCCTTCCGCTGCTGCGGGGTTGCTTTTCGCGGAATCACGATCACCTCCGCCTTCCCGCCGGCCTTCTCGATCTTCTCTTTCGCCGAGCCGGAGAACTTGTGCGCTCGGACGGAGATCGCCTTGGTGAGCTCGCCGTCGCCCAGGATCTTGAGGCCGTCCTTGCGATCCTTGACCGTCCCCGCCTCGACCAGCTTGTCCAGGTCCACCTCGGTCAGGCCCAGGCCTTCGAGGACGCCCACGTTGATCAGCGCGTACCGCACCCGGAACGGGTTGGTGAACCCGCGTTTCGGGATCCGGCGCTGGATGGGCATCTGCCCGCCCTCGAACCCGACGAAGTTCATGTTGCCGGTGCGGGCCTTCTGACCCTTGCCGCCGCGGCCGGCCGTCTTGCCCTGCCCGCTGGCCTGGCCCCGGCCCACCCGCTTCTTCTCCTTCACGCCGCCGCCCCGCGGCGGGGTCAGTCTCGTCAGCTCGTTCATCGCGTCCTACCTTTGCGCCTGCTTGCCGGCAGCGGCGCTCTGGGCCTTGGCCCGGGCGCGGCGGCCGAAGGGCTTGAACTCCTCGTTCGTCTCGGACCACTCGATGAGGTAGGCCACCTTGGCGATCATCCCGCGGGTGGCGGGCGTGTCCTGGAGGACGCGCTCGCGGCCCACGCGGGTGAGACCCATGCCGCGCAGCGTGGCGCGGTGGCCTTCGGTGTGCCCGCTCATGCTGCGGACCAGCTTCACTTTCAGCGCCATGGATTACGCTCCCTGTTGCTCCGCGCGGATTTCGGAAAGCTCCTTGCCGCGCAGCCGCGCCGCCTCCTCCGGGCTGCGCAGCTTGCGCAGGCCGTCGAGGGCCGCCTTGACCACGTTGTGGGGATTCCGAGAGCCCTGCGACTTGGTGAGGATGTTGCGGATGCCCACCGCCTCCAGCACGGCGCGGACCGAGCCGCCGGCGATCACGCCGGTTCCTTCGCCGGCCGGCTTGAGCAGCACGCGGCCGGCCCCGAAGTGGCCGATCACCTCGTGCGGGATGGTGTTGCCCGCGAGCGGGATCTTGAACAGGTTCTTCTTGGCCTGCTCGCCGCCCTTGCGGATGGCTTCCGGGACCTCGTTCGCCTTGCCCAGGCCAGCGCCGACGTGGCCCTGCCCGTCGCCCACCACCACCAGGGCGGAGAACGAGAAGCGCCGGCCACCCTTCACCACCTTGGCGACGCGATTGATGTAGACCACCCGGTCGTTCAGCTCGGGGAGGTCGTTCGGATTGATCGGCGCAACCATGCGTTGAGTCTCCCCGTCCTTAGAATTTGAGGCCGCCCTCGCGGGCGCCCTCGGCGACGGCCGCGATCCGGCCGTGGTACATGAAGCCGTTCCGGTCGAACACGACCGCGGCGATCTTCGCTTCCTGGCACTTCTTTGCCACCAGCTTGCCGACCTCCTTGGCCCGCTCCTTCTTCTTGCCCTGCGCGGCTTTTCCTTGCTTGAGCTCGGGCGAGAGCGTGGAGGCCGCGGCGAGCGTCTTGCCGGTCGCGTCGTCGATCACCTGCGCGTAGATGTGGTTCAGGCTGCGGTAGACCGACAGGCGCGGGCGCTCGATGTCGCCCTCCACCCGCTTGCGGATGTGCGCCTTGCGGCGGCGCCGCAGCTCCTGCTTCCTCATGTTCGTCGAGGCGCTCATGTCGCGGCTCCCGTCTTGCCCTGCTTGCGGCGGATGGTTTCCTCGGCGTACTTGATGCCCTTGCCCTTGTACGGCTCGGGCGGTCGCAGCTTGCGGATCTCCGCCGCCACCAGGCCGATGCGGTGCTTATCCGCGCCCTTCACGGTCAGGCGGTTGCCCTTGGCGTCGTACTCCGCCGTCACGCCCTCCGGCAGCGGGTAGACGACCGGGTGCGAGAAGCCGAGGGCGAGGTGGATCTCCTTGCCCTTCAGCTCGGCCTTGTACCCGACGCCCGAGATGTCCAGCGAGCGCGAGAAGCCCTGGGTGACGCCCTGGATCATGTTCGCGACCAGGGTCCGGGTCAGGCCGTGGAGCTGGCGGGCGCGGCGCGAGTCGTTGGGCCGGTCCACCCGGACCTCGCCCTTGTCGACGGTGACCTTCATCTCCCGGTCGAGCTTCTGCGCGACCTTGCCCTTGGGGCCTTCGACGTTGACCAGGCCCGGCTGGGCGGTCACCTTGACCTTGTCCGGAATCTTGATGGCGAGCTTGCCGATGCGCGACATGGCGGCTCCTTACCAGACGGTGGCGATCAGCTCGCCGCCCAGGTGCTGCTTGCGCGCCTGGTGGTCGACGAGCACGCCCTTGGAAGTGGAGAGGATGGCGATCCCCAGGCCGTTCATCACCTTGGGGATGTCGGTGTACTTCACGTAGCGGCGCAGGCCCGGCTTGGACTGCCGGCGGATCTCGCTGATCGCCGGCCGCCGGCCCTCGTCGTACTTGAGGAGCACCTTGATCGTGCCCTGCTTGCCGTCCTCGGAGCGCGAGACCTCGCGGACGAAGCCCTCGTCGCGGAGCACCTCGCAGATCCGCTGCTTGACGTTGCTCGCGGGCAGGTCGATCTCCTCGAGGCCTGCGCGCTGGGCGTTGCGGATCCGGGTCAGCAGATCGGCAACGGGATCGGTCATGCTCATCTCTTGCTACCTCCGCCGGCCGTACCCGTGGGCGCGCCGGCGTTGCTCTTGCGTTGGACTACCAGGAACTCTTGATCACTCCCGTGATCTCGCCCTTCAGGGCGCGATTGCGGAAGCAGATGCGGCACATCTGGAATTTGTTCAAGAAGGCGCGGCTGCGGCCGCAGAGCTCGCAGCGGGAGTACGCGCGCACCTTGAACTTCGGCTTCTTCTGCAGGCGCTTCGCCTGCGCCATCTTGGAGAGCTTGGCCATGTCTAGGCAGTCCGAAAGGGCATGCCGAAGTATCGGAGCAGAGCGCGGCCCTCTTCGTCGCTCCTCGCCGTGGTCACGATGGTGATGTTCATGCCCTTGATCTTCTCGATCCGGTCGTAGTTGATCTCCGGAAAGATGATCTGCTCCTTGATGCCGAGCGTGTAGTTGCCCCGACCGTCGAAGCTCTTCCCCGAGACGCCCTTGAAGTCGCGCACCCGCGGCAGCGCGGTGTTCAGGAGCCGGTCGAGAAACTCGTACATCCGGTCCTTGCGCAAGGTGGCCATCACGCCGATGGGCTGGTCCTCGCGCAGCTTGAAGTTCGCGATGCTCTTGCGCGAGCGGGTGACCACCGCCTTCTGGCCGGTGATCGCCATCATCTGCTCCTCTGCCTGCTCGATCAGCTTGTTGTTGGTGATCGCCTCGCCCAGGCCCATGTTGACGACGACCTTCTCGACCTTGGGCACCTGCATCGGGTTCTTGTAGCCGAACTCCTTCATCAGGGCCGGGATCATCTGCTCCTTGTAGGCGATGCCCAGCCGGGCCGGGTGCTCGCCGCGGGACGCGGCCTTCCCCTCGGCCGCCTGGATGGTCTTGGGGCCCTTCTGCTCCTTGCCGCCCTTCCTCTTGCCGCCGCCCCCGCCGCCCGGCTTCTTCGCCTCGGCGTGCGCCTTGGCGTCCGTCACCGGCCCTTCGCCGTGGGCGTGTTTCTTCGGCTTGTCTTTCTCTTCCTGCTTCTTCTTGTCGTCTGCCATGAACCGTTCCTCAGGCCTGGTCGATCTGCGCGCCGCTCCGCTTGGCGATGCGGACGCGCTTGCCGTTGTCCACCAGCTTGGTGCCGATCCGGGTGGGCTTCTTCGACTCCGGATCCACGAGCGCCAGGTTGGAGACGTGGATGCTGCCGTTGCGGTCCACGATCCCGCCCTCGGGCGCGGCCGGGTTGCGACCCCGCTTGAAATGGCGCTTGAAGACCATCAGCTTCTCCACCACCGCGCGCTGCCGCTCGTGGTCGATCTCCAGCACCTTGCCGGTCTTGCCCTTCTCCTTGCCGGAGAGGACATACACGTTGTCGCCCTTTTTTATGCGAATTTGTGCTCGAGCCATGGCTAGAGGACCTCCGGCGCCAGCGAGATGATCTTCATGAACTTCTTCGCCCGGAGCTCGCGCGCCACCGGCCCGAAGATGCGGGTGCCAATCGGCTCACCTTCCTTGGTGACCATCACGGCGCTGTTGGTGTCGAACTTGATGTAGCTGCCGTCGGGCCGCTTCAGCTCGCGCTTGGTGCGCACGATCACCGCGCGCGCGACCTCGCCCTTCTTCACCTTGCTGTTGACCAACGCCTCCTTGACGGAGA
>DASQAS010000117.1:0-5921 GCA_035635635.1 Myxococcales bacterium | reverse complement strand
GCGATGGGGCTGCGCCGCGAGGACGTCTACATCTGCAACACGGTCAAGTGCCGGCCGCCCAACAACCGCAATCCCGAGCCGGACGAGCTCAACGCCTGCGAGCCCTTCCTCAAGGGACAGCTCGGAGCGGTGAAGCCGGAGGTCATCGTCACGCTGGGCAAGTTCGCCGCCCAGTCTCTGTTGCGCGATTCCACGCCCATCACCCGCCTGCGCGGGCAGTGGCGCGAATACGAAGGCATCCCAGTGATGGCCACCTTCCATCCCGCCTACCTGCTGCGCAGCCCGGGCGAGAAGGGGAAGGTCTGGGAAGACCTGAAACAGGTGATGAAGAAGCTCGGCCTGCAACCCGCGAAAGGAGGCGCGTCGTGATCCTCGCTCTCCTGCTCGCTGCATCCCCGGTCGTGCACTACGCGGAGGTCGTCGGATCGATCGATCCAGGCTCCGGAGGGTTCCTGATCGCCGCCATCCGCGAGGCTCAGGACAAGGGCGCCGAGGCGCTGGTGCTGCGGCTCGACACGCCCGGAGGGCTGCTCTCGACCACCCGGGACATCGTCCAGGCCGAGCTGAGCGCCAAGGTGCCCATCGTCGTCTGGGTCGGGCCGCCCGGCGCGCGCGCGGGCTCGGCCGGCGTGTTCATCACCATGGCGGCGCACGTCGCGGCGATGGCTCCTTCGACCAACATCGGCGCGGCGCATCCGGTGGGCCTCGGTCTCTCCGACGACAAGGACAAGAAGGGCGACGAGGGCACGATGTTCAAGAAGCTCGAGAACGACACGGCCGCCTTCGTGAAGGGCATCGCCGAACGGCGCGCCCGCAACGTCGAATGGGCGGAGAAGGCCGTGCGCGAGAGCGAGAGCATCACCGCCTCGAAGGCGCTCGAGCTGCACGTGGTGGACGTGGTTGCGGAGGATCTCCCGGAGCTGCTGCGCAAGATCGATGGGCGCAAGGTGGACCTGGGCGGCGACAGGCGCACTCTGCGGACCGCGAGCGCCGAGATCCGCAACGTCCCCTGGGCGGTGAAGGACAAGGTGCTGCACGGTCTCGCCAATCCGGAGGTCGCGTACCTGATCGCGATGCTGGGGGTCATCGGCGTGATGCTCGAGCTGTTCCACCCCGGCACCATCGTGCCGGGAGTGGTGGGCGGCATCTGCCTGCTGGTCGCCGCGATCGCGTTCCAGATGCTGCCGGTCAACATCGGAGCGCTCTTGCTGGTGGCGCTGGGCATCGGCTTCTTCGTGGCGGAGCTGTACGTGGGAGGCCATGGTGGGTTCGTCGCCGCCGGCCTGGTCTGCGTGGTGATCGGCTCGCTCCTCCTGATCGGTCCGGTCGACAAGGGCTTCTACGCCGACGCCGACTTCGGGCTCGGCTGGCGCATCGTCGCTCCGGTCGGAGCCGCCATGGCGGTGATCGCCGGAACCCTCGCCTGGAAGCTCTCCGCCAGCTCGCGCCAGCCGCTCCGCGCCGGGGGCTTTTCGCTGATTGGCGAGATCGGCGAGGTGCGCGACGAGAACACCGTCCTGGTCGCAGGCGAGCTGTGGAAGGCCGCCAGCGCCCAGCCGCTGCAGCCCGGCTCCCGCGCCCGGGTCCTCGCCGTGCACGGGCTCACCCTCGAAGTGGCGCCCGAGGGCGCCTCAATGACAAAGGCAAGCTCATGATCTACTGGCTCTTCGCGATTCCGGTCCTGTTCTGGATCATCTCCGGCCTGCGGGTCATCCAGGAGTACGAATCCGGCGTCATCTTCCGGCTCGGCCGCTTCGCCGAGGTGAAGCGCGCGGGCCTCAACTGGATCGTCCCGGGCATCGACCGGATGGTGAAGGTGGACCTGCGCACGGTGACGCGGGACGTCCCGCCCCAGGACGTGATCACCCGCGACAACGTCAGCCTCAAGGTCTCCGCGGTGATCTACTTCCGCGTGATCGACGCGGAGAAGGCCATCATCCAGGTGGAGAACTTCCTCTACGCCACCTCCCAGCTCTCCCAGACCACGCTGCGCAGCACGCTCGGCAAGCTGGATCTCGACGACCTGCTCGCGCAGCGCGAGAAGATCAACAAGGAGCTCCAGCAAGTTCTCGACCTGCACACCGAGCCCTGGGGCATCAAGGTCACGGCGGTCGAGGTCAAGGCCATCGACCTGCCGCCCGAGATGCAGCGCGCGATGGCCCGCCAGGCCGAGGCGGAGCGCGAGCGGCGCGCGAAGGTGATCGCGGCGGAAGGCGAATACCAGGCGGCCGAGAAGCTGGGCATGGCGGCGGACGTGATCGCCGCTCACCCGACGGCGCTGCAGCTTCGCTATCTGCAGACCCTGGTCGAGATCAGCGCCGAGAAAGCCAGCACCACCATCTTCCCCGTGCCGATCGACCTGCTCGGGCCGATCCTCCGCCTGGCCCAGACCGGAGGCGACGAGAAGCTTCCGCCGCCGCGGATACCGATCGGCGTCACGCGTGAGTGAGCCCGATCGACGTGCCGGAGGCCCCACCACAGCCTCCCCTGGGTTTTCGGGGAGTGAGGAGGATCCCTACGGGCTGCGGCGGGTGGTCCGCCCGCCCGGCGCGCTGCCCCAACAAGCTGAGGTCCTGGACCCCAGGATGCCGCTGGGGCCGGACGAGCTCTCAATCGACGTCGAAAGCCTGAACATCGACGCCGCCTCCTTCCGGCAGCTCTCGCAGGAGTGCGGGGGAGACGCGGCCCGCATCGGCGCGCGCGTGCGCGAGATCGTCGGGGCCCGCGGAAAGATGCAGAACCCCGTCACCGGCTCGGGCGGGATGCTGATCGGTCGGGTCGCGGAGGTGGGGGCCGCGCACCCCTCCCGCGGCGAGCTGAAGAAAGGCGACCGCATCGCCACGCTGGTGTCGCTGACGCTCACGCCCCTGGTCCTGGACGAAGTGCGGGCCGTGCACCTGCACGCCGAGCGCCTCGACGTGCGCGGGCGCGCGGTGCTCTTCGCCACCGGGCTGTGGGCGCCGTTGCCGGACGACCTGCCGGAGTCCACCGCGCTCGCGGTCCTCGACGTCTGCGGGGCCCCGGCGTGGGTGGCCCGGCTGGCGCGGCCCGGGCAGCGGGTGCTGGTCCTGGGCGCCGGAAAGAGCGGCTCGCTCGCCTGCGCCCAGGCGCGCAAGGGGGGAGCGCACGTGACGGCCCTCGACTTCCGGCGCGACGCGGCCCAGCGGCTGGTGTCCGATGGACTGGCCGACGCGGCCATCGCCGCGGACGCTACCAAGCCCCTCGAGGTCTACGCCCAGACCCGCGGGCAGTTCGACCTGGTGGTGAACTGCGCCAGCGTGCCGGGCACCGAGATGGCCAGCATCCTCTCCGCCCGCGAGGGCGGCGAGGTCCTGTTCTTCAGCATGGCGACGTCGTTCACCGCCGCCGCGCTGGGCGCGGAAGGCATCGGCAAGGACGTGCGGCTCACCATGGGCAACGGCTACGCGCGCGGGCACGCGCGGCTGGCGCTGGACCTGGTGCGCGAGAGTCCGGCGCTGCAGCGGATCTTCGCCGCGCGGGTGGGTTGATGGCGCGCGAGGCCTGCGCCGTGGTGCTGGCGGGCGGCGAGAGCCGTAGGTTCGGCAGCGACAAGGCGCTGGCTACGTTCCGGGGCGAGCCGCTCGTCGCGAGGGTGCTGCGGACGCTCCGGGAGGCGGGCTTCGCGCAGGTGGTGCTCGCGGCCAAGGACACCGCGAAGTACGCGCCGTATGCGCCGCCGGAAGACCTCCTTCGAGATGTCCGCCCGATTCAAACTCCGCTGGCCGGGCTCGAGGTCGGTCTGCGCGCGTCTCGGTACCCGCTGGTCTTCGCCTGTGCGGCGGACATGCCCTTCGCGGCGGACGGGCCGCTGATCGACGCGCTCACGGCCGCCATCGAGGGTCACGACGCCGCCGTGCCGCACGCGGGCGGGTCCCTGCAGCCGCTCTGCGCTCTCTGGCGGCGGGATCCGTGCCTGCGCGCGGCGGAGGCGCTCATGGCCAGTCCTCGCGCTTCGGGTCCGAGAGCCATCCTCCCGCTGGTCCGCGCCGCGAAACTGGAATGGGGAGGGATCCGCCCGTTCATCGACGCGGACACGCCCGAGCTGCTACGCGAGATCGAGGAGGCGCCGTAGCGCCCCGGCGAGGCGGGAGTATTGGGCCTCGTCGTTGTAGACCTGCGCCGAGATGCGGATGAGCTGCCCGGGAGGGGCCGGGAAGGTCATTACCGGCACCTCGATCGCGTGCCTTTCGAGCAGCGCCCGCTGCAGCGGATGCCACCACACGCCCTTGGTGGAGATCGCCACGTCGGCGTCGGGCAGAGGCACTGAAGCAAGAGATCCGATCATCGGTTCCGGCGCAGGCGGCTCGATGCGCAGCGCCTCGCAGAGCACCCGCCGTGCGGCCAGGGCGAGCTGGTGGTTCCGTTGCATGAGCGCTGGCCATCCGCCCGGCAACAGCGACCCGAGGAAGCGGATGGCGTGCGGCACGGCGAGGAAGGGCGTGGGATCGTCCGTGCCCGTCCAGTCGAACTCCAGCCTGAACATCGGACGGTCCGTGCGCGGCGAGTTCGCGCCGTGGCTGATCACCAGCGGCCGCAGCCGCTCCTGCCGGTCCCGCCGCACGTAGAGGAAGGCCGCGCCCTTGGGCGCGCAGAGCCACTTGTGGCAGTTCCCGGTGTAGTACGCCGCCCCGACCGTTCGGACGTCGAGCGGCAGCATCCCCGGGGCGTGCGCGCCGTCGACCACCGTGTCCACGCCGCGCTCGCCCAGCCGTTGCACCAGCTCGCGCACCGGGAAGATCAACCCCGTGGGGCTCGTAACGTGGTCGATCAGCGCCAGCCGCGTTCGCGGCGACACGGCCGCGAGCACCGCATCCAGCACCTGCGAAGCACTGGAGACGGGCCAGGGAACGGACGCGGCCACGACCCGGACGCCGCGTTGCTCGTGCCAGCGCAGCGCGTTCCGGCAGGCGTTGTAGGCGTGGTCCGTGGTCAAGAGCTCGTCCCCGGGCCGCAGGTCGAGAGCGTGCACCACGGTGTTGACGCCGGTAGTCGCGTTCGGCACGAACGCGAGGTCGTCCGGGTCCGCGCCGACGAACTGCGCCAAAGCTCCGCGCGCCTCGTCCGCCAGCCCCTCCAGCTCGCGCGCGAGGAACTGCACCGGCTGGCGCTCCATCCTGGCGCGCAGCTCCGCCTGCGCTTCCAGCACCGGCCGGGGGCAGGCGCCGAACGAGCCGTGGTTCAGGAAATCGATCCGCGGGTCCAGCGTCCAGTGCCTTGCGAGATCACTACCCACGCTGCGGCTCGGGAGAAAGCTTCTCGACGAACGCCACATCGGAGAACCCAAGCCCGAGGAAGAGCGACTTCAGCGACTGCCGTGCCGAGTCCCGGGCTCGCTCTTGCAAGGCTTTGTCCGCGCTCACTTCGGCTTCGAAGGCGTTGCGCGCCCGCTCGAAGAGCTGCGCGGTCTGCTCCGAGCTCAGGTTCGAACCGATGATCTCGATCTCGGCCGGCCGCAGCTCGACCTGCGTCTGCACTCGCGGCAGCACCACCTCCACCCGGCGGCCCGAGACGCGCAGCGATTGCGCGTCGAGCTTGCGCAGGTCGAGGCCGAGGTGGGCGACCGCGAAGACGATTGCGCGGCCGCGCGGCGGCCGCAGCGTGTAGCTGGCCCATTGCGCGAGCGACGCCCAGACGGTGGACTGCTCCTTCGGGTCCGGCGAGAAATCGATCTTCTTGTAGAGCGAGACGTCGAGCGTCTCCAGCCGCGCCACTTCGCGGATTTTGAGCACCAGCGCCGGCGTGTCCGGCAGGCGCGGATCGCGGTGCGCGAAATGCCAGGCGAGGCCCGCGCCGAGCAAGAAAGCGAGCACGAGGCCCGCCACCGCGAGCAGGTTCCGCATCGCCGCAGGATACCGCAGTCAACAGGCGACGTTTTCCCACATCCACCTCCGCGGCGTTCA
>DASQAS010000116.1:0-1796 GCA_035635635.1 Myxococcales bacterium | reverse complement strand
CGGCAGCAGCTCGGCGAGATTCACTTTGCCGACGTCGATCTGAAGACGCTGCGCGTCGCCAACAAGTCGGTGAACGAGAAAGTCCGTGCCGTACTCGACGCCGCCAGCGCCGAGCGCGCCAAGATCGAGGAGAAGTCGGAGGATCAGATCGACAAGATCCTCCAGCCCGACGAGCTGCCGCCCGGCGTCATCCAGCTGGTGAAGGTCTACGTTGCCGAGAAGCGGAAGATCTCGGTGGGCGACAAGATGGCCGGCCGGCACGGCAACAAGGGCATCATCGCGCGGATCGTGCCGGAAGAGGATATGCCGTTCCTCCCGAACGGGACGCCGGTGGACATCGTGCTGAACCCGCTCGGCGTGCCGAGCCGCATGAACGTCGGCCAGATCCTGGAGACGCATCTGGGCTGGGCGGCGAACCTGCTGGGCTTCGACGCCAAGACGCCCGTGTTCCAGGGCGCGAACGAAATGGAGATCGGCGTGCTGCTGCGGCTGGCGGGCCTGTCGTGGGCCGCCGACGCGCTGCGCCTCGAGGCCCGTCCGCCGGCGCTCGACACGGGCCGCGTGACGGAGATCGTGTCGGATCTGCGCAAGCTGCCGGCGACGAACGGCAACCGTGCCGACATCGGGACGGCGGGGATCGCGCTGCTCGCCGGTCGCGGCGTGTCGGCCGAGACGCGTGAGCTGCACCGCCAGATGGTGGACTTCCTGAAGTTCGCCGGCAAAGAGCTGGCGGAGCGCGACCTGGCCCAGCGCCGCATCGAGCAGGAAGTGCATGCGGCGAAGATCGAAGCGGCCGACGCGAGCAATCTGTCGGCCGCGGAGAAGGCCGCCCTCAAGGCGGGGGCGAAGGAAATCGAGAAGACCCTGGCCAAGGACAAGCCGGCGGACGTGCTCGAAGCGATGGGCCGGCCCGCACTCGCGGCGCTGTTCGGCGCCAAGTCGGAGGCCGATGTGGACGGCGCGGTGGACGAGCTGCTGGCAGCGGCCGGATTGTCGCCCGTCGGCAAGTGCCGGCTGCGCGACGGCCGCACCGGCGAGCTGTTCGAGTCCGAGGTGACGGTCGGCTCGATTTACATGATGAAGCTGTCGCACCTCGTGGACGACAAGATCCACGCCCGGTCCATCGGGCCGTACTCGCTGGTCACGCAGCAGCCGCTCGCCGGGAAGGCGCAGTTCGGCGGCCAGCGGTTCGGCGAGATGGAAGTGTGGGCGCTCGAAGCCTACGGCGCCGCGCACACGCTGCAGGAGATTCTGACGGTCAAGTCGGACGACGTGAACGGTCGCAGCCGCGTGTACGAGGCGATCGTGAAAGGGCAGAACCTGCCGAAGCCCGGGATTCCGGAGTCCTTCAACGTGCTGGTGAAGGAGCTCCAGGCCCTGGGATTGAAGGTGACACTCGGCACGACTGAAGACGTGGAGGAATAAGTGATCGATTTCCGTAGCGGCCACGAGCCCAAGAGCTCGAGCTTCGATTATATCCAGATCCGGATCGCCTCCCCCGAGGAGATCCGCGGCCCCAAGGACTCCAAGGAGCGCGAGCGCCTGGAGCTGCAGGGCCAGCGCACCTGGTGGTCGTGGGGTGAAGTGACCAAGCCCGAGACCATCAACTACCGCTCCTTCAAGCCGGAACGGGATGGGCTCTTCTGCGAGCGCATCTTCGGGCCGGTGAAGGACTGGGAGTGCCATTGCGGCAAGTACAAGCGGATCCGCTATCGCGGCGTGATCTGCGACCGCTGCGGCGTCGAGGTGACGCTGTCGAAGGTGCGGCGCGAGCGCATGGGCCACATCGAGCTCGC
>DASQAS010000115.1:0-39426 GCA_035635635.1 Myxococcales bacterium | reverse complement strand
AATAGGCCCGGGGCCGCCGCAGGGCGGCTCCTGGGCTGTCTGCTCGAGCAAGGCCTTCGGGGGGTTCTCTGACGGAGGCGGGTCCTGCGGGACCCGCCTCTTCGTTTGTCTGGGGAGACCGGGTCGGGGTTTGGGGATCGGGACTCGCGCCTTTCGGCGCTAGCCGCCTAGCCCCCGATCCCATTGCCGAATTTTTGCCCTCTTCCCCGGGACGTCGGAACATGGGCCATGTGGCCAAAAGCGCGCCCATCCAACCGATCGATCCGCAGCACCCGCAGCCGCGGCACATCGAGCGCGCCCTCGGAGTTTTGCAGGACGGCGGGATCGTCTCGTACCCGACCGACACGTACTACGCGCTCGGCTGCGACGTGTTCCAGAAGAAGGCGATGGAGCGCCTCGCGGCCTTGAAGCGGCGCGACGACAAGAAGCCGTTCGCGTTCCTCTGCGCGGACATCGGCGAGGTGGCGAAGTACGGGATCGTCTCCAACGAAAGCTATCGGTTGATGCGGCGGCTCTTGCCGGGCCCCTACACCATCATCCTCGACGCGACCCGCCTGGTCCCGCGCACGGCGCTCACCCGCCAGCGGCAGGTCGGCGTACGCGTGCCGGACGCGCCGGTGGCGACCGCGCTGGTCCGCGGGCTCGGGCACCCGCTGGCGACCACCAGCGCCTCGCTGCCGGGCGAAGAGCCGCTGATCGACGCCGCCGACATCCAGGATCGCCTCGGAAAAGAAGTCGACCTGATCCTCGACGGCGGCGTGACCTTGAACGAGCCGTCGACCGTACTCGACCTGACGGGCCCGTCGCCCGTCGTGCTTCGCAAAGGCAAGGGCCGGCTGGAAGGAGGGGTCGCGTGACCGAGGCCATCTCCAGCGGTCCGTCCACGTTCGATGCGGCGCTGGACAGGTTCCTGGCCCATCTGCGGGTGGAGCGCGGGTTGCTCGCGGCGACGCTCGAGGCGTACGCCCGCGACCTGCGCGAGTACACGGACTGGCTCTCGCACCAGGGCATCGCGCGGCTCGCGGACGTGACCGAGCCGACGATCCTGCAGCACCTGGGCGCGCTCCAGGTCCGCGGCCTTTCGCAGGCCTCGCAGGCCCGGCACCTCGCGGCCGTCCGCGGTCTGCACAAGTTCGCCAACGCAGAGGGGCTGACGCCCACCGATCCGTCGGAGGGCGTGGGCGCGACGCGCGGCTCGCGGCCGCTGCCCCATTTCCTGGCGGTCGACGAGGTGGACCGGCTGCTGGCCCGGCCGGACTGCTCCGCCGTGGCAGGGGCGCGCGACAAGGCGATGCTGGAGGTGCTCTACGCCAGCGGCCTGCGCGTCACCGAGCTGGTGGAGCTGCCGCTCAGCGCGATCGATCTGCAGACCGGCGTGGTCCGCGTGCGCGGGAAGGGCGGCAAGGAGCGGATCGTGCCGGTCGGCGAGAGGGCCCGCGAGGCGCTCAGCGCCTATCTCTCCGGGCCGCGGCAGAGGCTTCTGGGTACGCGGCACTGCACCGATCTCTTCGTCACCCCGCGCGGCGGACGGATGACGCGGCAGGGGTTCTGGAAGCTGCTCGGCCGGTATGCGCGCGCGGCGGGGATCGAGCAGCGCGTCTACCCCCACACGCTGCGGCACAGCTTCGCCACGCATCTTCTCGAGCGCGGCGCGGACCTGCGCGCCGTGCAGGCGATGCTGGGGCACGCGGACATCGCCACCACGCAGATCTACACGCACGTGGATCGCGAGCGGCTCAAGACAGTGATCGCCAAGCATCCCCGCGCATAGCCGACGTTTCAAAGCCGGAGAAACATCATGGGAAAACGGATCCTGATCGGCGTTGCCTGCGTCATGGCCGTGTCCTTCGCCGTCGGCGCGGTGATGGGTCGATTCCGGCCCCATCCAGAGAGGACATGGCCCGAGGAAGGCCTGCAAGGCGTCATCGACGGTTGCAAGCGGATCCCCCGGTTGGCGCCGGCGGCCAGGAGCAACGCTGTCGCCACCTGCACATGCTATGGCAATCACCTCAGCCATCACCTGACGTGGTCCGAGTTCGTGGCCGCCACCAGGGCGCAGGAAGCAAACAAGCCGGTGGCGCCGTCGACCTACGACGCGATCAATTCGGCCGCAGCACAATGCTTGATTGTGAAGTAGTCCGATGCATCGATCACCTCCATGATCGCTACCCTTGCCCTGCTGGCTGCCTTCACTTGTCCCGAAGACCAGAAGCTTCGCCTCGACCTGAAGGAATGGAAGGCCGCCATGCGGGCCGCTCAGCCCGGGAGTGACGAGCAGCACTTCGCGCTTGCGGCGCTGAGATTCCAGTCCGTCCCCGGCGACAACGCGCCGGATGCGGAGTGCGCGGATAGGCCCGTGCTGGAGGGCGTGGACCTGTTCGAGGCCAACCTGACCGGCCAGAAGGACAAGGTGGTCCAGGCGCGGTTCCGGGTCTGCAAGGGCGACAAGCAGAACGAGACGCAGGCGCTGCGGATCGCCGTGGTGGTGCCGCTTGCGGACGGCCGGCTCTGCAAGCTCGCGGGCGAGGACCTCTCGATTGACCAGCGGGCTTCCGACAGACCCTGCGAGAAGCCCGGGAAGCTGCCGCGCGCGCTCGACTTCGTCGAGCTGACCGCCAAGGGCCGCAAGGTGGTCCAGACCACCGACCAGGGCGGGTCCTGCGACGATCCCGCCGGCACCACCAGCTCGGTCAAGACGGCGTTCTTCGAGCCGCAGGGCGCGGAGCTGAAGAAGATCTTCGAGACGCCCCTCTACGACTCGACCACGCAGGCGCAGGGACGGCAGCTGGTCGCGAAGTGGAAGCTGAGCTTCGGACCCGCGCTGCCCAAGGAGATCGCCGTGCAGCGCTGCGTGGAGGGAGCCTCGCAGTGCGAGGAGCCCGACGCGTACATGTACGCGCGCGCGGGCGGCAAGTACGTGCGCAAATAGACGTGCCCGAGCCCCTCCGGATCCGCTACAGTCCCGCGGATTCGATGACCGAAGCCGCCCAGAAGATCCCACGTCCGCAGCGCCAGCCACGCCGCGTCGTCTCCGGGATGCGCCCCACCGGACGGCTGCACCTCGGCCATTATCAAGGTGCGGTGAAGAACTGGATCGAGATCAGCAAGATGGCCGAATGTTTTTTCTTTTCGGCCGACTGGCACGCCCTCACCAGCGAGTACAAGAACACCTCGGGCATCGCGCAGGCCCAGCGGGAGATGTTCGCCGACTGGATCGCCGCCGGACTCGATCCCGAGCGCTGCACGCTCTTCATCCAGAGCCACGTCAAGCAGCACGCCGAGCTCTACCTGCTCCTCGCCATGGTCACGCCCATCGGCTGGCTGGAGCGGGTGCCGACCTTCAAGGAGCAGCAGGAGCAGCTCAAGGAGAAGGACCTCAACACCTACGGCTTCCTCGGGTACCCGGTCTTGCAGACGGCGGACGTGGCGCTGTACGGCGCGGACGCGGTGCCGGTGGGACAGGACCAGGTCTCGCACCTGGAGGTAGCGCGCGAGATCGTCCGCAAGTTCAACCACCACTTCGGCCGGCCGGACAAGCCGGTGCTGGTGGAGCCGCACCCGTACCTTACCGACGTGCCCAAGATCCTCGGGCTCGACGGCCGGAAGATGAGCAAGAGCTACGGCAACGCCATCGAGCTGGGCGAGGACCCCGAGAGCGCGCGCAAGCGCATCATGGTCGCGGTCACCGATCCCGCCCGGAAGCGGCGGCACGACCCCGGGCACCCCGAAGTCTGCCCGATCTACTGGCTGCACCGCGCCTACAGCCCGCCCGAGATGGTGGAGACGGTGGACCGCGAGTGCCGCAGCGCGGGGATCGGCTGCGTGGACTGCAAGAAGATGCTGCTCGGCAACCTGATCCCGGTCCTGGAGAAGCACCGGGCGGCACGGGCCGAGCTCGATCGCCACCCGGGCCGCATCGAGGAACTGGTGCAGCTCGGCACGAGAAAGGCGACCGCCGTGGCGGAAGAGACCATGACCGCCGTGCGCGCCGCCGTGAAGCTGACGTGAGCGACGCCGCCGCGATGGAAACGCAGCACGCACAGAATGGCGCCTTCGCCGTCGCGCTGCCCGTCTTCGAAGGGCCGCTCGATCTGTTGCTCTCGCTGATCCAGGAGCACAAGCTCGACATCTTCGACATCCCCATCAGCTTCATCATCGACCGCTACCTCGAGTACATGAACGCCGCGCAGGCGCTGGACATCGACCTGGCCGGCGAGTACCTCCTGATGGCGGCGACGCTGGCGCACATCAAGTCGCGCATGCTGCTGCCGCGCGAGCAGACGGCGGACGCGCCCGAAGGAGAGATCGGACCGGACCCGCGCCAGGAGCTTGTTCGCAGGCTGCTCGAGTACCAGAAGTACAAGGATGCGGCGCAGATGCTGGGAGCGCGGCCGCAGCTGGGCCGCGACGTGTTCGTCCGGCGCGCCAGGGAGGAGCTGCCGCTCGGGCCGGCGGAGGTCGCGTACTACCGGTCTCCGGAGCTCTCCGTCTACCGGCTGATCGAGCTGATGGCGCGCGTGCTGAAGGAGCGCAAGATCGAGATCCCGCACGAGGTGTTCGTCGAGCGGCTCTCGATCGGCGATCGGATCTCGGTGATCACCGACCGGCTGCGCGGGGACGACCGGATCACCTTCACTTCGCTGTTCGCGGACCTGGGCGATCGCGATCGGCACCGGGTGATCCCGACCTTCCTCGCCGTGCTGGAGATGGCCAAGCTCAAGCTGATCCGGGTGCACCAGCCGGAGCGTCATTCGGAGATCTACATCGCGCGGACCGAGGCCCTGCTCAGCGCGTCCGCGGAAGGAGTCTCGCTTGACTACCGAGGGTGAGAAGCAGCCGGACCTGCCCCTCGCGGAGCCGGCGGCCGCCGAAGGCGAGGCCACGTCCGACGAGCAGGAGCTGCAGCAGGCGGCGCAGACCGAGCTGCAGCAGCTCAAGGAGGCGGCCCGGTTCGTCACCCCCGAGCGCGCCACGCAAGTGCTGGAGGCGCTTTTCTTTGCGGCGGACAAGCCGCTGGACCTCAAGGCGCTGGAGGAGACCACGCAGTTCCCCCGCGAGGTGCTGGAGACCGCGCTGGCCACGCTGCAGGCGACGTATGCGCCGGGAACGGGCGGGGTCACGCTGCTCGATCTCGGCGGGCGCTGGCAGCTGCGGACCGAGGCTGAGGTGGGCGCCTACGTGCGCCGGATGCTGCAAGTGAAGCCGCTGCGGCTGACCCGGGCCGCGCTGGAGACGCTCTCGATCATCGCCTACCGGCAGCCGATCACGCGGCCGGAGATGGAGGACCTGCGCGGCGTCGACTGCGGGGCGGTGACCAAGGCGCTCCTCGAGCGCAAGCTGATCCGCATCCTCGGCAAGAAGGACGAGCCGGGGCGCCCGCTGCTCTTCGGGACCACCAAGGAGTTCCTGGAGCTGTTCAACCTCCGCGACCTCACGCAGCTGCCGACCTTGCGCGAGTTCCAGGAGCTGTCCGAGGAGTCGCGCCGGATCGTGGAGGAGGAGTCGAAGCCGCCGCCCCCCGTGACCGGGCTGACCGAGCTCGCCCACGATCCCGCCGTCGCCGAGCGCATGATGCAATCCACGGTGGAGAGCGAGACTGCGCTGGCCCAGCTCGAGAGCGCGATGGATCTGGCGGACGAGTCGGCGAAGACCACGACCGCGGTGCTGGCGCCGGCACCGCCGCAGCCTCCGTCCGAGCCGCCGCCGCCCGCCTCCGGGACTGACAAGGGCGAGTGAGATGAGCGCCGAGCGGCTGCAGAAGATCCTCGCCCACGCCGGGGTGGCCTCCCGCCGGAAGGCGGAGGCGCTGATCGAGAGCGGCCACGTGACGGTCAACGGCAAGGTGGTGCGCGAGCTGGGGAGCAAGGCGGACATCGACGAGGACGTGATCCAGGTCGACGGGCGCACCATCCGCGAGACGCAGGAAAAGGTCTACTACGTGCTCTACAAGCCGGCCGGGTGCGTGACCACGCTGAGCGATCCGGAGAACCGGCCGACGATCAAGACGTACCTCGAGCACATCCCCGAGCGCGTCTACCCTGTCGGCAGGCTGGACTACGACGTGGAGGGCGCGCTGATCGTCACCAACGACGGCGACCTGGCCTTCTCCATGATGCACCCGCGGTTCGGCGTCCGCCGCACGTACCTGGCCAAGGTGCACGGCGTCCCGACCCGGGAGCAGATCGAGCGGCTGCTCGGCGGCGTCCGCCTGGAGGACGGACGCGCCCGCGCGCTGGAAGCGGAGGTGCACTCGCGCACCCCGAAGAATACCTGGGTGCGGGTGGTGGTGGCGGAAGGGCGGCAACATCTAATGAAGCGCTTGATGGAGGCGGTGGGCGCGCCGGTGCAGAAGCTCCATCGCGCGGACTACGGCGGGATCGGAGTTGCGGGGATGCGACCCGGCGAGCTGCGCGAGCTGACCCGCGCCGAGGTGCATCTCCTCCGATCGCAGGCCGGCAAGAAGCCCGAGGCCAGCCAGCGACCCAGGCCGGTGGCGCTGCCCGCGCGGCGGCACGGGCATGGGCCGCCTCCGCCGGGCGGGCGGACGCGGCGGGGCCGGCGGCGGTAGCGCTGTCGCCGAAGGCGACAGTGCGGCTACGCTTTTCTGCGTGTTCCCGCGGAGGCGGGAAACACGCGTGACTACGCCGGTACTGAGATGTGGGCGGATCGGCGCTGATCGCGCCTCCGTTCAACCCCTGGAACGCTCGAGCCGCGCTCGCGACAGGTCCGGGAATCAGGGTTACAACGGCTTGGATGAGCAAGAACGCCACGGTCGACGTCCGCAAGCTCAAGGACGAGGCCGCCGAGCACCTCAAGAAGTCGAGGTGGGAGAAGGCCGCCGAAGCCCTCGAGCAGCTCGTCGCCGCCGAGCCCAAGGACATGGTGCAGCGGCTCCGGCTCGGCGACACGTACCGGCGGATGGATCAGCCGCAGAAGGCGATCGAGTCGTACCAGCACGCGGCCCGCTTCTACGCGGACGAGGGCCAGCTCATCAAGGCGATCGGCGCGGTGAAGATCATCCTGGAGTTCGACCCGCGCAACGCGCAGGCGCAAAAGCAGCTCGCCGAGATGAACGAGCGGCGGATGGGCAAGGTGCGGCTGGCCCGCGTCGGCCTCAAGTCCAAGCTGGCGACGGAGATCGCGGCGCAGGCCCAGGCGGCCCCCGCTGCGCCGGCCGCTCCGGCGCAGGGCGCGGCTCTCGCCCCGTCCAATCCGACCGGGATCGAGCTGCCTCCCGACGACGACGAGCCGCTCGAGCTCGACGACGGAAAGCCTTCCGAGCCCCGGCCGCCAAAAGAAAAGCAGGCCGCGGCCCGTCCGGCTCCCGCTGCCGCGAAGGTGATCGCGCCGCCGCCTCCGTCCGCGGAGCCGCTGGCCAGCAGCCGCACCGGGCACGACGAGTTGGAGCTCGACCCGGCCCTCCCGCCCGCCGAGCCGGAGTTGCTGCCGGACGACGCCATCCTCTCGCCCGAGCCGGAGGAGCTCGCCGCCGCCGCGCAGGACGGCGAGGTCATCTCCGGCGAGGAGTTCAAGCGGCAAGGAGGCCCGATCGCGGATCTCCTCTCCGGCGGCGCGGAGGAAGAGATCGAGCTGCTCTCCATCAGCGCAGACGAGGAGGTCAGCGCCGCCCGGACGGCGGAGCCCGCGAAGAATGCCGCGGACGACGAGGAGCTGGAGCGCGCGTTCGGCAACATCGCGCCGGCGGACGGCGGCCGTCTGGTCAAGGTGGTGGCGAAGAAGGTGCCGCTGTTCGACGACCTCTCGCAGGACGCCTTCGTCGCGCTGGTGAACCGGCTCGGCTACCACCGGCACGCCGCCGGCCAGGTGATCCTGCGCGAGGGCGATCCCGGGCGCAGCTTCTTCATCATCGTGGAGGGCAAGGTCCGCGTGTACAAGGGCGGGGCCGGCGACGGCGAGGAGATCACGCTCGCCCAGCTGGGCGAAGGGGCGTTCTTCGGCGAGATGGCGCTGCTCTCCGGCGCCCCCCGTACCGCGAACGTGGTCGCCGAGGAGGACACCGAGATCCTCGAAGTGACCGACACGCTCTTGCGGGAGCTGGCCACCCGCTATCCACAAGTCATCTCCTCGCTGAAGAACTTCTACCGGCAGCGGCTCCTGAACAACGTGATGGCCATCTCGCCGCTCTTCAAGGACTTCGATCCCTCGCAGCGGAAGGGGATCGTGGAGAAGTTCCGCCTGCGCCAGGCCGCGCCGGGCGAGAAGGTGATCGCGGAGGGGAAGAGCTCGGACGGCCTGTACGTGGTGCTCCACGGCCTGATGCAGGTGACGGTGCAGCAGACGGAGATCACGCTGCTCAAGGAGGGAGAGATCTTCGGCGAGATGTCGCTGCTCACGCGCCAGCCGGCCAGCGCGACCGTGACGGCGCAGACCAACGCGATCCTGCTGCGGCTGCCGGGCGAGAAGTTCCAGGAGCTGGTGGTGACGCACCCGCAGATCCTGGCGCTGGTGAGCGAGCTCACCGAGAAGCGGAAGAGCGTGGTGGAGGCGATCCTCCAGGGGTTCGGAGAAGGGCACGACGGGATGAGCTTCGTGTAGCCCGCGGCTAGAGTCCCCTGAGCGCCTGTGGTCCGAACCGTGCGTCTACTTCTTGGAAGTCCGCTGTCCAAGCTCCCCCCGCCGCACCACTCCCTTTTCCTGTAGCAGATCCACCAGCGCGCGGAAGGCGCGGCTCTGCGCGTTCACGGTGCGCTCGAGCCGGATGATCAAGACCCTCAGCTCCTGCATTTCGTCGAGGGCGTGCCCGGCCGGGGCCACGGCTTCGGCGGCGTAGGATTCGGGATCCGCGGTCAGGTCCGGATAGGCCGCCTCGGCCGAGCGGTTCGGGACCGAGCGCGCGCGGGGCGCGGCGAGGGGGAAGTCGCGCGGGCCCGAATCGCTCTCCCCGAAGTAGTACCGCCGCACGGCGCGCTCGATGCTGGTCATCGATGCGAGCATCGGCTCCAGCGTGTACTGCGCGACCTGCGCCACCTCCTGCAGGGTCCCGCGGTCCGGTTCGGCGGTGGCCACCGAGAGCACCCTCTCGCGGCTGTCCACCCGCACGGGGAACACGCCGTAGCGCTCGCAGGCGTCCACCGGGAGACAGCGGAGCGCCTCCGGCAGGACCTCGACGTCGTCCAGATCGACGAGCTCCAGTCCGAGCTGGGCGGAGAGCGCGCAGAGGAGCTCGTCCTCGGTCACGTAGCCGAGGTCGATCAGCGTCCGCCCGAGCTTTCCGCCGAAGGCGCGCTGGTCGCTGAGCGCGGAGATCAGCTTGTCGTGATCGATCACGCCCTGGGAGATGAGGATGTCGCCCAGCTTTCCGCTCATCGCTGCGCCTCCGCCGACGGACGGATCGGCTCCCATCTGGCTTTGCGGCCCCGGATGGTCAGCAGCGCGGCCTGGCCCGCCACCGTGGTCCCGTCGGACATGGGCCACGGCGTCTTGTCCGCCGCGCCCGGGTTCAGGTAGAGCTGGGGCGACTCCACCCCGGGGGCCACCGGCGCCCCGTGGCGGTCCACCGCGCGGCCTCCAGATTCCCAGACCTGCCCGAAGATCCCGAACGGCGCCTTCTGCAACAAGGGGGAGAGCCGGGGATCGCCCACGTTCTGTCCCTCGCTCACGTCCAGCGCCTTCGCGTCCTGCCCGCGCGGGGGAACTGCCGCCACCAGCAGGGCCGGCTGCGGCACCCGATCCAAGGCGGTGCCCACCGCGTCGATGTCGCGCTGCACGTAGACGCAGGCGCCGTCCGCGTGGAGCTGGCGGCGCTCGAACGTGCCGGGCAGACCCACCACCGTCGCGTCGCCCAGCTCCACCACGCGGGTGCGCGAGAGATCGAGGATGCGCGCCCCTTTCTTGCGAACCTCGGCTTCCGCCGCGTCCAGCTCCGAGCGGACCTCGCGGTTCCCGGCCACCACGATCACCGGCAGCCCCGTCTCCGCCAGCGCGGCGAGCAGCGTCTCCTGCTCGTCCGGGTTGTCGCCCACGTCACCGGCGGCCACGATCACGTCAGCGCCGCGCTGCTTCAGCTCGCCGGCCAGCTTGCGGATGAAGGCGACGTTCTCCTCGTCCGCGTCCTTGAGCCCGGCGATCGCGCCGATCTTCACCTCGCCGCTCGGGGCCCGCAGCTTCTCCCGCGCGGTCGCGCCTTCGAACGGAGCGGCGCAAGCGGCGTCGGTGCGCAGCGGCGAGACCTGCCTGACCGGACCGGGAGCGGGCGGCGCGGCCGCAGGCGGTGCCGCTTTCTCGCGACACCCGAGCAGCATCGCGACCAGGACGAGGAGACGGCGCATGTGCCGCGCAGTCTACGCGCGGCGCCCCGGACGCTCCAGCTTCCGTGTCTCTCAGGGGTTCGGCGTGTGCGCGGGCAGCGCGCGGCCGAAACGTGAGCTCACCGAGGCGCCCAGGGCGAAGAACTGGATCAGGGCGAGGATGGACACCCCGAGCCAGGGAACGAAGGCGACCAGCAGCAATACGGTCATGCCCATGCCCAGCGCTGCGGGCGGAACGAACCGCTGCCCGGGGCCGGCGGGGAGGGCCTCGCCAATCCGTAGCGCGATCGACGAGAGGCCGACCACGATGCTGAGGAAGATCATCACCGGCAAGAGCGGGATCAGCGGAATGCCGACCAGGCTGATGGCGAGCAGCACCACCAGGGGGAGCAGCAGCAGCCAGCAGAGGAAGCCCACGGTGAAGCTGCGCACCGGGTTCTCGAAGAGCGCGTAGCCGACGTTGCGCACCCGCTCCGGCCACATCCGCAGCACCAGAAGGCCGGTCAGGTAGATCACCGCGAACAGCGCGACCGTGGGGAAGAGCCCGAACGGTCCGAGCCGGGTCAGCCAGCCGCGGTGCTTGGACCGCGACCCCCACATCTTTCCGATCCCAACCGAGACCGGCTCGCCCATCACCTGGCCCCCGCGCTCCACGTCGACCGAGCCCAGGACCGCCACGGCCTGGCCCATCACCAGCGCTCCCTGGTTGACGTGGACGCTGCCGCCGACGGCGACCGCGTCGCCCTGGACCACGCTGCCGGGCTTGAGCTCGATGGAGCCCCCCACGCAGACCACGTCGCCCTGGACGTTCTGGCCCTCGTTCACGGTGATGTCGCCCTGGAACACGCGCACGATCTCGTGGTGGCCGCGCCGGGAAGAGCCCTGCACCACACGCACGCCGCCGCGGCGCGAGGAGGTGTTCTTCTCGATCAGCATTCCGGCCGCACCCTGCGAGTCCGGCGTCGCCACCACCACCAGCTTGTCGCTCTTGAGCACGCCCATGGCGCCGCTCTGCTTGAGCACCTGGCGCAGCGCCTCGCGCGGGTCGGCGTCCTTGACGTCCACGTCGATGAGCTCCTTGGGAGCGCCGACCAGCGTCATCGACCAGCCCGCGGTCCGGGCGATCCGGTGCAGAACCTCGGCGGTGGGGACGTTCTTCGCCTTCTCGGTGAAGTGGGGCAGATCGCGCCCGCCGCGGTCGACCTGGACCGGGTACTTCCGCACCCGCTGCCCGGGAAGCGCCGGCACGGGCGGCACCGGCGGCAACACCTCCGTGTCGGCGCCCTCGTCCGCCTCGTCGGCGTCGTCCGTCTCCGCTTCGGATGTGTCCTCCGCCGAGCCCTGGTCGTCGTCGCTGGTGATCCGGACCGTGATCACGCGGTCGGCGAGGCCGCCCACCATCCGGGTGACCATGCCGTGGGCGAAGTGCTCGAGAGAGAAGCCGCTCTGTGCGACCAGCAGGCTGAGGATCAAGCCGGTCATGGATCAGGACCCCGCGGTCAGGCGCGCGTAGGTGGGCCTGAGGGTACGCGAGAGCGCGGTCAGCACCACGGCGAGGAAGAGGAAAGCGCCGATGCCGAGCGGCACGCGGACGGCGGAGAACACGGGGCCCATGGCGCCCCAGACGGTGCGCAGGACAGCGACGCCGTCGATCAGCTGGTTCACCTTGAGGTTCAGCGCCCAGCCGACCATGGCGAAGAGGGCAAGGGCGAAGGCGGGAATGGCGGCGAGCAGCGTGTGCTTGCGCGTGACCAGCTGGGCCTCGCGAACCTGCACGGCGGCGAGCACGGTGGCGGTGAAGTCGGAAGGCGGCTCGGGATCCCGCAGCGTGGCGAGCTGACCGTTCAGGGCGGAGTAGAGGGACAGCTCGCTGCCGCACTCGACGCATCCTTCGCAGTGCTCGCGCGCGGCCAGGCCCTCCGGACCGCGAAGCGTCCCGTCTGCCAAGGACTGGAGCTGCGTCTCGGTGAGGTGGCTCATGACAGGTGCTCCGAGAGGCGCGCCTTCAGCTCCTTGCGGGCGCGGTGCAGCCAGGTCATCACGGTGCCGATCGGGACCTTCAGGGTCTCGGCGATCTCGGCATAGCTGCGATGCTGGATGTGGAAGAGCGCGATCACTTCCCGGTACCGCGCGGGCAGGGCGGCCACGGCGCGGTCGAGGTCGCGCTGGGCCTCCTCCTCCTGCACCCGCTGCTCGCCGGTGACGGCGAAATGGTCGGGAAGCTCCGGAGCGACCCCGGTCTCGGGTCCGTCGTCGCTCCGGGTCTCCGCAGCCAGCGCCAGGGTTGGCCGACGCCGCCGGAGGAGATCGATGCAGTGGTTGCGGGCGATCCGCAGCACCCAGGCCGCGAACGGCTGGCGCGGATCGAAGTCGCGGATGCCGGTGTAGGCCCGGACGAAGGCTTCCTGCGCGGCGTCGCGCGCCTCCTCGCCGCCGCCCACGAGCCGGCAGCAGAGGCCGTAGACGGCCTGCTTGTGCTTCTCCACCAGCCGCGCGAAGGCGGCCTTGTCTCCGCCAGCGGCCGCGCGCGCCCACTCGGCCTCGTCGGTGGGGCAGCCAGGGCGGACCAGTTCTCTGGAGGGGGCAAAGGGCACTGGGAAGGCGAGGGCCGTGTCCACGACATTTTCTACGATGGCAGGAGGGCAGTATTTCACGTCAAAGCCATGGACGCTCCAATAGCAGGCAAGCGAGCCCCAACGCGAGGGGGATGAACGTGCATAACGCCCCCAGCCAGAGGAATCTCAGGAAGGGGATTTTTCCTTTGCTTCCAGCCAGTTCGAGCACGATCAGGTTGGCCACGGAAGCCACGGGGGTGAGGTTCCCGGCCAGGGTGGAGACCAGCGCCAGCGAGAGCCATGAGAGGTGAGGATCGGCCAGCTTCGGCACCCAGTGGGCGGCGAGCAGCACGAAGGGGACGTTGCTGACGAGCTGGCAGGCGGCGACCGTGAAGAGGCCGAAGCGCAGCGTCTGCTGCGTTGCGTCATCACCGAACAGAGGAGCCAGCGCCCCGTGGATGCGCTCGGTGAGCCCGGCCTGGGCCACCCCGTGCGTGACCACGAACAGGCCCGCGAAGAAGAGGAGCAGTGTGCCGTCGACCTGCGCGAACATCTCCTTCGGCGGCTGGCGGGAGAACGCGAGCAGCAGCGCCGCGCCGGTCATCGCGGTCCAGGCGAGGCTGTAGCCGAGGAGGAATCCGGCCAGCACGAACACGAGACAGCCCGCGCAGAGGATCGCGAGCTTGCGGTCCAAGGCCGGCGGCGCGACGTCCACCGTGAACCGTTTCCAGGCGAGCTCGCGGCGGAAGGCGATCAGGAGGACGGCGAGGACGGAGAGCGTGCTGAGCAGGCCGGGCAGGAGCAACGCCTTGCTGAACTGCAGGTAGCTGATCCCGCTCAGCGTCCCGATCAGCATGTTCTGCGGATTGCCGGTCAGCGTCGCGACGGAGCCCGCGTTGGAAGCGAATGCCAGCCCGAGCAGGTAGGGCAGCGCGGGAAGCTCCGCGGCCTCGACCAGAGCGATCACCAGCGGCGTGCACATCACGCAGACCGTGTCGTTGACCAGGAGCGCAGAGAGCGCGGCCGAGACCAGGACCAGGACGGCGAGCAGCGCCCGGGGGCCGTGCGCCCTTCGGAGCGCGATCCACGCGACCCAACGGAAGATGGCCGCCCGGGCCATCACGCTGGTGATCACCATCATCCCGAGCAGGAGCACCAGCGTGTCCCAGGAGATGGCGTCCCGGTAGACCTGCTCGGGCGTGAGGACGCCGAAGGCGACCATGGCCACCGCGCCGGCGACCGCGCCACCCGGGCGGTCGAGCTTGAGGAAAGGAAGCTCGGCGCCGGCGAGGAACAGGTAGGTGGCGACGAAGATGATCAGCGCAGCGGCCACTACGCTGTCTCAAGCATGTGTGAGAAGAAGGAGCAATGTTTCCGACCTACCCGGATCTTTTGGGGCGGACGGCGCTGGTCACCGGCGCCTCCAGCGGCATCGGCCGCGGGATCGCGGTTGCGCTGGCCGCGCAGGGCGTGCGCGTCGCCGCGCAGCACAGGACTCAGGCGCCGCCGCCGGGCACCGCCGGGATTCGGGCAGACCTCGGCAGCGAGCAGGGCTGCGTGCAGGCCGTCCGGGAGTCGCGGGAGAAGCTGGGCGAGATCCAGCTTCTGGTCCACTCGGCGGGCATCTACAACCCGGCGCCGATCGGGCGGCTCTCCGCGCCCGCGCTGGAAGAGATGTTCCGCGTAAACGCCTTCTCGGGCTTCTACCTGGTGCGCGAGCTGCTGCCGGCCGGACTGCGCAACGTGATCTTGATCGGCAGCACCGCGGGGCAGCGAGGCGAGCCGGGCCATTCCCACTACGCGGCCTCGAAGGGGGCCGTGCAGTCGATGATGATGTCGCTGGCGGTCGAGCTCGCGCCTCGGGTGCGCGTCAACCTGGTCTCGCCGGGCTGGGTGCGAACGCCGATGGCGGAGGAATCGCTGCAGCGCATCGGCCCGGCGCTGACGGCCACGCTGCCGAACAAGCGCGTGGCCGAAGTGGACGACGTGGTCAACGCCAGCCTCTGGCTGGCCAGCGACGCCTCTTCGCACTGCATCGGGCAGGACCTCTGCATCTCGGGCGGGGCGCTCCTGGTGGTGCCGCGGGGGCAGGTGAAGCCGGTGTGAAGCTGTCGTGGCGTGAGTTGAAGGAGCGCGCTACCGAGGCGCGGGAGCGCTACGGGCGGTGCGATCTGTGCGCGCACCGCTGCCTGGTGGATCGGACGCGCGGCCCCGCGGGCACCTGCCGGGAGGGCGACGGAATCCGGCTGGCGGGTGCGGGGATCCATTGCGGCGAAGAGCCTCAGCTCGTTCCCTCGGGCGTGGTGCTGATCGCGGGCTGCAACCTGGCCTGCCAGACCTGCGAGACCTGGCAGTTCTCGATCGAGCGGCGCCACGCGATCGCGGTCTCGGCGGCGCAGCTCGCCGCGCTTCTGCTGGATCTGGAGAAGCGGGGGGCTTCCAACGCCAACTTCGTCACGCCCACGCACGTGCTGCCCACGCTGCTCGACGCGCTGGCGCTCGCCGCTGAGCATGGATTCACCCTGCCGGTGGTGTGGAACTGCGGCGGCTACGAGAGCGTGGAGGCGCTCCGGCTCCTCGACGGCGTGGTCGACGTCTACCTGCCCGACGCGAAGTACGGGGACGACGCTGCGGCGTACGAGCTGTCGGGCTGCAAGCGGTACACGGCGGCGCTGGTCGAATCGCTGCGCGAGATGCACCGGCAGGCGGAGGTGATCGTCCGCCACCTGGTGCTGCCGAGCGGGGTGGCCGCCCCGGAGAAGCTGATGCCCCTGATTGCCGAAGTCTCCACGGCCATCTGCGTGAACGTCCTCTCGCAGTACCGGCCGGTCTATCGAGCGTCGAGATTCCCGGTGGTTGCGCGCGGCGTCACCGCGGCGGAGGTGGAAGCGGCGGTCGACGCGGCCCGCGCCGCGGGGCTGCGGAAGGTGCTGGTGGACGGCAGGGCAGCCCCTGACGGCTTGTCCAATGCGTCGGGCGCGATAGAGTCGGCGTAGATGCCCAGTCCGCTGGTGCAGCTCGGGGAGCATCCAGCCCAGCCCGTTCTGGACGGCGCGATCGGCCTCGCGCTCGCGACCGGTGTCCCCTTGCGGCTGCGAGCCCCGCTGCAGGGGCCGGACCTGGCGCTCGCGCTGGCCGCGGTGAAGCTGGGCGGCGATCCGGAGGAGGCCCGCCAGAAGCTCTCCGGGACGGGTGAGGTGGAGCTGGTGCTGCCGCACCCGCGCGCCGGCGTGCACGTGCTCGAGTTGCCCCACCCGGGTGCGGTCGCGCGGGCCCTGTGGACCTTGTCCTGGCCGCTGGCGCTGCTCGGCAAGCCCAGCGAGCTCCGCCTGCGGGGGCCAAATCACAGCGAGGATGCGCCGACGTTCCACGACCTGCGCCTCGGGTGGGCCCGGTTCGCGGCGCAATTCGGGCTCAAGGTGGGGCTGGAGCTGACGCAGGCGGGATTCGGGCAGGAGGATGGGGAGCTCGTCGCCACGCTCGATCCGGCGCCCGCCTTGACGCCGCTGCGCGCGGTCCATCGCGGGCTGCTCCGCCAGGTGACGGTGGTCGCCGCGGTCGCCGGCGGCCGGCACGAGGCAGCCCTGGAGGCGGCGCAGCGGGTCGTGCGGGCCATGCGACGGCGCGGCGTGATCGCGGAAGCGGAGCGCGTGCCGCTGCCGCTGGCTTCGTCCTCGGCGGCGTGGAGCCGGTGGGCGATCACCGCGACCGCCGAGTTCGAGAACAGCGTGGTGACGGTCTCCGCGCTGGGGCAGGCGCCGGCGCTGGTCGCGCCCGAGCAGGGGGATCGGCTGGCGGAGCGGCTGTCCAGGTTCCTGGAGCGGCGCGGCGCCCTCGACGCGACCATGGCGGAGCGGCTGCTCCTGCCCTCGTTCCTCTGCGCCGCGGGCCTCGGGGCGCGGGCCGGCACGGCGCCGAACTGCCACTACACGACCAGCGAAGTGACCTCTTCACTGCTGGAGCTCGCCACCATCGCCCGGCAGGCGCTGCCGGTGCGCGCGGTGGTGGACGGGGCACAAGGCGAAGAAGGGGTGGTGGTGGTGGCGCCGCAGGCATGATCGCCCTTCTCTGCGCGGCCGTCTTCGATCTGATCCTCTCCGGCGGGCGCGTCATCGATGGCACGGGTGCTCCCTGGTTCCGGGCGGACGTCGGGATCCGGGGAGACACCATCACGGCAGTCGGCGATCTCTCGCAGGTCAAGGCCAGGCGGCGCATCGAGCTGGGCGGGCTGGCGCTCGCGCCCGGCTTCATCGACATGCTGGGCCAGAGCGAGCTGAACGCCTTGATCGACCCACGGCAGGAGTCGAAGGTCCGGCAGGGGATCACGACGGAATTGACCGGCGAAGGGATCTCCCCGGCTCCGATGACCAAGGCCTGGATCCACGAGTCGGAGCCCTGGCTGCGCAAGTACAAGCTGAAGATCGACTGGTCGGACCTGTCCGGGTACTTCCGCCGGCTGCGCAAGGCGCGCCCGAGCATCAACGAGGCCGTCCTGGTGGGCGCGGCGCAGGTGCGTGGGGCCGTGCTGGGGTTCAAGGACGTCCAGCCGGACGCGCAGCAGTTGGCGCGGATGGAGAAGCTGGTGGACGTCGCGATGCGCCAGGGCGCGTTCGGACTGTCCACCGGGCTCATCTACCAGCCAGGGAGCTTCGCGAAGACGCCGGAGCTGATCGCGCTCGCCAAGGTGGCGGCGAAGCACCGCGGCATCTACGCCAGCCACATCCGCGGGGAGAGCAAGCGGATCGCGGAGGCCCTGGACGAGGCGTTCACCATCGGGAGGGAAGCGGGGATTCCGGTGGAGATCTGGCACCTGAAGGTCGCCGGGCGCGCCAACTGGGGCCGGATGAACGAGGTGATCCGGAAGATCGAAGGTGCGCGGGCGGCCGGAATCGACGTGACCGCCGACATGTACCCCTGGATCGCGAGCGCCAACGGCCTCGATGCGACAGTGCCCGATTGGGCGCACGAAGGCGGCGTGGACGCGATGGTCGCGCGCATCCGGGACCCGGCCCTGCGCGCCCGCATGATCAAGGAGATCGAGCAGGACTTCCACCCGCAGGACATCCTGCTGCTCTCGGCGGTGAATCCCGACGTGAAGCGCCTGGTGGGCAAGCGGCTCGACGCGGCCGCCCTGGAGCTCGGGAAACCGCCCGCGGAGGCGCTGCTCGACCTGGTGGCAATGGACAGGGGCAACACGGGCGTGGCGCGCTTCGGGATGAACGAGGCGGACGTCCAGCTTGGCCTCGCGCAACCGTGGGTCGCCATGGATACGGACTACGGCGCGATGGCGATCGACGGGCCCTTCGCGGCCGAAGGAAGCGCCCACCCGCGGGCGTTCGCCACCACCGCGCGCATCCTCGGGCACTACGCGCGAGACGAGCAGATCTTCACCCTGGAAGAGGCGGTCCGGAAGATGACCTCGCTGCCGGCGCGGCGGCTCAAGCTCCAAGATCGGGGGCTCTTGCGGACCGGGATGAAGGCCGATCTGGTGGCCTTCGATCCGGCCACCGTCCGGGATACCGCCACCTTCGAGAAGCCGATGGCCTACCCCGAGGGAATCCCCTACGTGGTGGTGAACGGGCAGCTCGTCCTGGAGAACGGGAAGCGGAGCCGGAGCCGGCCGGGGCGACCGCTGCTGCACTCACCTTGACTTGACTCGCCGCGCCGCGCACATTCCGGCGCCCTATGGCAGTCACCGCGGACCAGGTTCTCGCATCGCTGAAAGACCTCAAGGACCCCTCGTCCGGCCGGCCGATGTCCGAGCTCGGGTACCTCAAGCACCCGGAGCTGCTGGACGGCGGCGGCGTCCGCGTGCGAATCGAGCTGCCCACGCCGGCCTCGCCCTACAAGGCGCGGATCGAGGAGACGGTGCGCGCGACGTTGTCGCCGCTCAAGCTCCCCCGCGTGGAGATCGCCTTCGGCGCGAACGTGCGGCCGTCGCCCGCCAAGCAGCACAACCCCAACGACCTGGTCCCCTCCGTGAAGAATGTGGTGCTGATCGGGTCGGGGAAGGGCGGCGTAGGGAAGAGCACGGTGTCGGCCAACGTGGCGGTCGCGCTGGCCAATCTGGGTTGCAAGGTCGGGCTGCTCGACGCGGACATCTATGGGCCGTCGCTGCCCCTGATGATGGGCCTCTTCGGCGCGCGGCCGACCAGCGAGGACGGCAAGCGCGTCAATCCACTCACCGCCTTCGGGGTGAAGGTGATCAGCATCGGGTTCTTCGTCGATCCCGAGCAGGCGATGATCTGGCGCGGCCCCATGCTCCACGGGGCCCTGGTGCAGCTCTTGCGGGACGTGAGCTGGGGGGACCTGGACTATCTGATCCTCGATCTGCCGCCCGGCACCGGGGATATCCAGCTCACCATCGCCCAGCAAGTGAGCGTCTCTGGCGCGGTGGTGGTGACCACGCCCCAGGACGTGGCACTGGCGGATGCCATCAAGGCGAAGACGATGTTCGACAAGGTGAACATCCCGGTGCTGGGCTTCGTGGAGAACATGAGCGGGTTCGTCTGCCCGCACTGCCATACGGAGACGGACATCTTCTCCAAGGGCGGCGCGGAGCAGGCCGCGGGCAAGCTCGGGGTCGCGTTCCTCGGCCGCGTTCCCATCAACACAGCGATCCGCGTGGGCAGCGACGACGGCCGCCCGGTGGTCGCCGCCGATCCAGGCCTGCCGGAAGCGCAGGCGCTGACGCGCATCGCGCAGAACATTGCGGACCGGGTGGCTCTGGCCAACATGACCGCTGTTCCGCGAGGGCAGAAGCCGCTGGTGCAGCTGGGGAGGAAGGCGTGAACAGGACCTCGCTGGTGGAGTGCGACGAGCAAACGCTGGAGGAGGGCGAGTTCGCCTTCCGCCGCAAGCGGCTTGCCGCCGCGGCCGGCGGCAAGGGCCTGGGCGTGAGCTGGTTCGAGCTGCAGCCGGGGAAGAAGTCGTTCCCGTTCCACTTCCACCTGGCCAACGACGAGGCGGTCTTCATCCTCGACGGCGAAGGCGTGCTGCGCCTGGGAGATTCCGAGCATCCCCTGCGAGCGGGAGATTACGTGGCCTTCAATCCCGGCCCGCCCGGCCACCAGATCATCAACCGCTCGACGGGGCCGCTCCGGTTCCTCGCGATCTCCACCATGAAGGAGCCGGAGGTCGCCATCTACCCCGACTCGAAGAAGGTCGGCGTGCTCGGCCGCAGCCACGGCGTCATGTCCGTCCATCGGCAGGGCGACAGCGTGGACTACTATCTGGACGAGAAATGAAGACTCGCGCCCACGAGCAGCGGACGCACTTCGGAGGGCCCATGGCCGAAGAGGACGACGAGGAGCTGCCCCCCGAAGAGATGAAGAAGCTGTCCGGCATCGTCCCGGACATCGTGCGCCGGGCCGTGCTTACCGGCGTGGGCGCTCTGTTCATGACCGAGGAGGGCATCCGCAACCTGGTCGGCGACATGAAGATGCCGAAGGACGCGATCGCCTTCCTGATGGGCCAGGCGGACAAGACCCGCACCGAGGTGGCCCGGGTGGTCACGCAGGAGGTGCGGCGCTTTCTCGAGAGCGAGACGCTCCGGCGGGAGATCTGGAAGGTGATCACTGGGGTGACGCTGGAGGTGAACGCGACCATCCAGCTCAAGCCCAGCGGCGAGCCGGGCATCCGCGCGAAGGTCCGGCACAAGCCGGCCAAGAAGGAGCCCGAAGAGGGCGATGCGTAGGCTGCTGGCGCGCCTCCTCTTCCTCGGGCTGGTGGCGGGCGCGCTGCTGTGGTGGTCGCAGTCGCGGCGGCCGCGCGATCTCGGGTTGCAGATCGACCTCACCGGGGTGGAGCCCGGCGGAGTCTCGAAACTCGACGTGGTCGTGCGCCGCGCCGGCCATGCCCTGGGACGTCACGAAGTTCAGTACCGAGACGGCGGCGCACCTGGGACGGTGGAGATGATCGTGCACGCGCCCCCGGGAGAGGCCGAGGTGGAAACCACTCTCGTGTCCGGTTCCGGGGCTTCGCGGCGGAGCGTCTCCCGGGTGACGCTGTCGGCCGACCTGCCGGCACGCGTCCGTCCATAGTTCCAGTTTTACGGGGCGGGAGAGGCTTCTGCGGCCAAGGGCAGCGTGAACGAGAACGTCGACCCTTTTCCGACCTCGCTGCTCACCGAGACATCTCCGCCGTGCGCTTCCACGATGCTCTTCACGATGTTCAGCCCCAGCCCGAGCCCCTGCTCGCGGGAGCGCGCGTCCTTCACGTCTCCGACCTGGTAGAGACGGTCGAAGATCTTCGCCACGTGCGCCGCCGGAATTCCCGTGCCGTTGTCCTGCACCGAGACCAGCAGGAATCCGCGGCGCTGCTGCGCCGAGATCACGACCTTCCCGCCGTCGCGGCAGTGCTTCTCCGCGTTGGACAAGAGATTGCTGAGCACCTGCAGGATGCGGTCGCGATCTCCCAGCACCGGAGGCGTCTCCGGCGGCACCCTCTGGCGCACGTTCAGCCGCCGCTCGAGGAAGCGCGGCGCGAGACCCGCCAGCGCCTGCGTCACCGCTTCGCGCAGGTCGAATGGCTGGAAGGTCATCGACTCGCGGGTCAGCTCGAAGCGCGAGAAGTCCAGCAGCTCCTCGATGAACGCGCGCAATCGCTTCCCGGAGGACCGGGCCACTTGCAGGCACTGCCGCTGGCGCTCGTTGATGGTCCCCATCTTCTCCGCCAGCAGGAGCTCCGTGTACCCGATCATCGTCACCAGGGGTGACCGCAGCTCGTGCGACACGTTGGCGAGGAAGTTGTCCTTGCGCCGGTCGGCCTCCTGCAGCCGCTCGTTGGCCTCGCGCAGCACGCGGGTGCGCTCCTCCACCGCCCCCTCGATCTGCGCCGCCTGCACCCGCATGCGCTCGCGGGTCAGCGCTCGCTCCAGGGCGAGCGAGGCCTGCAGCGCAAACGAGCTGAGCACGCCGAGGTCGGGTTCGGTCTCGTCCTGGGGAGCGACCAGGAGGATGCCGAGGGCGTGGTCGGCGCCGCCGCGCAGGGGAGCCGCGACCAGGTGCGACAACCGCAGGATCTGGATCAGCTCCTCCCGGACCGGCTCGGGCGCCCGCTTTCCCCAGATGGCGCGGAGCAGCGCGTGCGGGCGCACCTCCACCATGGGCTCCGGGGACTTGAGCAGCTGGTCCAACAGAGGAGACTTCGAGGGGTCGAGCGGGACCACCTCGCTCATCTTCTTGATGCCGATCAGCTTCATCGCCTGATCGATCACCGCCCGCTTGTGCGACATGTGCGCCAGCGTCAGCCCCTCCGGGCCCGCCAGCAGCAGTGCGCTCTCGAAGCCGAGCTTGCGCAGCTCGTCGGCGATGGCGTGCATCACTTCGCGCCGCTCGGTCTCCCGGCGCAGCCGCGCCGCAGCGGCCGCCAGCGCGGCCAGGTTCTGGCGCGCCCGCGCCAGCTCCCCGAGCGCACGTTGCCGGTCCCGCTCCTGGGAGAGCTGCAGGGAGGCCTCGTGGCCGACGCCGCGCAGCGCCCGCAACAAGGACCGGCGCGGCTCGCGGTCGAGGACCAGCCGCAGGATCCCGGCCGAGTCGCTCTCCACGCTGAGCGGGACATCCGCGCACCAGAGCTCCGAAGGCGCCAGGCGCCCGAGGTCCAGCGCGTCCGCGACCTCGGGCGGGCAGCGGGCGAGGTGCACGCTGCGCTCGACGCGGGCGACGTCGGCGAGCGTGCCGGAGGCCACCAGCTCTTGAAGTCCGCGCGCCGTCGCTTCCCGGCGCGCCTTCGGGCTGGCCAGGACGCCGCCCACTGCTGCCTGGACCAGATGAGGCGTGCCGCTCGAGCCGTTCCCGTTGGTGGTCCCGAGCAGGTCCTCGCGCAGGCGCAGCTCGGCCACCAGCGCTCCGCAGATCGCCGCAGCGTCGTCTACGATGATCTGCCAGACCCGCTGCTCCACGGGGAGACGTTACCGCATTTGACTCCGCGTCCTAAGCGGCATATCTCCGCGCCTCTTTCCAGAGGAGAAGACCGTGGATGCGAGGACGATGGCCGTAGTCGGCGCTGGACAGATGGGCTCGGGAATCGCCCAGGTGGCGGCGCAGAGCGGCCTGGAAGTGCTGCTGATCGACGTCGATCCCGAGCTCGTGCAGAAAGGTCTTGCCGGAATCAAGGCCCGGATGGAGAAGGCCGTCGGGAAGGGCAATCTCAAGCCGGAAGAGGCGCAATCCACGCTGGCGCACCTGCACCCCGGGTCGATCGAGAGTGCCGGCGCCGCCCAGTTCGCGGTCGAGGCGGTCACGGAGAATGAAGAGGTCAAGAAGAGGGTCTTCCAGGGCCTCGCCAAGGCGATGCCGCAGGACGCGATCCTCGCCACCAATACCTCCTCGATCCCCATCACGAAGATCGCCGCCGCCGTGTCCAATCCCGAGCGGGTGATCGGGATGCACTTCATGAATCCGGTTCCGCTGATGCAGCTGGTGGAGATCATCCGCGGCGTCCAGACCAGCGACGCGACCTACGCCGCCACCCGCGCGCTGGCCGAGCGCATGGGCAAGACCACCGTGCTCTCCAAGGACATGCCCGGCTTCATCGTGAACCGCATCCTGATCCCGATGCTGAACGAGGCCTGCTTCGCCCTGCAAGAAGGCCTCGCCTCTGCCGAGGACATCGACACGGCCATGAAGCTGGGGACGAACGTCCCGATGGGCCCGCTCACGCTGGCGGACTTCATCGGGCTCGACACCTGCTTGTACATCGCGGAAGTGCTGCACAAGGGGATCGGCGACGATAAGTACCGTCCGGCGCCTTTGTTGCGCCAGTACGTCGAGGCAGGGTGGCTGGGGCGGAAGACCAAGCGCGGTTTCCACAGGTACTGACCATGTCCTACGAGAACATCCTCGTCGAACGCGATGCGAAGATCTCGACCATCACCGTCAACCGGCCCAAGGCGCTGAACGCGCTCAATTCGCACACACTGCGCGAGCTGACGCAGGCCGTCCGGGAATGCGCCGACTCGCGCGTGATCATCCTCACCGGCGCCGGCGACCGCGCCTTCGTGGCCGGCGCCGACATCTCCGAGATGGCCCCGATGGGCCCGTGGCGGGCACGGGAGTTCAGCGAGCTGGGGCACGTGCTCACCGCGCTCCTGGAGGACATCCCCGCCGCCACCATCGCGGCGGTGAACGGGTACGCGCTGGGCGGCGGCCTCGAGCTCGCGGTCGCCTGCGACATGATCTACGCCAGCGAGAACGCGCGGCTGGGCCTGCCCGAGGTCTCGCTCGGCGTCACGCCCGGCTTCGGCGGGACCCAGCGCCTGGTGCGGCTGGTGGGCAAGCTGCGCGCGAAGGAGATGATCTTCACCGGGGACTGGGTGGACGCGAAGCGGGCGTACGAGATCGGCCTGGTGAACGCCGTCCTGCCGCGCGAGAAGCTCATCGAGCACTGCCGGACCGTCGCCGACAAGATCGCCCAGAGGGGCCCGCTCGCCGTCGCCCGCGCCAAGCGGCTGGTGGAGCGGGGCTACGACATCCCCCTGCGTGCGGCCAACCGGCAGGAAGCGGAATCGTTCTCGCTCTTGTTCGATACTGAGGACCGCCGCGAGGGCATGCTGGCCTTCGTGGAGAAGAGACCCCCCAGGTTCACGGGAAAGTAGACGATGGAATTCTCCCTCACCGACGAGCAGCAGCGCCTGGTCGAGACGGCGCGGAAGTTCACGCGCGAGAAGATCATCCCGGTCGCGCAGAAGCTGGACGAGCACAGCACCTTCCCGAAGGAGATCTGCGAGCAAGCCTGGGAGATCGGGCTGATGAACGTGGAAGTCCCGCAGGAGGTGGGCGGGCTGGGCCTCTCCACGCTCGACCACGTGCTGATGGCCGAAGAGGTGAACTACGGGTGCGCCGGGATCGGCACCACCATGTTCGGCAACAACCTCGCCGCGATGCCGATCATCCTCGCCGGCACCGAGGAGCAGAGGAAGAAGTGGCTGGGGATGCTCACCGAGGCGCCCATCTTCGCCGCCTACGCCTGCTCCGAGCCGGACGCAGGCAGCGACGTGGCCGGCATGCGCACCACCGTGCGCAAGGTGGGCGACGAGTACGTGATGACCGGCCAGAAGCGCTGGATCACCAACGCGCGCTACGCGCAGTGGTACACGGTCTTCGGCCGCATCGGCGAGCCGCGCGACCGACACAAGGGCATCTCCTGCTTCGTCGTCCATCGCGACGCGCCAGGCGTCTCGGTGGGCCGCAAGGAGGACAAGCTCGGTCAGCGATCCAGCGACACCTCCGACGTGATCCTCGACGAGGTGAAGCTGACCAAGGCGAACCTGATCGGCGAGGAGGGGCAGGGCTTCAAGGTGGCGATGAAGACCTTCGACCGGAGCCGCCCCTGGATCGCCGCGGGCGCCTGCGGAATCATGCGCCGCGCGCTCGACGAGAGCCGGAAGTATGCGCTGGAGCGGAAGGCGTTCGGAAAACCGATCGCGGACTTCCAGGCCATCCAGTTCATGCTCGCCGACATGGCGATGAAGTACGAGGCCACGCGCCTCTTGATGCTGAAGGCGAGCTGGAACATCGGGCAGGGGAAGCTGGACGCGATCGAATCCTCTTACGCGAAGGCCTTCGGCGCGGACTCCGCCATGGCGGTCGCCACCGACGCGGTGCAGATTTTCGGCGGCTACGGGTATACGAAGGAGTACCCGGTGGAGAAGCTGATGCGCGACGCGAAGCTGCTCCAGATCTACGAGGGGACCTCGCAGATCCAGCGCATGGTGATCGCCCGCAACTTGTTGGCGCAGGGCAGCGGTCAGGCGTAGAAGTTTCCCCATGAGAGCGCTCCTTCTCGCTTTGGCCCTCGCGTCCGGTCCGGTTCTCGCGCACGGCACGGCCGGACACCACGCGAAGAAGGGCGAGCCCAGGAACGCGCCGACGAGCTTCGAACAGCAGCCCAAGCCGGGCACCTGGGCGAAGTGCCCGGTATCCGGCGAGGTTTTCAAGGTGGGCAAGGAGACGAAGTTCGCGACGTACGGCGGACGCGTCTACGCGTTCTGCTGCACGGACTGCAAGCCGGACTTCGACAAGGACCCGGCAAAATTCGCGGAAGAGCGCACGTAAGCCAAGCTTCCGCGGGGTTCCGCAGGCAGATGTCGGTCAGTGACCGACTGTATTTGCTCGTACCGTGTGCCACGTGTAGCATCAGCGACCCGGTTTCCCTTCACGCTTCCGAGAGTCCCGCATCATGGACATCGATCTCACCCCAGAGCAGAGGCTTTTGCGGGACACCTGCCGGGACTTCGCAGAGCGCGAGCTCAAGCCCAACGCGAAGCGCTGGGACCGCAACCACGAGTACCCGAGAGAGGCGGTGCGCAAGGCCTTCGAGCTCGGCCTCGGCGGCGTCGCCGTCCCGCCCGAGTGGGGCGGGGCCGGAATGGACAACGTCGCGTACGCGCTCGCCATCGAGGAGATCTCCCGCGGCTGCGCGTCGGTGGGCGTGACCCTGAGCGTGAACAACTCGCTCTACTGCGACCCGGTCCTCAAGTACGGCACCGACCCGCAGAAAGAGCGTTGGCTGAAGCCGTTCGCCTTGGGCGAGAGGCTGGGCTGCTTCGGGCTCACCGAGCCACAGGCCGGCAGCGACGCGGCCGAGCAGCGCACCACCGCCGTCCGCCGCGGGGACAAGTACGTCATCAACGGTACCAAGAACTGGATCACCAACGGGCCGGTCGCCGACGCCATCGTGCTCTTCACCATGACCGACCTGAGCAAGGGCACGAAAGGGATCACCGCGTTCGTCGTCGACACCTCGACGCCGGGCTTCTTGCGGCAGAAGGCCGACGAGAAGCTGGGCATCTGCGCCAGCCCGTCCTGCACCATCTTCTTCGAGAACATGGAAGTCCCGGTGGCGAACCGGCTCGGCCAGGAGGGCGAGGGGTTCAAGATCGCGATGAGCACGCTCGACGGCGGCCGCATCGGCATCGCAGCGCAGGCGATCGGGATCGGCGTTGCGGCCTTCGAGGAGGCCCGGGACTACGCGAAGGTGCGCAAGACCTTCGACGTGCCCATCGTCCAGCACCAGGCCATCCAGTTCATGCTGGCGGACATGCTCACCGAGTTGGAGGCCGCCCGGCTCTTGACGCTCCGCGCTGCGACCCTCAAGGACGCCGGCGTGCGGCACTCGCGCGAATCTTGCATGGCGAAGCTGTATGCGAGCGAGGCGGCCAACCGCGTGGCCGACAAGGCGGTCCAGATCCACGGCGGCATGGGCTACTCGAAGGAGCTCGACGTCGAGCGCCATTTCCGCGACGCCCGCATCACGGAGATCTACGAGGGAACCTCGGAGATCCAGCGAATGGTGATTTCAGGCGCGCTGTTGAAGTAGTCGGGCCAGAGCCTGGGGGGCTCCATGGTCATTCAGGGTGCAGCACCAAAAGAAGCGTGGGCCAGGGAGGCGGACATGTCCGACCGGCTCACTCCCCGCCAGACCTTCTGTGCCCCGCTGCTGTCGGCGTTGCTCTTCGGGGGAGGCAACGCCGGCATCAGCGACATCTACGTGCACATCCGGGACATCGTGCCGCTCAGCGCGCGGGACTGGGAGTCCAACCCGCTGGAGCGGCGGCTCGCCCGCTGGCATACGTCGCTGGCCCGCGCCATCAACGATTTCGTCCGTCTCGGCGTGCTGCGCGAGGACGGGCACGCGCGCTGGGGCATCACCGAAAAGGGGTTCGCGGTAGCGCGCGAGTTCCAGCTGGTCTCGAACGACGGCGTGCTGATCGACCGCTCGCTCCTGCGCAAGCGCCTGGGCGACTTCGCAGCTGAATTCGAACGGATGTACAAAGTCTACTCGCGCCCGGCGGCCGCCCCTGCTACATAGGCGCCGCCGCCCAGGGCGGCTTCGCGCCTACGATTTGGCCCACCTACCCCGCGCAGCGAGATGCACCCGAGACTCTTCGACCTGACCGACGCGCAGGCGCTGGTCCGCGACACCGCCCGAAGCTACGCACAGAAGACGCTGGTCCCGGTCGCGGCGCGCCTCGACCGGGAAGCCGCCTTCCCCCGCGAGCAGCTCGCCGGCCTGGCGGAGCTCGGCCTGATGGGCGTGAACGTGCCGGAACGCTACGGCGGGGCCGAGGCCGGCGCGGTCGCCTATGTCCTGGCGATGATGGAGATCGCGCAGGGCTGCGCCTCCACCGCCGTCACCATGGCCGTGAACAACCTGGTCGCCGAGACCATCGTGAAGTTCGGCACCGAGGAGCAGAAGAGGCGCTACGTGCCCGAGATCACTTCGGGACGGTTCGTGGCGGCGAGCTTCGGGCTGTCCGAGCCGCACGCCGGCTCCGACGCGGGCGCCCTGCGCACCACGGCCCGCAGGGACGGGGGAGATTACGTCCTCAACGGCAGCAAGCAGTGGATCACGTCCGGGGACCAGGCGGGGGTGATCATCGTCTGGGCGCGCACCGGCGAGCCCGGGACCCGCGGAATCAGCGCTTTCTTGGTCGAGGGCGGCAGCCCGGGGCTCCACGTGGGCCGGCACGAGGACAAGATGGGACTGCGGGCCTCCAGCACGGTCTCGCTGTCTTTCGAGGACGTGCGCGTTCCGGCCAGCGCGATGCTGGGGGCGGAGGGACGCGGATTTCCCATCGCGCTCGCGGGGTTGGACTCCGGACGCGTCGGTATCGCCTGCCAGGCCATCGGCATCGCCCGGGCGGCCCTCGACGAGTCCATCCGCTACGCGAAGGACCGCAAGGCCTTCGGGCAGCCGATCGGGAGCTTCCAGGCCATCCAGTTCATGCTGGCGGACGTCGCGACCGAGCTGGACGCGGCCACTCTTCTGGCGCTGCGGGCGGCCGCGCTGAAGGAAGCCGGCAAGCCGTTCACGAGCGAAGGTTCGATGGCCAAGGTCTTCGCCAGCGAGAAGGCCAACCGGGCCTGCGACATCGCGGTGCAGATCCACGGCGGGTACGGGTACATCGACGAGTTCCCCGTCGAGCGGCATTACCGGGACGTGCGCATCACCACCATCTACGAGGGATCGAGCGAGATCCAGCGCATCGTGATCGCCCGGAACCTGCTCAGGGAATAGCACGGCGCGGGGTCCGCGCGCTGGTTGGGACTAGCCCGGCGCGGGGTCGCGCCGGCTGTCCCGCAGCGCCGCGGTGGTCCGCGCGCTGGTTGGGACTAGCACGGCGCGGGGTCGCGCCGGCTGTCCCGCAGCGCCGCGGTGGTCCGCGCGCTGCCGTGGGACTGAGCCACTGCCACAGTGGCGCCACCGTGGCGCCCCCTGCGCAAGGCGCGGCCGGGAAGCCCAAAACCGCCTCGTTCGTCGCCCTTCGCCCGGCCCGGCGCGTGCTTTGTCCCAAGGGCACTGGGGAGGTGCTCAGATGAGGTTCTTTCGAAACTGGGGCATGTCGGTAGCCGTGATCCTGACCTGGGCGCTCGGATTCGGATACGCGCTCTGCGGGCTCGGCAGGGCCAGTACCCGCAAGCTGGCTCCCGTGCCGGCGATCCACGCTGCGGCCCTGCCCTGAGGCCGCTCAGGGCCTCGTCGACGTCAGCGAGCGCTGTTCCTTGACTCGCTGCCAGTAACGCTGCGCGCGCGGCAGCTCCGGCGGGATGGGCGATCCGTCCTGCTCCTGGAGGCTCAGGAACGGCCAGAGCATCAGGTCGGGGAGCATCGGCATCTCCCCGCCGAGCCAGATCCGGCCGTCCGACAGCGTCCCCTCCAACTCGGCCAGACCCTCCCGGATCTGCTTTCTGGCCGCCGCTTCGTCCGGAGCGTAGCTCGGAACGGTCTCGAGAGAGCGCACCACCGTCGCCAGGAGCAGGCGCGCCCGTGCCCTCTCCTGAGGGCCGGACGGCATCAACGCGCGGCCCCCCTGCGACTCCTCGAGGTACTCGGCGATCACCATCGACTCGGTGAGCGAGAAGCCCGCGTCCCAGAGCAGCGGCGAGCGCTGGTCCGGATTGCGGTGGGCCGCCCGCGGATCGGGGGAAGGTCCGTCGAACGGCACCCACTCGAAGGGGACGTCCTTCTCCCGCGCGGCTAGACGGACGCGCCAGGCAAAGGGGCATTCGCGCTTTCCATGGATCTCCAGCATCCGCGTGAACTTGCGGATCGTTCCCCGGCGCAGCGAGGAGCGGCGGAGCCGTCGAGCGGTCGCCCGCGCGTGCGGCAGGTCGCGGCGGGGCCAGACCCGTGTTATCTGGCCGCTATGAAGGCCAAGGACCGTCTGAAGGCAGCCCAGGAAGAGTGGCGCAAGACCGAGCTCGCGCGCGCGGCGCAGAAGAGCCCGCTGCGCCGGAGCGCGTTCCAGACCGACTCGGGAATCCCCATCCCGGACCTGCTGACTCCAGCGGACGTGGGCGAGCCCAGCGACGCCGAGGTGGAGAAGTACGAGCGCGACCTGGGCTTCCCCGGGCAGTTCCCCTACACGCGCGGGCCGCAGCCGAGCATGTACCGCGGGCGGCTCTGGACCATGCGGCAGTTCGCCGGTTTCGGCACGCCGGAGGACACCAACAACCGGTTCAAGTACCTGCTCGAGCACGGCGTGACGGGCCTCAGCACCGCTTTCGACATGCCGGCGCTGATGGGCTACGACGCCGACCACCCGATGTCGCGGGGGGAGGTGGGGAAGGAGGGCGTGGCGGTCTCCACGCTGAAGGACTTCGAGGTCCTCTTCAGCGGGATCCCGCTCGACCGGGTGACCACCAGCATGACCATCAACGCGAGCGCCATCTTCGCGCTCTGCGCGTACGTCGCGGTGGCCGAGAAGCAGGGCGTCTCGCAGGACAAGCTGGGCGGGACGATCCAGAACGACGTGCTCAAGGAGTACATCGCCCAGAAGGAGTGGGTGGTCGGGCCGCGGCCGGCGACGCGCGTCGTGGTGGACATGATCGAGTACACCGCCAAGCACATGCCGAAGTGGCACCCGGTCTCGATCAGCGGCTACCACATCCGGGAAGCGGGAGCGACGGCGGTCCAGGAGCTGGCGTTCACGCTGGCGGACGGGTTCGGGTACGTCGAGGAGTGTGTCAAGCGCGGGATGAACGTCGACGACTTCGCGCCGCGCCTCAGCTTCTTCTGGGACGTGCACAACGACTTCTTCGAGGAGATCGCGAAGTTCCGCGCGGCCCGGCGCATCTACGCGCGGGTGATGCGGGAGAAGTTCGGGGCGAAGAAGCCGATCAGCATGACGCTGCGCACGCACGCACAGACGGCGGGCGTGTCGCTCACCGCGCAGCAGCCCTACAACAACGTGGTGCGGACGGCGCTGCAGGCGCTGGCCGCGGTGCTGGGCGGCACGCAGTCGCTGCACACCAACTCGCTGGACGAGACGTACGCGCTGCCAACCGAGGAGGCGGTCACCATCGCGCTGCGCACGCAGCAGATCCTCGCTCACGAGAGCGGGGTGGACCGGGTGGTCGATCCGCTCGCGGGCTCCTACTACGTCGAGTACCTCACCGACGAGACCGAGAAGCGGGCGATGGAGATCATCGCCAGGATCGACCGGTACGGCGGGATCATCCGCGCCATCGAGGAGGGATACCCGCAGCGCGAGATCGCCGACAGCGCCTACCACTGGCAGCGGGAGGTCGACTCCGGCGAGCGCAAGATCGTGGGCGTGAACGCCTTCAAGAAGGATCGCGACGAGCCGATTCCCACCCTGAAGATCGACGACCAGCTGGCGCACCGGCAGATCGAGCGCCTCAACTCCGTGCGGCGCAGCCGCTCCCAGCGCGACGTCCAGGACCGGCTGCGGGCCATCGAGGACGCCTGCCGCTCGGACAAGAACCTCATGCACCCGGTCCTCGACGCCGTAAGGTCCTACTGCACCCTGGGCGAGGTCTGCGACGTCTTCCGCAAGGTCTGGGGCGCCTTCCGCGAAAAAGGCACCTTCTAAGAGATCCGGGGACACCCTACGCAACTCGATATGCCAACTCTGGCCCGTTGCGTCAGAGTTGGCACGAGGTTGCGTAGGGTGTCCCTGAAACTCAGGCGGCTTGCTGGGCGGATTGGCGGATGGCTTCGACTTCCAGGGTGAGCTCGACCTTGTCGCCGACCAGGACGCCGCCGGCTTCGAGGGCCTGGTTCCATTTCAGGCCGAAGTCCTTGCGGTCGATGGCGGTGGTGCCGATGAATCCGGCGCGCTCGTTGCCCCAGGGATCCTTGCCGCTGCCCTCGTATTTCGTCTCTAGGACCACCTGCTTCGTCACGCCGTGGATGGTCAGGTCGCCGGTGATGCGGAGCCAATCCTGGCCCTGGAGCTCGACCTTGGTGCTGCGGAACGAGGCGGAAGGGTACTTCTCGACGTCGAAGAAGTCGGCGGAGCGGAGGTGGGCGTCGCGCTGTGCGTCCGCGGTGTCGATGCTCGCGGGATCGATCGTCACCTCGACCGAGGAGGCCGCGGGATCCTGCGGGTCGAAGCGGATCTCTCCGCTCCACTTCGTGAACCGGCCGCGGGTCTTCGAGACCACCATGTGGCGGACCGAAAAGCCGATTGCGGAGTGCGAGGGATCGATCTTCCAGGTTTCGACTGCCATCTGTGACTCCTGTTTAAGGTAGTAACTACGTTTTCAGTAGCTACTGATGCTTTCGTGCGCCGCGGGATTCGGGCGGCTATACTTTGCCCATGGCGGTGCGCCCCCACTCGACCCGGATGTGCGCGCGGTTCCAGTCCGCCGTCGATCTGATGGCGAAGCGCTGGACCCCGCTGATCGTCCAGCTCCTCCTCAAGCGCCCGCACCGCTACAGCGAGCTCCTCGCCCAGCTGGAGGTGGTCACGGAAGGCATGCTCTCGCAGCGCCTGAAGGAGCTGGAGAGCGGCGGCGTCGTCGAGCGGCGCGTGATCGACGACCAGCCGGTCCGGGTCGAGTACCGCCTCACGGAGAAGGGCCGCGCGCTCAGCCGGGTGATCGGCAATCTCGAGCGCTGGGCAGAGCAATGGATCCCGTAGCGGATCGTCTCTTCCTGGAGATCACGCGCCGCTACGCGCCGCCCCCGTTGGCCCGCGAGGACGTCGCCATCGCGCTGCGGCTCGCGCAGGTCGAGCCCGGCAAGCCCCTCGCCGATCTCGGCTGCGGCTACGGCCGCCACCTCCACGCCCTGGTCGAGGAAGGGTACGCCCATCCGATCGGGATCGACCGCAGCCGCCTCTTGCTACGGGAAGCCGCCGTCCAGGCGCGCTCCGCCCGGCTGATCCGCGCCGACCTCCGCTCCCTTCCCCTGCACGCCGACTCGCTCGCGGCCGCCTTCTGCTTCTACAGCTCGATGTTCCTGGGGACGGACGCGGACGCGCTCTGCGCTCTGCGGGAAGCGGCCCGCGTGCTCCGGCCCGGGGGAAGCCTGGTGCTCACCACCGACAATCCGCTTCGCCTGGCAGCGACCCCCCGTAGCCGATACGAAGACACGGTGCCCGGCCTGGGGCGGGTGGAGGAGGAGAGCGTCTGGGATCAGGCGTCCAGTGTCGACCGCGTGACCCGGAGGCTGCGGCCGCCGGGCGGAGAGGAGCTTTCGGCTACGTTTTCCATCCGCTACTATGCGCCCGCCGAGCTGGCCGGGCTGGCCCTGGGAGCGGGCCTCGCGCTGCGCCGGCTGGAGCCCGACTCGCCCCTGACGGAAGACACGCCGCAGCTGATCGCCTTACTGGAGAAGGTCCCCTGATGGCAGATACCCGCAAAGTCCGCATCCTCGTCGCCAAGCCGGGACTCGACGGCCACGATCGGGGCGCGAAGATCATCGCTCGCGCGCTGCGCGACGAAGGATTCGAAGTCATCTACACCGGGCTGCACCAGACGCCCGAGATGATCGTCGCGGCCGCCGTCCAGGAGGACGTGGACGGCATCGGCCTCTCGATCATGTCGGGCGCGCACATGACGCTCTTCCCCGCGGTGATCGACCTCTTGCGGGAGCAGGGCGCCGGCGACGTGGTGGTGTTCGGGGGCGGCATCATCCCCGACCCGGACATCCCCGAGCTGAAGAAGCTGGGCGTGCGAGAGATCTTCACGCCCGGGGCGACCACCCGCTCCATCGCGGAATGGGTGCGCGGCAACGTGCGGGTGCGAAGCTGAGCGCCATGCTGCCGAAGCGCGTCAGCCTGTACGAAGTCGGTCCCCGCGACGGCCTCCAGAACGAGGAAGCGACGCTCTCCCTGGAGGCGCGCCTGAAGCTGGTGGAAGCGCTGGCGGCGGCGGGATTGCAGCGGGTGGAGATCGGCTCGTTCGTCCGGCCCGACTGGATCCCCCAGCTCGCCGACACCGACGAGCTGGCGCGCCGGCTGCCGCGCAAGCCGGGCCTGCGGTACGCCGCTCTGGTGCCCAACCGGACCGGACTGGATCGCGCCGTGGCTGTCGGACTGCGCGAGGTGGCGGTCTTCATGTCCGCCACCGAGTCGCACAACCTCAAGAACACCAACAAGACCGTGGTGCAGTCGCTGGAGCACTTCGGCGAGATCGTGCCGCTGGCCAAGAAGCAGGGCCTCTTCGTCCGCGCCTACCTGAGCACCATCTGGGGCTGTCCTTACGAAGGACCCGTCGATCCGCAGCGCGCGCTCTCCATCGCCCGCGAGCTGCGCGCCATCGGCTCCGACGAGATCTCCCTGGGCGACACCATCGGGGTGGGCAACCCGAAGCAGACCCGCGAGATCCTCGCCCTGTTCCTCCGCGACCTGCCAGCGTCCATGCTCGCGCTGCACATGCACGACACGCACGGGACCGCGCTCGCGAATTGCCTGGTCGCGATGGAGATGGGCATCACCACCTTCGACGCCAGCATCGGCGGCATGGGCGGGTGCCCGTACGCCCCGGGCGCGGCGGGGAACCTGGCCACCGAGGACCTCGTCTCGATGCTCGCCGACATGGGAGTCGAAACCGGCGTCGATCTCGACAAGCTGGTGGAGGCGGGAGCGCTCGCGCAGGAGCTCGTCGGGCACAAGCTGTCCGGCCGCCGCCTGCAGGCGGCGCTGGGCCGGCGCACCCCCGGTGAGGCGCGGCCCGCGGCCGCGACGTAGCCATGTCCGACTTGACCTCCGAAGACCACGGGCCCGTCCGCGTCCTGACCATCGCCGGCGAGGCGCAGATGAACGTGCTCTCGCGCCCGCTGGTCGCGGAGATCGCGCAGCACGCCCGCCAGGCGGCGGTGGAGGGACCGATCCGGGCGGTGGTGATCACCGGCGCCGGAAAACGCGCGTTCTGCGCCGGCGCGAATCTCAAGGAGCGGCAGGACTGGACAGAAGACGACGTCCGCCGCTGGCTGGTCGAGCTGCACACGGCCCTGCGCGAGATCGAGCGCTGCCCCAAGCCCTGGATCGCGGCCATCAACGGGCTGGCGCTGGGCGGCGGGTGCGAGCTGGCGCTGGCGTGCGACCTGCGGGTGATGGATCCCGCCGCGCAGATCGGGCTGACGGAGACGAAGATCGGCGTGATCCCCGGCGGCGGCGGGACGGTACGGCTGTCGCGCATCGCCGGCATCGGCCGGGCGAAGGACCTGATCCTCACCGCGCGACGGGTGGACGCCGCGGAGGCGCTGCAACTCGGGGTCGTCAGCCGGATCTCCGCAGCGGGGGATTCCGTCGCCGCCGCGGTTGCCCTCGGCAGGGAGATCGCCGCGAACGCGCCCATGGCAGTCTCCGCCGCGAAGGCCTCGATCGGCGAGGCCTACGATCTCCCGATGGACGCCGCGCTGGAGACGGAGCGGCTGCACTACGAGAAGGCGCTGCTCAGCGAAGACCGCCTGGAGGGTCTGAAGGCGTTCGCGGAGAAGCGTCCGCCCCGCTGGAGCGGGAAGTAGGAGGCTGTCCCCGTAATGGTCAAGCGTGTTCCCGCCTTCGCGGGAACACGCAGAAAAAGCATAGGCGCAGTGTCGCCTTCGGCGACAGCGCCTACGACGTCGGGATCAGCGGCGGCACGTCGGCGCCCTTTTGCGAGAGCAGATACGCGATCGCTTCGCTGCGGTTGGCGAACGGCCGGATGTCCCGGCGAGTGAGCGCGATCACGGCCCGAAAGATCACGCGCGTGATCGGCGAAAGCCCGACCAGCGCGCTGGCCTTGACGAAGGGCTTGTTCTGCGCCGCCATCTTCTTGAGCGAGTCGATGGCGGCCTCGCTGGCCTTCGAGCCCGTGACGTCGGTCAGGACCAGGGCCTGGCCCAGCGCGTGCGTCGCGACCAGCTTGCGGGCGAGCTCGGAGTTGTGCAGCTCCTTGTCCGGCTCGGTGATCCCGGACAGGTCGATCAGGATGATCCCGTGCTCGATGATCCGGACCCGCTCGCTCACTGGATCAGCAGGGCGTTCGGCTGGAAATAGCCCGCGATCGAGAGCATCGCCACGGGCTCCTGGTTCTGGCCCGGGTTGACCCCGTCGAAGCGGGCGAGGAAGAGGAAGTCCTTCTCCGGCTCGAGGAACGGGTCCGCCTGCGCCAGCTTTCCGACCGCGCGGCGTCCGGTCTCCACGCGCTCGTTCTCGAACCTCTGCTTCACCGAGGAGTACTCGCTGCGGCCGCTGGAACTGTAGGAGCCGCTGCCGCTCGCCTTGTTGTCCGTCCTGCTGCTCGAGCCGCCGCTATTGCTCGTGCGCGAGGTGCTCGAGTACTCCCCTTGTCCTTTTCCGCTGTAGGAGCTCTCGTAGCGGTGGATGGGCCCGTCGGCGACCTCGCGCGCCGTCGCGCGCAGCGACGTCTCGCGCATCATGGCCGCGGCGCGGTTCCCTTCCTGCTTGATCTCGGTCAGCGCGCCGCGCACCAGCACCCAGCGGCCCTTGTAGACGTCGGGCTGCCGCAGCGCCGCCGCCAGCGTGAACAGGGGGACCCGGCTCTTCTGCACCAGCGGGAGGTCGCCCTCCACGTCACCGCCGCGCAGCGCGACCACCTTGGCGATCAGGCGCGGCGCCTCGGGACGCGTCTGCAGCTCCTGGTCCCAGACACCGCGCGTGAGCAGCTCGAGGTGGGTGAACTCGCCGCGCGGCCAGCGGGTGCGATCGACGCAGGCGACCAGCGCCGCCCAGCCCTGGTCGGGGCGGATCTCGTAGAGCTGCCGCGCGCCCTTCTCGCACTCCAGCGGCGTCAGCTGGTTGGCGGCGAACGACCTGGCATCGAAGGGCGGCGCCTGCCTCGGCGAGGCCTCCAGCCGGGTCGGAGCGGGCGGAGGCGCCGGCGTGGCAATCGGCTCCGCAGTGGCGCAGGCGAGCAGGAGGCACGAGAAGACGAGCAGGGTGCGCATGAAGGTTCCTCAGATCTTTTTTGGTTTCCGTGGGTCGTCCGGAACCGCAGCCGGGCTGTCCTCGGGGAGGGGCCGCGTGGGCGCGGCGAACGAGCAGGCGTCGGAGCAGGAACGGGAGAGGCACGAGCGGAGCGCGGCCGAAGGCGCCAGGTCCGCGAGCTCGCGCTTGCACTGGGTGGCGCCCACGGAGCAGCGGGACTCCGCCAGGCAACTGCAGCAATTGGTCGAGAGCGTCGCCGCCCGGGAGGTGCGCGAGATCTCCTGGCGCAACAGCTCCACGCATTCCTGCGAGTCGCGGGTCAGGCGCCCGCGCGGGTCCACCAGGCGGGCGTGGATCGCGCATTGGTGCGACGCGCTCGCTTCCACCACCGCGTTCTCGCACTCCTTGCGCAGCCCGTTGTCTCCGCGGGCGGCCTTGGCGCAGGCCTGCCGGCCCGCGTCGGAAGCGGCGGCCGCGTTGTCGATCGGATCGGCCGGCGCGCTGCCGGCCTCGTACGCGCAGTTGTCGCCGCGCAGCGCGATGGGAAAGGTACAGGCCGCCGCCGAAGGCTCCTCGTCGATCGGCATGCGCGGGGGAACGTCCGGCAAGCCCTCCTGGGCGAGCAGCAAGACCAAGGCGAGGAGCATGCACCCATACTACCGGGTGCCTCCCGCGCGTCCTCATTCCGTCCGGATGTCGAGGCGGTCGTCCTGCACACCCAGGACCACTTTTCCGCCCTTTTCCAGATCTCCGAACAGGATGCGCTCCGCGAGTGGTTTCTTGAGCGCGGTCTGCAGCAGGCGCGCCATCGGGCGCGCGCCGAACTGCGGGGAGAAGCCGCGGTCGGCGAGCCAGCGCCGCGCGTCGGGCAAAAGGGTGAGCTCGACGTTCTTCTCCTTGAGCTGCGCGCGGAGCTCGTCGATCTGCTTGTCGACGATCCGCTCCACCACGTCCATCGGCAGGCTGGAGAACGCGATCCAGCCGTCGAGGCGGTTGCGGAACTCGGGGCTGAAGGTGCGCTCGATGGCCTTCTTCGCGTCGCCGCCGGCGCCGGAGTCCAGGTCGAAGGAAGCGACCTTCTCGCCGCCGGGCTTCGACCCCGAGACCATGTAGCTGCGAGCCACCACGCCGAAGCCGACCTTGGCCGCGGTCATGTCCCGCGCGCCGGCGTTGGTGGTGAAGATCAGCACCACGTGGCGGAAGTCGCTCTGCCGGCCGTTGTTGTCGGTCAGCGTGGCGTGGTCCATGACCTGGAGGAGGATGTCGAAGACGTCAGGGTGCGCCTTCTCGATCTCGTCCAGCAGCAGCACCGCGTGTGGCTGCTTGCGGATGGCGTCAGTGAGCAGGCCGCCCTGATCGAATCCGACGTATCCGGGCGGCGCGCCGATCAGCCGGCTCACGGTGTGCTTCTCCATGTACTCCGACATGTCGAAGCGGATCAGCGGCACGCCCATGATCCGGCCGAGCTGCTTGGCCAGCTCGGTCTTGCCCACGCCGGTGGGTCCGGAGAAGAGGAAGCTGCCGATGGGCTTGGTGGGGGAGCCCAGGCCCGAGCGCGAGAGCAGGATCGCGCTGGAGAGCGCCTCGATGGCCGCGTCCTGGCCGTAGACCACCTTCTTCAGCTCGGGCGCCAGGCTCTTCAGCGCCGACTTGTCGTCGCTGGAGACGCTGCGCGGCGGGATCCGCGCGATCTTCGCCACCACCTGCTCGATCTCCGGCACTCCGATCAGCGGCACCCGCTCGTTCTCGGGCTTCATCCGCTGCAAAGCGCCGGCCTCGTCGATCACGTCGATGGCCTTGTCGGGCAGGTGCCGGTCGACCAGGTGCTTGGAGGAGAGGTCTACGGCCGCCTCGAGCGCCGGCTCGCTGTAGGTGACCCCGTGGTGCTCCTCGTACCGGCTCTTCAGGCCCTGGAGGATCTGGACGGCCTCGTCGCGGCTGGGCTCCAGCACTTCGATCTTCTGGAAGCGGCGCGCCAGCGCCTTGTCGCGGTCGAAGCTGGCCTTGAAGTCCGAAAAGGTGGTGCTCCCGATGCAGCGCAGCTCGCCGTTCGCCAGCGCGGGCTTGAGCAGGTTCGAGGCGTCCATCGAGCCGCCGCTGGTGGCGCCGGCGCCCACCAGCATGTGGATCTCGTCGATGAAGAGGATGGCGCCGGGCTTCTCCGCCAGCGCCTTCACCACCGCCTTGAGGCGCTCCTCGAACTGGCCGCGGAACTTGGTGCCGGCGAGCAGCGCCCCCAGATCGAGGGCATAGAGCGGGGCTTCCTTCAGGATCTCGGGGACTTTCTTCTCGTGGATGGCGACCGCCAGCCCTTCGGCCAGGGCCGTCTTTCCCACGCCCGCCTCTCCCACGTAGATGGGGTTGTTCTTCCGGCGCCGGCAGAGCACCTGCATGGTGCGCTCCAGCTCGTTCTTGCGCCCGACCAGCGGGTCGATGCGCCCGTCGGCGGCCCGCGCGATCAGGTCGACGCAGTAGG
>DASQAS010000114.1:0-23999 GCA_035635635.1 Myxococcales bacterium | reverse complement strand
CAACGAAGCCGTCTCGATGGGCTCCCCCAGCGCCAGCGCGGGGACCAGCTCCAGCTCGGCCCTGGTCTCCTCGGACTCGGTGGCCGGCGACCGGTCCCAGTTCTTCCAGCTGACCGCCACGGTGGCGGTCGTGTTCAACCTCCCGACAGCGCTCTTCCTCGGCCTGCTCCAACACGTGGTCGAGGACTTCGAGCCGACGAGCTGCGACCCGAACAGCTGCACCTGGGGCCCCGGCTCCGGTCCGCTGGATCTGGTCGCCTATCAGCTGGTGGTCTCGCGCAACGCCGACGGCATGAGCTTCGACTGGACGCTCTCCGGCGCGGTGAAGCCGAGCACCACGATGGTCGCGTTCGCCTCCGGCAACGCGATCCCTGGCCCGCAGAAGCACCACGGCTCGGGCAGCTTCACCGTGGACTTCGACAAGGCCGCGACGCTCGGGATCGCCGGGAACGCCACCGGCCAGATGCAGGTGACCAACTACTCCAACGTGGGCCCGGCGCAGCTGCACGTCACCTTCCTGGGCGCGGCCGACACCGATCACCCGGGCACCCAGAACAACATCGTCTACGCCTACGTGAACGACAACGCGGGTGGCGGCGACCTCGACTTCGCCGTGCACAACACCACCAGCCAGGACCGCTACTCGGTCCACTCGCGCTGGAAGAACGACGGCCGCGGCCGCGCCGACGTGGCGGGCCTCGCGGAAGGGTATAGCAGCATCGCGCTCTCCGAGTGCTGGAGCGCCGCGCCCTTCAACGTGACGTACTTCACCTCGACGGTGAAGGTGGTGGTCGACCCCTGGGGCGGGCCGGACTCGGGCGCCGAGTCGCAGTGCGCCTACAGCCCCGCTGCCTTCTCCCAGTCGGCGGCGCCGTGAGCGTGAGGGGACTCCGCGTGGTCGAGGGCGGCCGGGCCGGCGAACTTGCCGGGCCCGGCTCGCCCGCGCCCGCGGGGCTCCTCGCCGAGCTGTACGAGAAGCACGCGGCAGCGGTGTACGGCCGCTGCCGCTATCTCTTGAAGGACGAGGCGGAAGCGAAGGACGCGCTGCAGGACGTGTTCGTGAAGGTGCTCCGGGGCTTGGCGGAATTCCGCGCCACGGCATCGCCCACCACCTGGATGCTGCGGATCGCGACGCACCACTGCCTGAACCTGCTCCGCGCACGCAAGGCGCTCTGGCGCGAGCAGATCAAGACGTTGCACGCGGAGCGCAAGGTGGAAACGGAGCCGCCGGATCGGCGGGAGATGGTGCGCGCGGCGCTCTCGGCCGCGCCCGAGGAAGCGCAGGAGGTCGCGGTGTTGTACTTCGTGGACGAGCTGACGCAGACGGAGATCGCGCAGGAGATGGGGCGGAGCCTGCCCACCGTGCGCAAGCGCCTGCGCGAGTTCCTGGACTGCGCCCGCGCCGCGCTCGGCGTGGAGCTGCAGCAAGGAGGCGACCTGTGAACCTCGACCTGGGCGGACCCGGTCCCGGCTGCTCGGCTCTGCGCGTTCGCAGGCTGCTCGCCGGAGAGCTCTCGGGAACGGAGAAGGAGCGGACGGAAGCCCACCTGGCCGGCTGCGAGCGCTGCGCGGCCGTGCAGCGGGAGATCGCGGCCGAGCGCGAGGCGCTGCGCCGCGACGTTCCCTTCCCGCAGTTCGCGGCGGCCGTGGCGGAGAAGCTGGCGCACAGGCCGCAGCGCAGCTTCGTCACCCGCTGGGCGCCGCTGGCGGCCGCGGCGGGGCTCGCGCTGATCGCCGGCAGCGCGCTGATCCTGCGGCCTTCGGATACCGAGCGCCAGCGCAGCAAGGGCGCCGCCTCGGCGCAGCTCTTCGTCCAGGACGCGACCGGCGTGCGCGAGCTCGGCGAGGGCGACACGGTCGCCGAGGGCGCGCGGCTCCAGCTCTCGCTCAAGCCCGAGGGCCGCAAGCAGGCGGCGGTGCTGCTGATCGAGACCGGCGAGACGAGCGTGATCTATGCCGGCCCCGCGGTGAAGGGTCCGCTCCCCGAGTCCTTCGTCTGGACCGGAAAGGGCGTGGCCACGCTGCTGGTCGTGCTGTCCGATTCGAAGGTGGACCCCGCTTCCATCCACTCCGCCGCCGACGCGCCGCGCGGCTCCGACGTGCTGAGCGTGACGCTGCACCGATGATCCTTGCCCGGGCCCTCTGCGCCGCGGCGCTCCTGGCCGCCCTGCCCGCGCTGGCGGAGTCGCGCCGCTTCGCCCTGGTGGTCGGCGATTCCAACGGCGGCGCCGGGACGCGCCCGCTCCGGTACGCGGAGCGCGACGCGAAGCGCATGCACGCCATCCTCATCCGGCTGGGCGGAGTCCGCCCCGACGATGCGCGCTTGCTCACGTCCGCCTCGGCGGACCAGGTCCGGGGGGCCATGGCCGACCTGTCCCGGCGGGCGGAGCAGGCGCGCGCGCGGGGCGACGAGACCGTGCTGGTCGTCTACTACTCGGGGCACGCCAAGGACGGCGATCTGCGGCTGGGCGACACGCGCATGCCGCTGGTCGAGCTGCGCGAATCGCTGCGCAATGCCCCGGCGGACGTGCGCATCGGGCTGCTCGACTCCTGCCAGTCGGGCGCGATCACGCGCGCGAAGGGCGTGCGGGCGGCGCCGGCGTTCGACGTCCAGCAAGCGCAGGCGGCCTCGACCCGCCCGCGCGGGCTGGTGCTGATCGCCAGCTCGAGCGCGGACGAGGAGTCGCAGGAGTCCGACGATATCGGCGCCTCGTTCTTCACGCACTACCTGGCTTCGGGCCTGCTCGGCGATGCCGACGCGAGCGGCGACGGCAAGGTGACGCTGGCGGAGGCATATGCCTACGCGTACGCGCGCACGGTGGGCGAGACGACGGAGACCCGCGCCGGCGCGCAGCACCCGGTCTACCTGTACGACCTGGGCGGCGCGGGCGACGTGGTCCTGACCGAGCTCGGCCCGGCGCGCGGCGCGCTCGTTTTCCCCGCCGGAGCAGAGGGCGTCTACGTGGTGCTCGACGGGTCGCGCCGCGCGGTGGCCGAGGTGGCGAAGCCGCGCAACGACCAGCGCCGCCTCGCGCTCGCCGCCGGCGACTACATCGTCAAGAAGCGCGAGGGCGACACGCTCCTGGTCGGCAGCTTCAGCGTCGCGGACGGGCCGGTGGAGATCGCCGACGCGCGACTCTCCCGCAAGCCGCTGAGCGAAGATCCGCAGAAGGGCGCCTCGGGGCCGCGCTGGAGCATTCTCGGCACCGCCGGGGGGCAGTTCTTCTTCGACTCGGCCGCGCGCAATGGTCTCTTCCCGCCCGCCGCCATGGTCGGCGCGGAGCTGGCCGTCCGCGACGATCTCGGACACGGCCTGGGCTGGGGGCTCGACATCTCGGTGGGCGGCGGCAGCGCGACCCTGACGTTGCCCGGCGTCGCGCCGATCCCGGAGACGTTCATGGTGGTGACCGGCGGCGCCTCGCTCTGGAAGGACTTCCCGCTGGGCGACACGTTCACGCTGTCCCTCGGGGCGCGGATCGCGGCGATCTACATGGCCCGCTCGTTCGAGTCGGCCAACGATCTGCCCGAGCAGAACTTCTTCACGCTCACGCCGGGCTTGCAGGCGGGATTCTCGTGGCACTTCGCAGAGCGCTGGTCCGCGGTGGCGCGCGGTCGCCTGAACTACCTCTTCTACAACGTCGATGGGGCGCAGAACCTCGGCTACGCCGAGATCGCCCTGGGGGTGGACTATGCGCTGGGCTTCTAACCTCGCTGCGCTGGCTCTCCTCTGTGCCTGCGGCAATCTCTCCAACGGAGACATCGCGTTCCTCTCGGCCATCCCGCGCAGCCAGCAGCTCCACGTGCAGGTGCCGCAGGGGTCGAACGTGCAGTCCCTCTGCGCGATCGGACCGGCGGACATCTACACGAACGCGAAGGCTACCGGCCAGTCCATCAATGCGGGCGTCGACAACATCCTCGCCCTGGTGGACGCCATCCGCACCGTGACGCCCACCAGCCGCGACGACGACTCGCGAACCTGGGGACCCTACGACGACAACAAGCATCCCGGCGTGAAGATCCAGGTGGTGATGTTCCGCGAGTTGGACGCGACGTACACGCCCTGGCGCTGGATCTACACCATCATGGCGGCCCGACCGCCGGCCGCGTACCTGCCGATCCTGGAGGGCGAGTTCTTCGGCGCCCAGGCCAGCAACGGGATCGGTCGCCTGACGCTGCACTTCGAGAACTCGACGAGCCTGGGGATGAGCAATCCCGGCGATCCCAACTTCCCGGCACGCATCCACTACGACTTGAGCGGCGATCCGCGCACGATCTCGCTGGACCTGACCGCCGGCATGAACGCGTTCGGGCTCATCTCCTTCGACTATTTCTGGGCCGGATACGCCGATGGCCACGGCGAGCTCGACTTCGCCGTCCCCGACCCGAAGAGCGGCTGCACCATCGAGGTCAACACCTTCTTCAACGCGCAGAGCGCCGGCCGCGACGTCTTCCGCGCCCGCTGCGGGGTGCTGGGCATCTTCGGCGACGTGAAGCAGTGCTGGGACCCCACCGGCTGCCTCACGTTCGTGAACGATCCGTTCGCGTTCACCCCGGCGTGCGGCATCCTGAAGCCGTGCCTGCTGGGAAGCGAGACGCAGTGCCCCGCGGGGCTCTGACCGCGGCTCAGTGCATGCCCGACGCGTTCGGCTGCGGCGCGGTCGGCTTCGGCGAGGACCCGAGCAGCGAGCGGAGCTGCTCGAGATCCAGCGGCTTCGCCAGCACGCCGCGCACGTAGCGGCGCCGCGGATCGGACTCGCCGATCTCGTTGGCCCAGCCCGTGAGCATCCACACCGGCGTGCCCTCGGCGACGCGCTGGATCTCCCGCGCCACCTGCCAGCCGCTCATCTCCGGCATGCCCACGTCGCAGAGGACCAGGTCGTAGCACTGGCCGCGCTCCAGGAGCGCGAGCGCTTCGGGACCTCCCCGGGCCACGTCCACGTCCTGGTTCTCCAGCTCGAGCACTTCGCGCAAGACCTCGAGGTTGTCCTGTTCGTCGTCGACGATCAGGATCCGGCGGGTGGGCGGCTTGACCGGCACGGGGCGCGGGGGCTCGCGCCGGGGAGGCGCGGCGAGCGGGAACGCAAGGGTGAACGTGGTTCCCTGGCCGCGGCGGCTCTGCGCCTGCAGCGATCCGCCCAGCCGGGACATCACGCCCCACGCCACCGAGAGCCCGAGGGCGGACTCTCCAGCCACGCCCGAGAACGGATCGAAGAGCCGGGCCAGATCCTCCTCGTACATCCCCGGGCCCGAGTCGCGGATGGTGACCAGCGCCCGGCCGCGATCCTCGCGCGCCTTGACCTGGATGGTCCCGCCGTCCGGCATCTGCTCGCGCGCGTGCAGGAGCAGGCTGCCGAAGACGTGTGCGAGCTCGGCCGCCGAGCCGCGCACCAGCGGCAGCGGCGGCACGTCCACCTCGATGCGGACGCTCGCCGTGTCGGCCTCGGTGCGGGCCATCTCCACGGCGCCCGTGAGCACCGCTGCCAGGTCGAGAGGATCGCTGGGCCGGTCGCGGCGGCGGCGGGCGAGGTCCTGCAATCGCGCCACGACCCGTGCGGCCTCTCCCACCACGCGCGCCAGCACGTCCAGCGTCCGGCGCGACCTCCCGAGCTGGGGATCGGCGCGCAGGGTGGCGACCCGCAGCGCGATCACGTTCAGCATGTGGTTCAGGTCGTGGGCGACCCCGGAGGCGAGCACGCCCATGGCGTGCATCCGCTCCTCGTGCAGGAGCGCTTCCCGATCGCGTTGCAGCTCGCGCTGGCGGCCCACCTCGGCGGTCACGTCATGGATCAACGCCAGCGCCTCCCCGCCCGCCAGGCGCTCGAGCCGCACCTCCACGACCTGGTTGGCGCGCTGGAAGCGGGAGAGATAGGGAGCGGGCGCCAGCGTTGCCGCCTCGATGCGGATCAGCTCGGAGAGCGAGTCGTACCGCACGCGCGCATGAGGTCCGTTGAGCCAGCGCCACGGAACTCCGCCCGCCTCCAGCGCCTCGAACCTGGCGTTCGACTCCTGCACGTTTCCGGAGCTGATGAGGGCCAGCGCGGTGAGACGCGTAGAATCTCGCCACCTCGCGAGGAGGTCGCGCGTTTCCGCGGGAGGCATGCGTCGAAATCTGCGTCGGCTCCGTAAGTCCCGGTAGCCTACGCGCGCAGATCCTCGAGAACCCGCTCTGCCGAGTTGTGGCCCGCCGCCCCGATCACCGAGCCTGCGGGGTGGCAGCCCGCGCTGCAGGAGTACACGCCCTCGATCGGCGTGGCGTACGGGAGCCGGTCGGCGAAGCCGAACGAGTTGTCCACGTGGTGGATGTGGCCGCGCGAGATCCCGAAGTGCTGCTCGATCCTCGGCGGCGAGAGCGTGAACGTGTCCGCCACCAGCGCGGTGGTCCCCGGCGCGAACCGGTCGCAGATGCCGAGCAGGTGCCGGGTGTAGCGGTCCTCCTCGGCCTCCCAGGTGGTGCCCTTCAGCGCGTAGGGTACCCACTGCACGAACAGCGCGGAATTGTGGTGTCCCTGGGCGTCGCGCAGCGAGGGGTCCACCGTGGTGTGGACGTACCATTCGATGGTGGGGAACTCCGGCAGCCTCCCCGCCTTCACGTCGGCGAAGGCGGCGCGCATGGCGCCCATCACCTCCGGCTCGTCGGGCAACAGGTGCATGGTGCTGCCGAACTGCCCGCGATCCTCGGGCAGGCAGGTGAAGCGCGGCAGTCCGCGCAGCGCGAGATTGACCTTGAGCGTGGTGCCGTCGCGGCGGTAGCCGTCCACCCGCGCGTTCCAGGCGGCTGGCAGGTTCTCACGGCCGATCAGCGCGCCGAGTCGGAACGGGTCGGCGTTCACCACCACGGCGCGGGCGGCCACTTCGGAGCCGTCCTGGAGCACGACTCGCAGGGGCCCTTGCGCGATCGCGCGCGCGCCACGGCCTGTCTCGATCCGCGCGCCGGCCTCGCGCGCGGCGGACGCGAAGCGCTGGGTGACGGTGCCCATGCCGCCCTTCACGATCATCCAGGTGCCGTCGCTGCCGGGGAGCCGGCACATGTTGTGGATCAGGAAGTTCATGCCGGTGCCTGGCGTGTCCCAGTCGCCGTTCAGGCCCGAGAACCCGTCGGTGACGGCGTACATCGCCTTCAAGAGGTCGCTCTTGAAGGCGAAGCGATCGAGATAGTGCCCCACCGGCTTGCGGCAGAGATCGACGAAGACCTGCCGCAGCGAGGGGCGCAGGTACTTCGCGGCGGTGTCCTCGATCGAGAGCGGCTCCAGAAGCCAGGTCGGCGCGACGTCGTCGCGGATTTGCGCGATCTCCGCCTGCAGGGCCTGGTTGGCGCGGAAGTCCTGCTCGCTGAAGAAGCTGAGGAACTGATCCTTCATCGCCGCCGCGTCGGAACCGAAGAGCAGATACCGCTTGCCGGTGGTCGGCAGGAAGTAGTGCGGATCGCGGCGCAGCACGGGGACGTCCACGCCCAGCTTCTGCAAGAGCTCCGGCGGCATCAGGCCGAGCAGGTAGGCGCCCGTGGACGTCCCCAGACCGGGGGCGCGGCTGAAGGGCCGCTCGGTGCGCGCCGCGCCGCCCACCACTTCCTTCTCTTCCAGGACCAGGACGTCGAGCCCGCGCCGGGCGAGCACGAGGGCGGCGACGAGGCCGTTGTGCCCCGCGCCGATCACCACCACGTCGGCCTGGTTGCGCATCGCGCCCTTCTACGCGAGTGCGTACACTTACGCCATGCCCGACAAAGACGACATCAAGACCGGCGACGACAACATCAAGGTGGTGAAGAACGAGCGCGGCATCGGCACGGGCGAGACGCGCAGCGGAGTGGAGCCCCGGCCGAACGCGGACGGTTCCCTGCCGCCCCTGGGCAACGCGCGTAATCCTGCGATCGTGGAGGATCCCGCGGGCAAGACGCCGGGCAAGGCCGAAGGGTAAGATCGCCGCCGCTTGTCGGCGATCGAGGCGCACGGACTCGGCAAATCGTTCGGCGGACGCCCCGCGTGCCGCGACGTCTCGTTCGCGGTGGAGCGCGGTGAGGTGTTCGGCTTTCTCGGACCGAACGGCGCCGGCAAGACCACCACGTTGCGCATGCTGGCCGGCCTGTTCGCGCCGGATGCCGGCACCGCCCGCGTCGCAGGCTGCGAGATCGCTCCGGGGCGTCCCGGCGGGCCAGAGCTGCGGGCCCGGGTGGGCCTCTTGACCGAGTCTCCGGGGTTCTACGATCGTCTGACCGCGCGCGAGAACCTTGTCCACTTTGCCCGGCTGCAGCGGGCGAAGGAGCCGGTGCGCAGGTCCGAAGAGCTGCTGGAGCGGTTCGCGCTGCGCGACCACGCGGATCGCCCGTTCGCCGAGCTGTCGCGGGGGATGAAGCAGAAGCTCGCGATCGCACGGGCGCTGGTCCACGACCCGGAGGTGATCTTCCTCGACGAGCCCACGGTCGGTCTCGACCCGGCAGCGACCCGCGAAGTGCGGAACGTGATCGCGGAGCTGGCGGCGGAGCACGCGACCATCGTGCTCTGCACCCATCACCTCGACGAGGTGGAGCGGGTCTGCTCACGGGCCGCGTTCATCGCCGGGCGGCTGGTGGCGGTGCACGAGATCCGCCGCGAGACGCTCTTGCGGATCGAGCTTGCCGCTCCGTTCCAGCCCGACGGCGTCCGCGGCCTCTGCCGCTCGCTCCGGCTCGACGGCAACACCCTGTTGATCGAACCGGGCGCGGAAGTGCCGGACATCGTCGCGGCGCTGGTCGGGGCGGGGGCGCGCATCGTGGCGGTCGCGCCCCATCGCGATCCGCTCGAGGACGCCTGGCTCGAGCTTCTGGCCGAGGCGGGCGGGCCGTGATCCGCGTCATCCTGCGCAAGGAGCTGCTCGAGCTCCGGCGTTCGCCGGTGCTCTTGCTGTCGATGATCTCCCTGCCGGCCACGGTGGTCGTCGTCCCGGTGGCGCTGCTGGCCTGGATGGTCCACGCCGCGCCCGAGCAGGCGCTGGCGTTCATCCAGGAGATCTACGGCCTGCGCTCCTCGGACCCGGCGGCGGCCGGCCTGGCCGCGATCGTCGGCCGCAACTGGCTCCCGATGTTCCTGGTCCTGCCGATCTTCCTGCCCATCATGCTCGCCTCGCAGTCCATCGGCGGCGAGCGCGAGCGCAGGACGCTGGAGCCGCTGCTCGCCGCGCCGGTGAGCACGGCCAGCATCATCCTGGGCAAGAGCCTCGCCGCGCTCCTTCCCGCGCTCGCCATCACCTGGATCTCGGCCGCCCTGTTCTGCCTGGGCATCGACGCGGTCGCCGGGCAGAGGGTGCTGCCCGACGCCGCCTGGATCTTCGGCGTGCTCGTACTCACGCCGCTCTTCGCGCTGTTCGGCAACGCGGCGGCGGTGGTCGTCTCCAGTCGCGTGCTGGACTCCCGGGCGGCGCAGAACCTGGCCGCGACCACCGTGCTGCCGCTCCTGGCGCTCCTGGTGGTCCAGCTCGCCGGCCGCATCGCCCTCGGGCCGCGGTTCTACCTCGGACTCGCGGCGGGGGTGGCGGCGGCGGACCTGGCCCTGATCGCGCTGGCCGTGCGGCTGTTCGACCGGGAGCGCCTGCTGACCCGCTGGCGGTGACCGCGGCATCTTCGTGCTGCGGGGAGCCGGCCTCCCGGTCTATAACTGAAGACTGATGCAGGCCCTGGCGGAGAAGCCCAGAAAGCTCGCCTTGCACCCCGGCTGGGTCGCCTTCGCGGCCGTGGTCCTGGCGGTGCCGATGGGCGCTCTCTTGATGAAGAGGGCCGTTGCGCCCGAATTGCCCATGCTCGGGGATCTGCCGGCATTTTCGCTCACCGCCGAGGACGGCACGCCCTTCGGCAAGCAGGACCTGCTGGGCCGGGTCTGGATCGCGGACTTCGTCTTCACCTCCTGCTCCGATGCTTGCCCCCGCCTGCAGGCGAAGATGAAGAAGCTCCAGGATCGGCTGATTCCGGCCGAGCAAGGCGGCAACATCGGCCTGCTCTCCATCAGCGTGGACCCGGAGCGCGACACGCCCCAGAAGCTGAAGCAGTACGGCCAGATCTTCGGCGCGCGGGCCGGCCTCTGGCGCTCGTTGACCGGCGACCAGCAGGAGGTGGAGCGCACCGTCGTGCGCGGGTTCCACACCGCCATGGCCAAGGTGCCGCGCGACCCGGCCGACCCGCACCTCGCCGCCTTCGAGATCATGCACGGCGAGCGCCTGGTGCTCGTCGACCGCATGGGTCGCATCCGCGGCTACTACGACGCGGACGACCGCGACCGCCTGCTGCACGACGCCCGCTCGCTGACGGCCGGAGGGCGCGGGTGACGCTGGCGGAAGCGCTGCCCACCGTCAACGCGGCGCTCAACGCCACCAGCGCCTGCGCACTGTTTGCCGGCTACTGGGCGATCCGCACGCGCAGGATCGCGCTGCACTGGAAGCTCATGGCGGCGGCCTTCGTCGCGTCCTCGCTCTTCCTGGTGGGATACTTGACCCGGTTCGCCCTCACCGGCGTCCACCGGTACCAGGGGCCGTTCCGGACCTTCTATCTGGTGCTCCTCGGGACCCACACAGTGCTCGCGGTGGTTTCCGTGCCGCTGATCCTGCGCACCCTCTGGCTCTCGGCGGTGCGCAAGAGCTACCAGCAGCACAGGCGCTGGGCCGTCTGGACGTTCCCCGTGTGGGCGTACGTGTCGGTCACCGGCGTGGTCGTGTATTGGATGCTCTACCGATTGCCGGTATAGAGGACGGTCCATGGCCTATCGCATCATCGAGACCTGCATCGGCTGCACGGCGTGCGTGAAGCGCTGCCCGACCGACGCGATCACCGGGGAGCGCAAGGCCCTGCACATCATCTGGCCCGAGCTCTGCATCGACTGCGGCGCCTGCGGCCCGGTCTGCCCGGTGGACGCCATCCTGGACCAGTACGGCAACGTCCAGAACATGCTGAAGAAGAACGAGCGCCCGATCGCCTTCGTCTACGAGCAGGCGTGCACCGGCTGCGAGAAGTGCGTGGAGCGGTGCCCGTTCGAGGCGCTGGAGATGGTACACGTCAAGGACCCGAACAGCTTCCTCGGCGTGGTCAGCGTGATCGAGAAGAACTGCACGGGCTGCCGCGAGTGCGAGAAGGCCTGCCCTTACGACGCGATCTTCATCTACCGGAAGGACCGCGTGCCCGAGTGGCTGAAGAGCTCCCGCGTCGAGCGCGCCGCGTAGAGCCCTCTGCCGCGTAGAACGGCTAGTCCTCGTCCTCTTTCTCTTTCTCTTTCTCTTCCTCTTCCGCCTCTTCGTCGTCGGTCGCGGGCACCTCCGCCTCCTCCGGCTCCTTGGCCGGAGCGGCCCGCGCCGCGCGCCCCGATGTGGGCTTGGCGACCGGCGCGTCGCGCTGGTCGGCCCCGCACTTCGGGCACGTCGGCGCCGGCTTCTTCAGATCGTAGAACTTGGTGCCGCATTTGAAGCAGACGTACTTGGTGCCGAGATCGCGTGCCATCGGGGGTGCCCCTCCGTGAAGGCGCGCGCGAAATAGACCAGCAATCAAGGGATGTCAATCAGATCCGCTTCGGATCAGCTCGTCGGCTTCTCGTTGGGCAGCGGATCCGCTATCAGTTGAATCTCCTCGCCGTGGGCGTCGATCACTTCGGCCTCCACGGGCTCCGCCGCCATCTGCGCGGCCAATCCCTCGTCGTTCATCGCCGGGTCGTCCGCGACGATCCGGATGGCGCGGGCCGCCATCAGGGTGGCCGCCGTGGCTGCATCCGGGCGGATGGCGGACTCTCCCGCGGCCTCCGCGAACGGCAGCGGACCTGGGACGTGCGCGGGCAAGAGAGCGAAGGGCACCGGCGAAGGCGCCGGCAAGGCGCTCGGCGGCGGGGCGGCGCTCACGGGGACCGCTGCGGCAGGCGGCTCCGGAGCCGATGCGATGACCGCGGCCAGCGCCTCGACGGCAGGCGGGACCGGGGTGGCCACCGCTGGCGGCGCCTCCGGGACCGCCGCCGGCGCAGGCGGACCCGGCTCCGGCTGAGGAGGGTGCGCCGCGAGGCCAGGATCGACCTTCACGCGGGCCTCGACGATGGGCGTTCCGTCGCCGCGCTTCAGACCGGGGCAGACGAGAGCGACCACGGTCTCGCCGCCCGCGTCGACCGGCTGGTGCCATTCGCGCAGGAGAGGATCTCCCTTCGAGGGCGCGACCAGGTGCCATCCGCAGAGGGCGGCCGTCCGCTGCAGCCAGGAGGCACGGTCGCCTGCGGCGTCGTCCTTCGCCGCGCGGACGATCGCCTGTGCCACCGGCTCCAGCGCGGGCGCGGGATCGCGAGCGACCGGCTCTTCCAGCCGCGCTAGCAGCTGCGCGGCCACCGGCAGCTCCGCCCCGCCGTAGAACTCGATCTCGTCGGCGAGCCGGGTGAGCGCCGTCTGCCGGGCCGCCACCTGCCCCGAAGCGTCGCGCAGCCGCTGCGCGGTCCCGTCCTGGGGGACGCCGAGGAGCTCCGCGTCCACCGCCAACGCCGCGGCCCGATCGCAGCGCTCGACCTCGGCGCGAGCTCGTTCCGCCGCCGCGGCCGCCTTCGCGCGCAGCTCGCTGCGCAGTCCTTCCGCGTAGGCCTCGACGGCGGTCGTGCGCCGCGGCGAAGAGGCGTTGCGCGCCGCGGCCTGCACGGCGTGGTTCTCCAGCCCGGGGCCGGCGATCTCGGCGGATCCCAGCGTGCGCGAGATCTGCGCCATGGCGGGTGCCAGCTTCTGCTCGAGCTGCGCGATCCGCTCCACCAGGTCGCCGCCCGTACGCAGGCGCGCGAGCGCCGCTTCCAGGTCGGCCACGCGCTTCTCCAGGAGCGGGAGGCGGTCGGGCACCACAGGCGCGGCTGCAGGCGGTCGGGACTGGGGTCGCTCGAACGGCTGGGTTCGATCGAATGGCTGCACCGGTGCGGGCGGAGGCGGCTTCGAGGAGCCCACCAGCTCCACCACGTCGATCTTCCCTCGCCCGTTGGTGGAGACCACCAGCGTCGCTCCGTCCTGCCGCCGGTCGCGGACGGCGCGGACGAACTTCATCACCGCCTCCTGCACCCGCTGCACGTCGCTGGAAGTCCCGCGGAGCGCGGTCCGGACGATGTCGGCCGCGAGCTGGTCGGCGCGGTAGGCGGTGGAGAGCTTGAGCGCGTCCTTCGTGGCCCGGATCCGCACCCGGCGGGGCAGCCCGCTCGAGGCCAGCACCGCGGAGCCCTCGAACTCGCGCGGAAGCTCCGCCTCGATCTCGAGAGGCACCTCCACCATTCGCGCATCGGGACGCGCAGTCAGCTTCAGGCTGAACACGCGCCAATCCTACGATGCAATTGCAGGGGAAAGCACGTTGCCATCGCGGGTGACCAGGGCGCCCACTCCATGCTACCCATGGAGCCCCTCATGCAGATGCCAGCGCTGGACGCGCCCGAGTCCAAAAGGCCACAGTCCGCGACGGCAGATCGCGCTCCGCTCGCCGAGAGCGAGGAGGAGCACAAGCCCTTCGTTCCCGCCGACCAGGACATCCCGGAGCTCACGCCGGTCCCCCTGATCGTCGGGGCGCTCCTGGGGCTGCTCTTCGGCGCATCGAGCATGTACCTCGTGCTCAAGGTCGGCCTGACGGTCAGCGCCTCGATCCCGGTGGCGGTGCTCTCCATCACCATCTTCCGCGGGTTCACGCGCCTCTTCCGCACGCGCCGGGCCACCATCCTCGAGAACAACATCACCCAGACGGCGGGCAGCGCGGGCGAGAGCATCGCCTTCGGCGTGGGCGTGACCATGCCGGCGCTTTTGATCCTCGGCTACAACCTCGAGATCGGCCAGGTGATCCTGGTCAGCGTGCTGGGCGGCCTGCTCGGGATCCTCCTGATGATCCCGCTGCGTCGCGCGCTGATCGTGAAGGAAGCGAAGACGCTGGTCTATCCCGAGGGCACGGCGTGCGCCGAGGTGCTCATCTCCGGCGAGACCGGCGGCACCACCGCGAAGACCGTCTTCGCCGGCCTCGGCGTCGGGGCGATCTTCGCCTTGGGCTACAAGGCGTTCGGGATCTTCAAGGACGTCCCACAGCGGCTCTTCGGCAAGGCCTACGACGGCGGAAACCTCTCGCTGGAGGTCGGGCCGGAGCTGATGGGCGTCGGCTACATCATCGGCACCCGGATCGCGCTGATCATGGGCGCCGGCGGCATCCTCTCCAGCCTGGTGCTGATGCCCGCCATCAAGCTCTTCGGCAGCACATCCACCACGCCCATCTACCCGGCGACCACGCTGATCAAGGACATGAGCGCCGACGACGTCTGGCACCAATACATTCTGTATATTGGGGCCGGCGCGGTGGCGGCGGGCGGGATCATCTCGCTCTTCAAGTCGCTCCCGACCATCGTCGGCGGAGCGATGCGGGGGATGAAGTCGCTGAGCGGCTCGCGGGGGAGCGCCGGCCCCTTGCGCACCGACCGCGACCTGCCGCTCTGGGTGGTCGGGGCCGGATCGCTCCTGATCGTGATCGTCTGCGCGCTGGTGCCCTCGTTCAAGATCAACGTGCTCGGGGCGCTCTTGATCCTGGTCCTCGGGTTCCTGTTCGTCACCGTGAGCTCGCGCCTCACGGGCGAGGTGGGCAGCTCGTCCAACCCCATCTCGGGCATGACGGTGGCCACGCTCCTGATCACCTCCCTGATCTTCTTCGCCCTGGGCTGGGTGACGCCGCCCTACAAGATCGCGGCCCTCAGCATCGCCGCCATCGCCTGCATCGCCATCTCCAACGGCGGCACCACCTCGCAGGATCTGAAGACGGGCTACCTGGTCGGGGCCACGCCGTATCGGCAGCAGATCGCCATCCTGGTGGGAGCGCTCTCTTCGGCGCTTCTGCTCGGGTTCGTGATCCTCAAGCTGAACGACGCCGGCACGGTGTTCGCCGCGCGCAGCTACCCGAACGTCCGCTTCTCGCAGTCCGACTCCACGGGGACCAAGGAGCGGCTGCGCGGGCCCGACGCGGACCGCGACCGCAATGAGTACGACGTCGTCTGGCTGCGCGAGCCGCGCGGCGAGGTGCCGGCAGGCAAGTACCTGGTCGACACCGGAGGGCACGTCAAGTACCTCGAGGACCCCGGGATCAACGGCAAGCTCGACACCCGCGACAACGGCGAGAAGGTGAAGTCGAAGTTCAGCGCGCCCAAGCCGGTGCTGATGTCGTTCATCATCGAGGGGATCATGACCCAGCGCCTGCCCTGGGGGCTGGTGCTGATCGGCGTGTTCATCTCGGTGGTGCTGGAGCTGTGCGGGATGTCCAGCCTGGCGTTCGCCGTCGGCGTCTACCTGCCGCTCTCCACCAGCACGCCGATCATGGTCGGCGGGATCGTGCGGTACGTCGCCGACCGGACCGCGAAGCGGAAGCTGAGCGGGACCGAGGCGGAGAGCGGTCCAGGGATTCTCTTCGCCTCCGGCCTGATCGCCGGCGCGAGCGTGATCGGGACCATCCTCGCCTTCCTCCAGCTCTCCGAGCCGACGCGGGACTTCCTGAACGCGATCAATGTCGGAGGCGCGATCCCGGGCTTCTCCAACAGCGATCTGTTCTCGCTGCTCCTCTTCTACGGTCTGGGAGTGGTCCTCTGGGCGGTGGCGACCGAGCGCTGGCTGGCGCCGCGGAAGGCATGATCGAGATCCGCGTCGCGCAGGGTCCGAAGGACGTCGAGCAGTGCCTGCGCTTGCGCTGGACGGTCTTCGTGGAGGAGCAGGGCGTCCGGCCGAGCGACGAGCTCGACGCGCACGATCGCGGCGACGCCGTCCACGCTCTTGCGTCGTTGGATCGGGTCCCGTGCGCGGCCGGACGGCTGATCTTCACCGGCCCCGGCGTGGCGAAGATCGAGCGGATGGCGGTGATCGACGACGTGCGCGGGCAGGGAGTGGGCAAGGCGCTGCTCGCGTTCCTGGAAGGCGAGGCGCGCCGACGCGGTGCGACAACGCTCACTCTCTTCGCACAGGTGCATGCCCAAGGCTTCTACGAGAAGGCCGGGTATACCGCCTGCGGCGGGCAGTTTGACGACGGCACGGGAATTTCACACGTGCGCATGCAGAAGAGCGCTTGAACATTCCCGGCCCCTGGTTAGTCTGTCCGGCCATGACCATCCTGCACAGGTGCCTTTTGGCTTGCGCCGTCCTGCTCCTCGTGGGCTCGGCGCGAGCGAGCTCGGCCAAGGAAGAGGGCTTCAGCGATCTCACCATCGACCAGGTCAGCGACCTGATCGCCAAGAAAGAAGCGGACATCTTCGACAACAACTCGAAAGAGGACTACGCAAAGGGCCACCTTCCCACCGCCAGGTGGGTCTCATTCAAGGACGTGAAGGAGAGCGATCTCCCCACGGACAAGTCGCGCAAGCTCGTCTTCTATTGCGCGAACACACATTGAATGGCCTGCCACCAGGCCGCCCGTGCGGCGGTCGCGCTCGGCTACAAGAACGTCTACATCATGTCGGTGGGAATCCAGGGCTGGCAGAAGGCCGGCAAGCCCGTGGACAAGGGCGACACCTCCGCCTGACTTGACCTTCGTCTCAGCCCGGAACGTTGAAGACGCGATCGGTCTGGTTGACCACGTTGTGCACCTTCACGCCCTTGCGGTTGATCAGATCGATGGAGATCCGCCGCGTCCCCCGGTGGGCGCGGCGGAGCAGCAGCGGCTTCCAGTCCGTGATCAGGGGCAGCTCGCGCCGGTCGAGCACGATCTTCACCTTGTCGCCGCGCCGGCCGAGCTTGCCGTTCGAGAAGTAGAAGTCGAGGACGGGCCGGTTCCCGCCCGGGCTCAGCGCCGGTGGCTCTTCCGCGGGGGCTCCGTCGTTCGCCTCGCCGGGGGCTAGCCCGCGCTCCAGCTTGAGATGCTCCGGCGGGCGTCCGATGGGCAGGACGTACGTCAGGATCGGCTTGCGCGGCTGCGGCCAGATGACGGACTCGGCGGCCCTTCCGGCCTTGCCGGCGAGCTTCGGGCCGACCCAGAAGCGCGCCATCGCGAACGCCTTGGGTGCCTTCACCACCTCATGCCAGGGGCGGCAGAGCACCGCCCGGACCAGGTGCGGCCCGGGTTGCAGTCCGCTGAGCACCCACTGCGCGCCCGCGTCGGACACCTCCAGCGCGGGCTCGTTGTCCACGATCAGGTGGGCGTGCGGCGAGGGCCCGCCCGGCTTGAGCGGATGACCGAGCGCGTACCCCTTCACCACCAGCCGGATGGGCACTGGCCCTTCCTGGAGTTGCGACAGATCGGCCGGCTCGGCGAACCGGAGCGACGCCTTGCGGAACGCGGGACTTCCGCCCCGCTTGCGCGGATCGTCCTCGGGCCGTCGCGGCAGCCGGACTGCGGCGGAAGGCTTGTGGTTTTTCCGGACCTTGGCCTCCGCCGGAAGCGCCGCCGCCACCCCCAGGACGACCAGGAGGACCCGCCCGAAAAAAAAATTATTTTTTTTCCGGGCCCTCAACCCTGGGGCTCCCGGGCCTGTTCCTCCAGCAGGCGTTCCCGGCTGGCCGACGGAGTCTTCCGTCCCGTCATCGGTTCACCTCGAAGCGCTGCAGCGTGCGCCAGCGGCCGGAGCACTCCAGAAGCTCGCCACGCAGCTGCCGGCGGTCGGCTTCGATGCGCAACAAAGGCAGCATGGCGTCCATCGGCCCAGCGGCGTCGGTGGCCCGCGCGCTCCATGTCCCGAGGTTGACGTAAAGCCGCTGGACCCCGGGCCGCCCCTCCTGCACCGCCCAGTCCATCACATGGGTGTGTCCCAGCACGAGCACGTCGGGCGGTGGCGGCTTTCCTGGCAGCGATCGGGCCCCCTCGAGCACGGCCAGGGCGGATGCGCCGGCGCGCTCCCAGAGATCGTCGTCGTCCTTGAGCCGCCAGCGCAAGAGCGACGGTGTGGTCACCCATGCGAGCGGGCGCGCCAGCGCCCCATTCGCGACCAGGATCTCCAGGAGCGCGTCGATGAAGCGGTTGAACACGCCCGCCTTCAGCCACCGCTGGAGGACCGGGATCACCCGCTCCTCGGGCCGCAGCGCCGCAAGGCGGTCGGGGTCGATGTGGACGTTGGAGCGAGGTGCGACGTGCCGCAGGAAAGGGACGACGGCGTGGTGGAGCACGGCGGTCAGCGTCTCGCCCCCTGCCGTGGCGCTCGCGTTCGCCGGGTCCCAGAGATGCCCGTGTTGCAGGACCACCCACTTGTCGAGCACGCGCCGCACCGCCATCGGCTCGATGGCCACCTTGGGGAGCCCGGCCGCGTCCAGCGCCTCCCGGCCGCCCGGCTCGCCGAGATGCCGGTCGTGGTTTCCCGGCACCAGCGTCACCCGGGCCTGCACGGACAGCGCCTCGAGCGCCTCGAACGCGATCGGGTTGGACTCGCGGATGCTGCGCAGGATGGCGGGCAGCGGCCGCGGCGGCTTGTCCTCGATGGGGACGTCCAGCGCCACCCCGAACTGCGTCAGGCCCTTGCGCGGCGGGCAGGCCGCGGTCACGTCCAGGATGTCGCCCAGGAGGACCAGCTCGCTTTCGGGATCCTGGGCCACGCGGGCGCACAGCTCTGCGAGCCTCTGGCCCTGGTCCTGGTCGCGGAACATCGAGACGAGCGTTCCTTCTCCCAGGTGCAGATCGCTGATGACATAGAGCGCCACCCCGAAGAGTCTACCTGCGCTTCCGGGGCCGCCGGCGAGGTTTCCATCCTTCCTGCCGGAGCAGGGTCGCCTGCTGGTGTGCGACCTGGGGCGCCAGCGTCCCGTCGTGTCGGGCTACCCGCCACCACGGGACGTCCGCCAGGTGGTGGAGCGCCGCGACCACCGCGCGCGCCGCCCGGGGCTTGCCCGCGCGCAGCGCCACTTCGCCGTACGAGAGGGTGGTGCCGCGCGGGATCGACCGCACGATCCGGCGCACCCGCTGCACGAACGCGCTCATCTCCGCGCGACCCAGGCGCCCGCCGCCACGGCCAGAAAGCCCAGCAAGTTGGAAGCGATCACGTACGCGAGCGCCGGCCCCGCCCGGCCGAGCTCGAAGAGGCGCAGGACCTCGAACTCGTAGGTCGAGAACGTGGTGTACGCGCCGACGAATCCGATGGGCAGGAGATACCGGAGGTTCGAGTCGGCGATGCGTCCCGACCCGGCACCGAGGAAGAGCGAGATCAAGAGGCAGCCGCTCAGGTTGATCAAGAGGGTGCCCCAGGGCCATTCCACGCCGACCCGCTGGGCGACGACGTTCGCCACCAGGTAGCGCGCCACCGCTCCCAGGGCGCCGCCCGCCGCGACGAGCAGGATTGGGATCACCGGCCCATCCTACAAAAAACAACGGAGCGGGGCGCCGGCCAACTGCGGTACAAAGCGGACATGGACGTGGTCCTCATCGACATCGCCAACGACCCGCTCACCAAGCTCTACGGCGCGTATCGCACCTGCTACACGCCCAAGACGCCGCGGGAGGTCTGGGACGACATTGCCGCGGGCAGCGTCAGCCGCGAGAAGATCGCCCAGTTCGTCGAGGAGCGGCTGAAGACGGGACACGTCTCGCCGCTGGAGCAGGTGGTGTTCTGGTTCGGCATCTCCGGCGTCTCGCGCTCGCTCAGCCACCAGTTCGTGCGGCACCGCATCGGCATCTCCTTCGAGCAGCAGTCGCAGCGGTACGTCCGGTTTACCGGCAAGAACGAGGAGCGGCTCGAGTACGTGATGCCCGAGAGCTGGCGCGATGCGGGCAGGGCGGACGAGTTCGAGCGGCTGATGGGCGAGATCACCCGCGTCTACCGCGAGGCGGTAGCCGCCGGCATCCCCGCCGAGGACGCGCGCTTCGTCTTGCCCAATGCCGCGCCCACCAACTTCCAGATCATGGTCAACTTCGCCGAGCTGCTGCACATCGGCGATCTGCGCCTCTGCACTCGCGCCCAGTGGGAGATCCGGCAGATGATCGCCAAGATGCGCAGCGAGCTGATGCGCAGGGTCCCCGAGCTCGCGAAGTACATGCAGCCGAAGTGCGGCGAGAAGCGCATGGGCTACTGCGACGAGGAGCTCAAGGCCTACGAGGCCTGCCCCTTGTCGAACTCGCGGCCGCACAAGCTGCAGGTGGTCGAGGTCTTCAAGCGGGTCCGGGCGGAGAGCGGCAAGCCGATGCGCGATCTGGACGAGAGCGACTTCAAGGCCGCCGAGGCATTCCGCGAGGCCAAGGTGTGAGCCCGGCGGCCGCGGCGGAGGAGCAGGAGTCGCTCTCCCCGGACGAGCTCCGCGATGCCTGGCCGGCGCTCTCCGCCGAGGAGCGCGCCGAAGGGCTGAGGCTCCTCCCCCGCGACACCGCCGAGGACCTGTTCTTCAGCATCTCGCCCAAGGAGCAGGTGGAGCTGGTGCTCGCGCTGCCGCAGGCGGAGCAGCGCTCGTGGCTGCGGGGACTGGCGCCCGACGACGCCGCCGACCTGGTGCAGGAAGCTTCGACGGACGTCCGCGACCGGCTGATCTCGATGCTGGACGATCAGACCCGCAAAGAGGTGCAGGCGCTGCTCGCCTACCGGGAGGACCACGCCGGCGGGCTGATGAACCCGCGCTTCGCCCGGCTGCGCCCGGAGATGACGGTGGACGAGGCGGTCACCTACCTGCGCCGCCAGACGCGCCAGTCGGTGGAGATGACGTACTACGCGTACGTCCTCGATGCCTCCCAGCACCTGCTGGGCGTGGTCTCGTTCCGCGAGCTGATGGCGGCCCGCGGGGACCGGCGCGTGAGCGAGGTGATGAAGACCGACGTGCGCGCGGTGGACGAGAATGTCGATCAGGAGGCGGTGGCGCGGCTCTTCCGCGAGACCAGCCTGATGGCCATCCCGGTGGTGGACCAGGAGAGGCGGATGAAGGGCATCGTCACCGTCGACGACATCGTCGAGGTGGTCAGCCAGGAAGCCACCGAGGACATCCAGAAGCTGGGCGGCAGCGAGAGCCTGGGCGAGCCTTATCTTCAAATCGCGATCACGCGCATGATCAAGAAGCGCGCCGGGTGGCTGGCGGCGCTGTTCCTCGGCGAGATGCTCACCGCCACCGCGATGGGCTACTTCGAGCACGAGATCGATCGGGCGGTGGTGCTGGCGCTGTTCGTGCCCCTGATCATCTCCTCAGGAGGCAACTCCGGCTCGCAGGCCACCTCGCTGGTGATCCGCGCCATGGCCCTGGGGGAGCTGCGGCTGCGCGACTGGTTCCGGGTGATCCGGCGCGAGCTGGCCGCGGGGCTCGCGCTGGGGTCGATCCTGGGCTCCATAGGCATGACGCGCATCCTGCTCTGGCAGGCGTTCTTCAATACGTACGGGCAGCATTATCTATTGGTCGGCCTGACGGTGTCGCTGTCGCTGATCGGCGTCGTGACCTTCGGAACCATGGCGGGCTCGCTCTTGCCCTTCCTGCTCCGGCGGCTCGGGTTCGATCCCGCCAGCGCGAGTGCGCCGTTCGTCGCGACCTTGGTCGACGTGACCGGGCTGATCATCTACTTCACCACTGCCGCGGCGATCTTGCGCGGCACGCTCCTATAGAAGTTCAAGCATCGCCTTGCTGAGCGATTGGGCCCGATTGATGGCGTTTTGCGCGGTTCATTGAGTGAAGGCTCCGACGTTCGAATGTCACAATCCGTCCGAACCGTGACGATTCAGGCACCATCTCGGGTACCAAGACACCAAAGAGCGGGAGCGCTTTCACCAGCTTGGGTGACTGCCTGCGACGTGCGTAGGTACGCCCTGAACCAGTTTTCGTCGTGGCGACTGCGCTGCGGCTCTCGGGTGCTGCGAGGGCGGATTGTTCACATCTCGACGCGGCTATCCTGCGGAGAACACTATGTGAAATCGGTCGAGACCTTCGGGCGGTTGACAGAAACCCGGGTGGGCGTGCCTTCTACGCCTCCCTACCCTCGGGGGAACTCCCATGACTCGCATACTGATGGCTGCGGCGCTCGTCGTCGTCGTGCCCTTCTCCGCACGCGCGCAATTCGACCCGACCGAAAAGACCGCCGTGCAACTGCAAGCCGCGATGGCTTCCGGACAGGTCACCTCTGTGCAACTGGTGAACTTCTACGTCGACCGGATTCTGCAGATCGACCAGAACGGGCCGGGGGTCAACTCGGTGATCGAGCTGAACCCCGACGCGCTGGCGATCGCGCGGAACGCCGACAAGATGCGGGGACAGGGCAAGGTGCTCGGACCCTTGCACGGCATTCCGGTGCTGCTGAAGGACAACATCGACACCGGCGACCAGATGCAAACCACCGCCGGGTCGTTTGCGCTCGCCGGCAGGCCGGCCCTCAAGGACTCGACCATCGCAGCCAAGCTGCGCGCCGGTGGTGCCGTGATCCTCGGGAAGACCAACCTGTCCGAGTGGGCGAACTTCCGCTCCAGCTTCTCCACCAGCGGCTGGTCCGGCCGCGGCGGGCTGACGCACAACCCGTATTCGCTCGACCGGAACGCGTGCGGATCGAGCTCGGGTTCGGCGGCGTCGGTGTCCGCCAACTTCACCGCTGTCGGACTCGGCTCTGAGACCGACGGCAGCATCGTTTGCCCCGCCAACGTCAATGGTGTCGTCGGCATCAAGCCCACGGTCGGGCTCACCAGCCGCGGCGGCGTGGTTCCCATCTCGCACACTCAGGATACGGTAGGTCCTCATGGGCGGACGGTGGCGGACGCTGCCGCGGTGCTTAGCGTGATTGCGAGCCGCACCCCCGACCCGCGGGATCCGGCAACCGCAGGCGTGCCGCTCGGCTGGCAAGGCACGGGGCGTGCGCGCCCGGCCATCCCGACCGACTACACCCAGTTCCTCGACCCCCAGGGACTGCGCGGCGCGCGCGTTGGCGTGACCCGCCAGGGCATCGACAACGCAAACACTCAGGTCGTTGACGTCTTCGATGCCGCGATCGACGCCATCAGGGCGAGTGGCGCGACGGTCGTGGAACTGGACGATCCAGCCAACAACTTCACCTTCGCCACTGCGGATGGTGAGTTCGTGGTGCTGCTCTTCGACTTCAAGATCGACGTCCGGAAGTACTTTGCCACGCGCGTCGGGGTGCCGGTGGCCGGCAAGACGCTGACCGACGCCATCGCTTTCAACAACGCGAACGCGGCGACCGAGATGCCGTACTTCGGGCAGGATCTCTTCGTGCTGGCCGATTCGTTCAGCACCGATCCGAATGCGGTCACGTTGTTCGGCATCACTTACAACCAGGCTCTGGCGCTGGATCACAACGCGGGCGTGAACGGCATCGACGCGGCGCTTGCGCAGTTCCACCTCGACGCGGTGGTGGCGCCGACCGACAGCCCGGGTTGGACCACCGATCTGATCCTCTCCGACCATTTCATCTTCGCTAGCTCGGGCCTGGCGGGAGGGCCGGGATATCCGATCGTCCAGGTGCCGGCGGGCAGCGTGCACGGGATGCCGATGGGAATCAGCTTCCTTGGGACCGCCTTCAGCGAGCCGACGTTGATCAAGCTGGCGTCGGGGTTTGAGGCCGCAACGCACGCGCGCACCGTCCCGACGTTCAGCGGCAACGTCACGACCGCCAACACGGCGGGGACGACGGTTTCGCGGCCCAGGCCCGTGAAGGTCGACAAGGACGCGCGGCCGCACCGGATGTAGGTCAGCGCTCCTTCCGCGCGATCTCCTTCAGGAACCACCGCTGCTTCTGGTGGACCTGGACCAGGCGCGTGAACAGATCGGCGGTGCCGATGTCGCCGGCCTTGGTGGCGACCTCGGCATCGTCGTGCATCGCCTTGATCACCCGGTCGTGCGACTCGATGGCCTCGTCGACCATCTGCTTCACGCTGCGCTCGCCCTGGGAGGAGGGCACCAGCGAGGCGGGCAGGTACTGGGTGGCGTCGGCCAGCGGCTTGCCGTCGACCATCAGGGCGCGCTCGGCCAGCTCGTCCACGCTCTCCAGCACCTGGTCGGCGTGCTCTCCGAAGAGCAGGTGCAGGTCGCGGAAGTGGGGGCCGAAGGTCAGCCAGTGGTACTTCTTGTAGTTGAGGTACAGCACCAGCGCGGTGGCCTGCTCGCGCTGCAGGGCGGCGACGATGGGGTTCTTGTCCATGCCGATCCGG
>DASQAS010000113.1:0-53488 GCA_035635635.1 Myxococcales bacterium | reverse complement strand
GGCATCGTGGGTCCCGGCGCGGACCGTGCAAGCCGAGGAGAACGGAGAGCTGACCAAGCCGAGCGGCGCGCCGATCGGTACGGTGCAGATCGAGGAGCGCGTCGCGAAGGGAAAGTCTTCCTGCGAGGAGCCGTTCCGGCCCCTGATGCTGCGGCTCGCGGTGTATTTCCTCGGGGACGACAAGCCGGCGCGCCTCGCCGAGGAGAAGAAGCCGCCCAAGGATCGGGCCTGCGCGACGTCGTGCACGCTGGCGGGCGTGTTCGCGCACGGGAAGGCGGCGTTGATGCTTGCGCGGTGTGGGGTGCAGGGGTCCGAGGGACCGGCGACGAAGTTCTCGGCGTATGCGGGGACGCTGCCCTACGCCCTCGAATAGGACCAATCCCACCGCGATCCCAGAACGCGAACCCGAACCCCGAACCCGACCTACGAGGCCCGCCCGGGCCGAGCCCCGATCCGCTGTTTGCTGGCTTCGGGGATCGAGACTCGCGCCTTTCGGCGCTTCGCGGGTCGGGTTCGGGTTCGGGCCCTGGGTGAGCGTTCTGGGTGAGGGTTCGGCAGTCGGGAAGTTACTTCACGGTGGCCGAGCTCGCATCCGGGATCCCGTTCGCGCGTAGCGGCTGGACGTCCTCGATCTTCCGGATCTCCGAATTCCGTTCCACCAGGTCCCTCTGCACCAGATAAGTCGCCTCCTTCCCGCAGCCGCGCGCGACCCATCCGGCGGACGACGATTCGATCGCGACCCTCTCCTCCGGGCAGTCGAAGTCGAACGAGGCGCGCTCGCGGACCTGCGTTCCCGGCCCCGTGCACCCGGCCATCAGTCCCCACGCTGCGGCGACCATCCCGACCCTCACGCCACCTCCTGCTATCGCGGCGCCCGGATCAGCGAGCGCAACGTCTGCAGAGTATCCGCATCCTGCGGCTTCTTGTCCGTCCGCCAGCGCGCGATCCGCGGGAACCGGACGGCCACGCCGCTGCGGTGACGGGTGCTCTCGGCGATGCCTTCGAAGTGCAGCTCGAAGACGTGGATCGGCTCGACGGCCCGCACCGGTCCGAACCGCTCCAGCGTGTGCTGCCGGATCCAGCGGTCCAATCGATCGATCTCCTCGTCGGTGAGGCCGGAGTAGGCCTTGGCCACCGGGACCAGCTCGCCTCCGTCCCAGAGGCCGAAGGTCAGATCGGTCATCAGGGTGGCGCGGCGGCCGTGCCCGGGCTGGGCGTACACCAGCACGGCGTCGATGGCGTAGGGCTCGATCTTCCACTTGAACATGTCCCCCCGCGGCCGGCCGTGCCGGTAGGGCGAGGTCCAGCGCTTGAGCATCAAGCCTTCCACGCCGCGCTCCCGCGCCTGCTTGCGCAGCTCGCGCAGGTCCGCCCAGGTGGCACCCTCGACGGCGGCGGAGAGCGAGAGCCGCTCGCTGCGGTCCTGGACCAGCGCGGCGAGCTTCTCGCGGCGCTCCCGCAGCGGCAAGCCGCGCAGGTCCTCGCCGCCGAGTTCGAGCGCGTCGTACGCCATGAACGCCGCCGGCGCCTCCGAGAGGATCTTCGCGGTGAGCTTCTTGCGGCCGATGCGGCGCTGGAGCACGGAGAAGGGCATCGGCGTTCCGCCCGCGAACGCCAGCACCTCTCCATCGAGCACGGTCCCTTCGGGCAGCGCCGCCCAGACACCCGAGAGATCCGGGAAGCGATCGGTGATCAGCTCCTCGCCGCGCGACCAGAGGAACACGCCTCCCTGGCGGCGCACGATCTGCGCACGGATTCCGTCCCACTTCCATTCCGCCAGCCAGTCAGCCCGATCGCCCAGCGTCTCGGGCTCCTCTTCGAGCTGCGTGGCAAGGAAGAACGGATAGGGCCGGGAGACGTCGGACTCGGCGCCCTCCTTCGCGATCAGCGCCGCGAACGCCTCCGCCGAAGGCTGCCAGGTCCCCATCAGCCGGTGGGCCACGGTTGCGGGAGGAAGCCCGGCGTGCTGGGCCAGCGCCCGGATCGCCAGCGTCGCGGAGACGCCGACCCGCAGCTCCCCGGTGAGCACCTTGTTGAGCATGTAGATCTCGCGGCGATCGAGAGAATCCCAGAGCTCGACCACGGCGCGGCGCTTCTCCTCTTCGGCCGCATCGCGCAAGGGCAACAGGCGCTCCTCGATCAGCCGCGCGAGAGACGGGGGTTCACCTGTGGCTGCGCAACCCTGTCGCTCGGTATCGAGGAGCAGCGCGATGGTCTCGGCCAGGTCGCCGGCGGCGCTGAACGACTCCCCGAACAGCCAGTCCGGGATGCGCGCCCGCTCGCAGCCCCAGGTGGCCAACAGGCGCGGGCCGATCAGCCGCTTGAGGCGTGCGCCCGTGAGGAAGAAGAGCGCCCAGGCCGCGTCTGCCGGGGGAGCCTCGGCGAAGTAGGCCTGCATGGCCGCCACCTTCGCGTTGGTGGAGGTGGTCGCGTCCAGCGCGTCGTAGAGGGCCGCGAACCTTCGCACTCAATCCCCTTCGGGATCCGCCGGCTGCGGCGTGCCGATCGGCGCGGCCTCCACCGCCGCCGCCTCGCGCAGGTAGCGCACCAGCGCTTCCCGATGTCCGTGCGTCGCGAGCACCCGCTCCGCGCCGGTCTCGCGCACGGTGCGCAAGAGGCCGGGCCAGTCCGCATGGTCCGAGATCACGAAGCCGCGATCGAATCCGCGCCGGCGGCGCGTCCCGCGGATGCGGAGGATCCCGGAGGCGAACGCTTGCTCGAAGCTGCGGAAGCGCTTCATCCAGGGCGTGCCGCGGGCGGTGATCGGGGCCAGCACCAGCTCGCCCGCAAGACCGCGATCGTCGCCCACGAGGCGCGTCCGCGCCAGCGGGACGCCCTGCTCGCGATAGACCTGGGCGAACGACTCCATCATGCCGTGCACGCGCACTTCGCGATCCGTGAGCCGCGCGATCTCCGCAAGCAGCCGCTGCGCCTTGCCGAGCGCATAGCAGAACAGCACCGAGGTCTCGCGCGCGTTGCCCTGCCACCAGGCGACGATCCCTGCCGCCACCGAGCGCGGATCGTCCCAGCGGAAGAGCGGCAAGGCGTAGGTGGCCTCGGTGATGAAGACGTCGCACCGCACCAGCTCGAACGGCGCGCAGGTCGGGTCCGCCTCGCGCTTGTAGTCTCCCGAGAAGACCCAGATGCCCGAGCTGCCTTCGACGCGCACCTGAGCCGACCCGAGCATGTGGCCGGCCGGGTGCAGCGAAACGGTCGCGTCGCCGATACGGCGGCGCTCGCCGTAGGGAAGCGTCTCGATCCGCGCGCCCTCCAGGCGCCGGCGCAGGAGCTCGGCGGTCTCGGGTGTGCAGAGATAGGACGAAGAACCGGCGCGCGCGTGATCGCCGTGCGCATGCGTGAGCACGGCGCGTTCCACCGGCTGAATGGGGTCGAGGTGGAACGCGCCGTCAGGGCAGAAGAGACCCTGCGGGGAATCGACGATCACGCAGGCGCGGAGTCTACTCCAATGGAGCGGCCTCGCCGGTCTCGGCCGGCACATTCTGCCGCGGAGCCTCCGAAGCCTTCAGCTCCTCCGCCATGTCCTCCATCACCACGCCCAGGTCCTCGAGCTCCTCCTTCTTGAGGAGCTTCTCGACCTTCGGGAACAGCTCGCCCTCTTCCTCCTCGACGTGGTGCTCGATCTGCTCCTTGAGCACCGTGCACTTGGCGTCGAACTGCGCTTCCCCGGGCGACATCTCCATCAGATCGGCGATGGTCCGCTTGGCCGCCAGGTGCTCCTCCACCGCCTCCTGCAACAGATCCTCGGTCCGCGCGCTCCTGGTCGCGGGATAGAAGTGCTTCTCCTCGATGGTGGTGTGGACCGCAAGCGCGTCGGCGATCTGCTCGAAGATCTCCTGCTTCTCTTCGCCCTCCGCCTTCTCGATCTTCTTGAACAGCGCCTCAACCTCCCTGTGCTGCGACTTCAAAAGCTCGATCGCGTCCATGAAGCCTCCTCAGGCCGGAACTTTGCGAAAAGTTGAGGACTGGACTGGCGTGCGGCAAATCCCCGCCGGCTTTCCGCCCGGTTGCCACCCTGCTCGACGGGCCCCCCGCGGGTGTGTACGTTCGCCACCATGAAGCGAGCCGTCTGCATCCACGGGCACTTCTATCAGCCGCCCCGCGAGAACCCGTGGATCGAGGAAGTGGAGGTGCAGGATTCGGCCGCTCCCTTCCACGACTGGAACGAGCGTATCGCGGCCGAGTGCTACGGCCCCAACGGCGCCGCGCGCCTGAAGAGCCCCAACGGCCGCATCTGCGACATCGTCAACAACTACGTCCACCTGTCGTTCAACTTCGGCCCCACCCTGCTCGCCTGGCTCGAGCGGCAGATGCCCGACATCTACCGCAGCGTGCTGGATGCGGATGCGCGCACCGTCCAGCTTCGCGGGCACGGAAACGCGATCGCGCAAGCGTACAACCACGCGATCCTGCCGCTCTGCAACGACCGCGACCTGCGCACGCAGATCCGCTGGGGCGCGGCGGACTTCCGCCACCGGTTCGAGCGCGACCCGGAAGGGATGTGGCTACCGGAGACCGCGGCGGACCTGCGCACGCTCCAGGCGCTTCGCGACGAAGGCATCGCCTTCACCGTGCTCTCCCCGTACCAGTGCAAGCGAATCCGGGCGCCGGGAGGCGAGTGGCAGGACGCCACCGGCGCCCGCTTCGATCCCACCCACCCGTACACGGTGGAGCTGCCCTCCGGGGCGCGGTTCCCCGTCTTCTTCTACGACGGGCCGATCGCGCGCGCCGTCGCCTTCGGGGAGGCGCTGGGCGGCGCCGAGGACCTCGTCCGCCGGCTGGAGGGCGGCTTCTCCGACGCGCGGGAGCACGACGAGCTCCTCACCATCGCGGTGGACGGCGAGACGTTCGGCCACCACCGCAAGGGCGGCGACGAGGTGCTGGCCGGCGCCATCCGCCGGCTCTCGCAGCGCGAGGACATCCACCTGGTGAACCTGGCCCAGGCGCTCGAGCTCTTCCCGCCCACGCACGAGGCGGAGATCTTCGACGGCTCCTCCTGGAGCTGCGCCCACGGAATCGAGCGCTGGCGCAGCGACTGCGGCTGCTCGAGCAGCGGGCAGCCGGGCTGGCACCAGCGCTGGCGCGCGCCGCTGCGCGACGCCCTCGACGGGCTGCGCGACCAGCTCTCCGCGCTCTACGAGCGCGAAGGGCAGAGGCTGCTGCGGGATCCCTGGCTGGCACGCGACGAGTTCATCGAGGTCCTGCTCGATCCGGAGCGCCGCAAGGCCACGGCCTTCGTCGCGCGGCACGCGCTGCGCGAGCTTTCCGCCGAGGAGCGCATCCGGGCGCTCAAGCTCCTCGAGATGCAGCGCCAGACGATGCTGATGTACACCAGCTGCGGTTGGTTCTTCGCGGAGGTCTCCGGTCTCGAGACGGTGCAGATCCTCAAGTATGCCGCCCGGGCGCTGCAGCTCGCGCACGAGGCGGCGGGCGTGGAACTGGAGGAACCGTTCAAGGCCGCCCTCGAGCAGTCTCCCTCGAACCTGGCCGAGCGCGAGAACGCCCGGCGCGTCTACGAGCACGAGGTCCAGCCCTCCATCGCCACGCTGGAGACCATCGCGGCCCACTACGCGATCGCCGGCCTGGTCGAGGACTTCCCCCGCCGCGCCCGCATCTTCTGCCATGAGGTCCAGACCAGCTTCCGCCGCCGCGAGGATGCGGGAACCGCCGCGCTGTCCGTGGCGCGCATCGAGGTCAGGAGCCTGATCACGCACGAGGAGGTGGACCTGACCACCGGCGTCCTCCACTTCTCCGGCGCGGACTTCCGCGCGGGCGTTCGGCGCCACGACCCCGAGCGCTTCAACCGCACGGCGGAGAAGCTCTTCGAGTCGTTCAACCGGCTCTCGCTGGCCCAGGTGGTGCGGGAGATCGACCGGGAGTTCCCCGGACGGGAGTACACGCTGCGCGACCTCTTCCTCGACGAGCGCCGCGAGGTGGCCGGCCGGCTCCTGCGCGAGACCATGGCGCGCTACGAGAGCGACTATCTGCAGATCTACGAGGCGAACCGCCGGCTGATCGACTTCTTGCGGGAGATCGACTCGCCGGTGCCGCGGCCGCTCCAGGTGGCCGCGGACGTGGCCGTCACGCACGAGGCGGTGGACGCGGCGCGGCGGCTGGCAGTGGGGAAGCTGGACCCGGGCCTCGCGCAGGGCGAGCTGCTGGCGCTGGCGCAGCTCGCGCAGCGCCTCGGCGCGCGCATCGATCTGGAAGCGGTGCGGGGACCCTATCTCGCCGCCTTGCGCAACCACTTCGAGAAGGCGCTCGCCGGGCGCAAGGAGGCGGCATTCCACGCGGCCGACCTGGTGATGCTGGCGGCGCGGCTCGGAATGCACCTCGACCTCTGGAGCATCCAGAACTCCTTCTGGGCGACGGTCCGCTCCGGCACCTGGCCTCACGACAAGGAGTCCCTGGCGCGGCTCGCGCACGCCCTCTGGTTCGACGAAGCGGTCGTGCTCGCGCGCGCGGGAGGGCGCCGCGAGCGCGCCTCGGCTTGACCTCGCCCCTCCTGGGCTCTCCAGGAGGCTGTCCCCGTCATGGTCAATCGTGTTCCCGCCTTCGCGGGAACACGCAGAAAAAGCGTAGGCGCAACTGCGTAGCCGCAAAGCGGCCTTCGGCCGCAGCGGCCAAGCGCTCGCTTGCCGCGACCATCCGGGCCGCGACTTACCTTCCTGCACGTGGCCCTGCTGAACATGCCGGTCTGGGCTTTTCTGAAGACGCTGGTCAAGCGGATCTCGGACAACGCCCTCACCGACCGCGCGGCCACGCTCGCCTACTACTTCGTATTCGCGCTCTTTCCCTTCCTCTTCACGCTGGTGACCCTCGCCGCCTACCTGCCGGTGCAGAACTCCATCCAGGGCCTGCTCGCCCGGCTCGACCCGCTGATGCCCGACGAGGCGATGGAGATCATCCGCACGCAGTTGAACGCGCTCACCACCCAGCAGCGTCCCCGCCTGCTCACCCTCGGCCTCCTCTTGGCCCTTTGGAGCGCCTCGCGCGGCGTGGACGCGCTTCGCACCGCGCTCAATCTGTCCTACGACGTGAAGGAGTCGCGCCCCTGGTGGCGGGTCCAACTGATGGCGATCGGGATCACCATCGCGACGTCCGGGCTGATGCTGCTGGCGATCAGCGGCCTGGCCCTGGGAAGCAGCGCCGGCCTCTGGGTGGCGTCCAAGCTGCACTTCGATCAGTTCTGGCTGCTCGTCTGGGGGTGGCTGCGCTGGCCGATCACCGCCGGCGGCGTGATGCTGGTGCTCGCGCTCCTCTACTACTTCCTGCCCGACGTGAAGCAGGAGTGGCGCTTCGTCACGCCCGGATCGGCGCTCGGGACGCTGCTCTGGCTGCTGATGACCTGGGGGTTCTCGGTGTACGCGGAGAACTTCGGCAGCTACGACAAGACCTACGGGGCCATCGGCGGGATGATCGTGCTCTTGACCTGGTTCTACATCAGCGGCTTCGTCTTCGCGCTCGGCGGCGAAGTCAACGCGATCCTCGAGCACGCGTCTGCGGAGGGAAAGGCCAAGGGCGCGCGCGCCGCGGGCGAGGCGCCTCCGCCGGCCGTGGAGCGCCCCAGCATCGCCGCTCCAGGCGCGGCGAAGAGCGCCCAGAGCGCGGCCCGGACGCAGCGGCGCCTCTGGTCGCGTTGGCGCAAGTCGCCCGCGTAGCCGCTGATGGCCTGTCCATCCCGGATCTCCGCAGGCTGCCGGAAATCCAACGGATCTCCGGCTTGTCGGAAACCGCTCGCCCGCGTGTCGACCGGCCTTCCGGTGCGCATCCATTGCCGGTTACGCCTTCGATGCGCACATGCAAGCGGAGGCGTCCCCCATGCCTGCCTGCACACCCGAGCGACAAGTGGACGGCAGCACCGCTCTCTACCGGATTTCGGGTAAGTTCGACGGCGCCTGCGCCTGGGACCTGGCGGGCAGGCTCGAGCAGGAGCCGCTCGCGGAGCTGAAAATAAACTTCTCCCAGGTCACCGAGTTCGTCGACTACGGGATCGCCGTCCTCGCCAGCGCGATCGTCTCCTCGGAGAAGCACATCAGCCTGCAGGGCCTGCGGCAGCACCAGGAGCGCCTCTTCAAGTACTTCGGCATCGACCCCGAGGACGCGCCGTGGGTGCGCACCCCTCCTCCGGCCCGGCCGGACGGATCCGGTGCCGGCTCAGCGAAAGAGGTCTCGTAGCGATGGCCCGGCCGATCTGGAGCGGATCGATCAGCTTCGGATTGGTGACCGTGCCCGTAAAGCTGTTCTCCGCAACTTCCCCGAAGGAAGTGCGCTTCCACATGCTCCACGACAAGGACGGCGGGCGCATCCAACAGAAGCGCATCTGCAGCATCGACGGCGAGGAAGTGTCCTGGGAGCACGTGGTCAAGGGATTCGAGATCAGCAAGGGACGCTACGTGACCGTCTCACGCGAGGAGCTGAACACCCTGGCGCCGCGCGCGAGCAAGGCGATCGAGATCGAGGATTTCGTCGAGCTCACCCAGATTGATCCCACCTACTACCAGAGCACGTACTACCTGGTGCCGGACCGGGGCGCGGCGAAACCGTACGCGTTGCTGCTCGAGGCGATGCGGCGGTCGCACCGGGTCGGGGTTGGCCGCTTCGTGCTGCGGACCAAGCAGTACCTCGCGGCGGTGCGGCCGGTCGGCAAGGCGCTGGCGATCTCCACCATGCTCCATGCCGACGAGGTGGTCGCGCAGGACGAGCTGGAGGGATTGCCGGACGCCCACAGCAAGCCCGGCGAGCGCGAGCTGAAGATGGCGGAGCAGCTGATCGGCTCGCTCGCCGGCGATTTCGACATCCGCAAGTACAAGGACGACTACCGCGAGCAGCTTCTCGCGTTGCTCGAGCGCAAGGCGGAGGGCGAGGAGATCGTCGCCGAGGCGCCCGCCGAAGAGCCGCGGGGCAAGGTCGTCAACCTCATGGACGCCCTGCAGAAGAGCCTGGCCGCTGCGAAGCGCGGCGAGCTGCGGGAGGCCGGTGAGATCCGCCACCGTGCGGCGCCCGAGGAGCGCGCGGCCGCGAAGGCCGCCCGCGCGCCGCGGAGGCCGTCGCGGTCCGGCCGGAAGAGGAAGAGCGGGTGACCTCCTCCCAGGAGGTCGTCGTCCAGGGCAAGCGGCACGAAAAAAGGCGGCCCCTCGCGAGGCCGCCGCTCACAGACTCACTCCCCGCGGAGATGAACGCCGTCAGACTGCCGCGCTGCCGCGCCGGAGCACGGCGAAGATCAGGCTGATGACGGCGAGCACCAAGAGGATGTGGACCCAGGCGCCCATCGTGGAACCCGACACGAGGCCGAGGACCCACAGCACGAGCAGGATCACGGTGATGGTCCAAAGCATGCCCTACCTCCTTTGCGGCAAAGGTAGGTCCCGCACTGTCGTGAAGCGAGCGTCCCGCCGAGAGGAGATGCGGGCAGGCGCCTGGCCGAATCTGCAGGTCGGCCTACAGCGCACAAGAGAGCCCTTGCCGCGCCCCTGGGAGTGCGTGGGAACTTCTGTCTGTCGTGCTGCGCAAATCGCTCCGCACCTCGATGGTAGAAGGCGCTCTCGCGGAGCTGGTCGGTGCCTGCACCTCGGGCGGCGTGCTCACTGCCTGGGCGCTCTATCTCGAGCTGCCGCCCGTCCTGATCGGGCTCCTGGGCGCGCTGCCCTTCACCGCGCAGCTCGTCCACCTGCCCGCTTCCTGGTTCACCCGCCGGCTGGGCGGCCGGAAGGCCGCGCTCTGGACCATCGGGCTCGCGCGGCAGAGCGTGCTCCCGCTGGTCTGCCTGCCGCTCTTGCCGCTCGCGCTGCCGCTCAAGCAAGGCATCTTCCTCGCCTGCGCCTCGGTCAACGCCGCCCTCTCGGTGGCGGGCAACAACGCCTGGACTGCCTGGATGGGGGACATGGTTCCGGGAGCGGTCCGCGGCAGGTATTTCGGACGTCGCTCCGCCCTCTGCGCGTTCGCGGCCACCTGCGCGGCGCTCACCGCGGGCCTGCTGCTCGACCGCGGGAGCAATTCCGCGCAGGCCGGCGCGGCCCTCTGCACGCTCACGCTGATCGCCAGCGTGACGGGTGTGGCCACCACCGTGCTGCTTCGCCGGCAGCACGAGCCGCGCGACGCGACGCCGCCGCGCGCCGCTCCCATCGCCGAGGCGCTCGCGCCCATCCGCGACGCGAACGCCCGCGGCCTGCTGGCCTTCCAGATCGCCTGGAGCGCCGCCAGCGGGATCGCCGCCGCGTTCTACCCGCTCCACATGATCGGGAACCTCCGCATGGGGTTCGCCCGCATGGCGCTCTACACCGCGACGGTCGCCGCGTTCCGCATGCTGGCCGCGCCCCTCTGGGGCCGGGCCATGGATCGCGGCGGGGCCCGACCGGTCCTGTTCGCCGGCGCCGTGGGCCTCGGGCTTTCGCCGGCGCTCTGGATCTTCGCGACCGAAGCGAGGCTCTGGCCGCTCGCGATCGACGCCGCGCTGTGCGGAGTGGCCAACGCGGGCCTCTCGCTCGCGACCTTCTCGCTTCCGCTGGCGATCTCGCGGCCACCGGCCCGCTCCTTCTACGTCGGCGCGTTCGCCGCCGCGGGCGGCCTGGCGGCCGGACTCGGGTCGGCGGCGGGCGGCTCGCTGGTGAAGTTCCTGCCCGACGCGTGGTCGGTGGCCGGACAGGCCCTGGTGTCCGCGCACGCGCTCTTCCTGGTCGGCGCAGCCGCGCGCCTGGGCGCCGCGGTGCTCGCGCTGCGAGTCAGTGAGCGGCCGGCCGCGGAAGTGGTGCAGTTGCCGCAGCGCGCACAGGCCGCCCGTGCGAAGCTGTCGGCGTGACCTTCGACTGCCAGGCCTGCGGCGCCTGCTGCTGCAACACCGACGAGAACCGCGCCGAGCGCTACGTCGACTACGTCGAGGTGACCGCGCGCGCGCCGCTGCGCCGCCATCCCGCGCTGCTCAGGAAGCTCACGGTCCTGAACGACAAGGGAGAGCGCCACATGCGGCTGCGCGGCGCAGACCAGCGCTGTATTGCGCTCGAGGGACGCCTGGGACGGCGCGTCTCCTGCACCATCTACGAGCTGCGGCCCGCGGCCTGCCGCACCGTGAAGCCCGGGTCGCGCGAGTGCCGCCGCGACCGCCGCGAGCGCGGGATCGAGTAGATTCCCCGCTTCCCTTCGCGAACGGACGTTTCATGAGACGCGTCGCCCTCCGCGGCCGCGAAGGAAGGCAAGCGCGGCACCAGCGACCGGTTCGCGCTGCGATTCGTCAAGCCGTAACGGCCGCCAGGACGGAGTCCACCTCGGCGATCAGCTCGGCGCTGCGGAACGGCTTCCGCAGCCAACGCACGCCGGGCTCGCGGAGCAATGCGCGTCCGGAGGCGGTCCCCGCGCCCCCGGTGATCACCAGCAGCCGCCGGGGCAGCGTCGGGTCGAGGCGCGCCAGCTCCTGACGCACCCAGGCCGCGTCGCCGTCCGGCAGGTTCAAGTCGGAGATGACCACGTCGAAGCGCTCGCCCCGCGCGAAGCGATCGACGCTGGCGCGCGCGGAGTGCTCCACGCTCACCTCATGTGTCTCCTGCAGCGTGCGCTGGACCATCAGCGCCACCAGGGGCTCGTCGTCGATCACCAGGACCTTGGGCACACAGTCTCCTGAAACATGCGCCTTTTCGCGAGGATGCAGCCTTCCCAAAGCTTGCCACGACCTCGCCGCGCACGGAACATGCGCGGTGGAGGTGTCCTTGCGCACATTCGCCGCAGCCCTGCTCCTGGCCTCTGCCGCCGCCGCGGAGAATCGCGTCGCGGTGCTCTCCCTCGAGCCCCGCGGAGGCGTCCTCGGGGCGGCGGATGCCGCGGCGCTGACAGGCGAGCTCCGCGCGGTGATCCGCGAGGCGCTGGCGCCCCAGGGATACGAAGTGGTCACGGCGGAGGGCAACGACGCGAAGGCCGCCCTGGGCGCCACGGGGTCGGTGGCGGCAGTGATGGGCCGCGCCGCCCGGATGGAGGGCGCCGTCGTGATCGGCGTCGGCGTCTACAAGGCGGACTCGTCGGCGCCCGCGTCGCTGGTGCGCGTGATGGGCATCGGCGTCGATCAGCTCAAGGCGGACATCCGCGCGAAGGTGCCCAAGGCCGTCCTCTCCGGGCTGGGCCTGGCCCAAATGGTCGCCGAGCCGAAGCTCGCTCCCGGCACGCTGAAGATGCCGGTCCCGGTGACGCCCGCCGCGCCGGCGCCGCCGCAACGGGCGCAGCCCGCGCGGCCTGCGCCGCAAGCTTCGCCAGCCGAACCCAAGGCGCTGCGGCCGCGGACGCCTCCGCCGGAGGGCGAGGATCCACTGGTCACGCTGATCCGCGAGACCACCGCCGACATCGAGGATCTGCGGGGCTTGCGCCGCAAGCAGAACCTCAAGGTGCAGATCCTCGACGACAAGCTGTTCTCGGCCGCGGTGCGCGAGCGCGCGAAGAAAGAGATGACGCCCCAAGTGGTCGCCGCCGAGCGCGCGCGCTGGTTCGCGTTCAACCTGGCTCCCGCGGCGGCCGATCCCGCGCAGGTCCTCCTCGACGTGCTCGACGAGCAGGTGGCCGGCTTCTACGATCCGTTCGAGAAGCAGCTCATCGTACGCAAGGACCCGCCGGCGTCGGCGGGCGACGCGATGGGGCCCGAAGGGCTTCGGATGGTGCTGGCGCACGAGATCGAGCACGCGTTGCAGGACCAGAACTTCGGCTTCCCGGATCTGGCCTCGCTTCCCGACGACGACGCCAGGTTGGCGCGCAGCGCGCTGTACGAGGGCGACGCGATGGCCGTGATGACTGCCTACGGCGCCTTGCGAGCGAACAAGCCGGTGAAGGCAGCGGTCGCGAACGGGGCGGCGATGCTGCGCGCGCTCGACACGCAAGCCCTGCTGCGCATGAGCGGAAAATCGCCGCAGCTCCTGCACGCGCCACCGGTGCTGCGCGAGGAGTTGGTGCTCCCGTACGTTGGCGGATTCGCGCTGGTGGCCGAAGCGTACAAGCGCGGGGGGTTCGCGCTGGTGGACCGGGTGTTCAAGAACCCGCCGGCCTCCGTCCACCAGGTCCTGCACCCCGAGGCGTACTTCACCGGCGAACGGTCCACTCCGCTGGCCTACCCGCAGCCGCCCGCGGCAACGCGCCTGATCGCCTCCGGGCGCATGGGCGAGCTCGGCACCCGGATGGCGCTGGAGGCTTGCCTCGACAGGGAGGTCGTCCGGGAGCTGGCGCCGCGCTTGGCCGGGGACGCGTATACGATCGTGGAAGGTCCGACCCGCGGCGCGATCTCGATGATCTGGACCACGGTGTGGTCGGGCGGCGTGTCCGGCAACGTCGTCAACCTCATGAAGCTGGTGCAGCCCTGCTGGCAGGAGCAGGCCACGGCGGATCCGACCCCGCTCGGCTGGACCATCGCCGGGGCCTCCAGGATCGCCAACTCGGCGGAGCTTGTCAGCGTCGCGCGCGGCAGCATCGACCTTTCGCCCGCGGTCTCGCGACAGCTCTCGCAGCGGATCGTCGCTCCTGCCGCGGCGCCACCCCTGGCCGATGTCCCGCCGCCTCCGGCGCCGGCGCAACCCGTGCGGATCGACAACGGGCACTTCGTCAGCTCCCGCCTGGGGCTCTCGGGCGACGTTCCCGAAGGCTACGAGACCGACCCCACGAACCCGCTGGCGGAGCTGGCGATCAAGAAGGCCGGCGCCGGAGGAGCAACCCTCTCGTTCGTCGCCGAGTCCCTCAGCGGCGATTCGCTCGACGCGTTCTTCCAGTCCGCGGCCGCGCAGATCGCCGCGGCCCAGGGCAATCGCCTCACCTACGTCGGCAAGTCCAAGCGGATGCTCGCCGGGGCGCCGGCGGAGGAGCGCGCCTGGGCGATCGAGAACGCCGGCATGCAGCTGCGCATCGACGTCGCCCCCTACTGCGGCGGCAAAGCCGCGCTCGCGCTCTTGCGTCTGGAGGGCGGCCTTGCCGTCCGGGCGACCCTCGACGACTTCGCAACTTCGCTGCAGAAGACCGGGGTCGCGCTGGCGTGCGGGGACCTCGAATAACAGCGTCTGCCACTCGACCGTTGCGAAATGCCGCGCACGCGACTCCCCTCGACGCACCGTCGGGAAGGGGGTAAAGCTCGCCCCGATGCAGGACGTCCTCAACTTCATCGAGGGGCGGCATGCGCCCGCCGCCTCCGGCGAGTGGCTGGACGACGTCGACCCGGCCACCTCCGAGGTGTACGCGCGCGTGGCCAGCTCGGACGGCGCCGACGTGGATCGCGCCGTGGCCGCGGCGGCACGCGCCTTTCCCGCCTGGTCCACCACGCCCGCGCCAGGGCGGGCGAAGCTGCTGCGGCGGCTCGCGGGCCTGATCGAGCGGGACCTCGAGGCGCTGGCGCGGGCCGAGTCGATCGATTCGGGCAAGCCCATCGCGGCCGCGCGCAGCGTGGACATCCCGCGGGCGGTGCAGAACTTCGACTTCTTCGCCGACGCGGCCACGCAGTTCGCCAGCGAGGCGCATCCGACCGACGAGATGGCGCTGAACTACACGCTGCGCCAGCCGCTCGGGTCGGTCGCCTGCATCTCGCCCTGGAACCTGCCCCTCTATCTGTTGTCGTGGAAGATCGCGCCCGCGCTGGCGGCCGGGAACTGCGTGGTCGCGAAGCCCTCGGAAGTGACGCCGATGACCGCGCACCTGCTCGGCGGTCTCTGCGCCGAGGCGGGGTTGCCGCCGGGAGTGGTCAACATCGTTCAGGGCCTGGGCCCCCGCGCGGGCGGCCCGCTCTGCGCCCACCGCGACGTCCGCGCCATCTCCTTCACGGGTTCCACGCGGGTGGGCGGCGAGATCGCGCGGGAGGCCGCCGGCTCGTTCAAGAAGGTGTCGCTGGAGATGGGTGGCAAGAACCCGACGCTGATCTTCGCCGACGCCGATCTGCGCGCGGCGGTGCCCGAGGCCGTCCGCGCCGCGTTCTCCAACACCGGCCAGATCTGCCTCTGCGGCTCACGCATCCTGGTCGAGAGGTCCGTCTACGACCGCGTCCGCGACGAGCTGGTCGAGCGCGTCCGCTCGCTGCGAGTGGGAGATCCGCTCGATCCCGCCACCGAGCAGGGCGCGCTGGTCTCGCGCCAGCACTTCGACAAGGTGATGGGCTGCCTCAAGGTGGCGCGAGACGAGGGTGCCCGCGTGCTCTGCGGCGGCGACCGCGCGAAGCTCGCCGGCCGCTGCGCCAGGGGCTTCTTCGTGCAGCCGACGCTGCTGGAGGGCCTGGGGCCTGCCAGCAGCACCAACCAGGAGGAGATCTTCGGGCCGGTGGCCACGCTCCTGCCCTTCGCGACGCAGGAGGAAGCGGTGCAGCTCGCGAACTCCACCCGCTACGGGCTCGCCGCCTCGCTCTGGACCCGCGACCTCTCCCGCGCGCACCGCGTCTCCGCACAGCTCCACAGCGGCATCGTCTGGGTCAACTGCTGGATGCTCCGCGATCTGAGGACTCCGTTCGGCGGCGTGAAGGAGTCCGGCGTCGGGCGCGAAGGCGGCATGGACGCCCTGCGCTTCTTCACCGAGCCGAAAAATGTGTGCGTGAAGCTATGAGCCCGAAGGAATTCATCTCCTCCCGAGCGCCCGACCCGGTGGGCCTCTACCCGCACGCGCGGCAGGTCGGAAACCTCCTCTTCCTCTCCGGGATCGGCCCGCGCAAGCGCGGCTCCAAGGAGATCCCGGGCGTGAAGCTGGCGCCGGACGGAACCGTGGAGAGCTACGACATCGCGGTGCAGTGCAGGTCGGTGTTCGAGAACGTGCGCGCGGTGCTGGAGGACGCGGGCGCGCGCTGGGAGGACCTGGTGGACGTCACCGTCTTCCTCACCGACATGGGGCGCGACTTCGCCACCTTCAACCGGCTCTACGCCGAGTACTTCGCCGGCGCGCGGCCCTGCCGGACCACGGTGGAGGTGACGGCGCTGCCGACGCCGATCGCGGTGGAGCTCAAGTGCATCGCGGAGGTCCACTCGCCATGATGCCGATCGATTTCCGCAAGTGGATCGACGAGCACCGCCACCTGCTCAAGCCGCCGGTCGGCAACGCGCAGATCTGGGAAGGGGACCGCGACTTCATGATCACGGTGGTGGGCGGACCGAACGCGCGCACCGACTACCACCTGAACGAGGGTGAGGAGTTCTTCTACCAGGTGGAGGGCGACATCGTGCTGCGCACGCTCCAGGGCGGCAAGCGGGTGGACGTCCCGATCCGGCAGGGAGAGATCTTCCTGCTGCCGCCCAACACGCCGCACTCGCCACAGCGGCCGGCGAACACGGTGGGGCTGGTGATCGAGCGGCGCCGGCTGCCCGCGGAGAAGGACACCTTCCTCTGGGTCTGCGACGGCTGCGGCGCCGAGCTCTACCGCGAGTCCTTCCACCTGACGGACATCGTGAACCAGCTCCCGCCGGTGTTCGAGCACTACTGGGGCGATCCCGCCCACACCACCTGCCGGAGGTGTGGCCGCAAGCATGCGAAGCCTTGACGTGCACACGCATGTGCTCCCGCCGGAGCTGCCGCGGTGGAGCCCCATCCGGCTGGAGCAGGTGGATGACTGCCGGGCCCGGATGCTGCGCGAGGACGGCACGGTCTTCCGGGAGATCGAGAGCAACTGCTGGGACCCGGCGCGGCGGCTGCGCGAGTGCGACGCCGCCGGCGTCGGGGTCCAGGTGCTCTCGACGGTCCCGGTGCTGTTCGCGTACCAGCTGCCCAGGGAGCGCGGCCACGACCTGGCCCGCATGCTCAACGATCACGTGGCGGGCCTCTGCGCCGCGCATCGACGCCGCTTCATCGGCCTGGGCACCTTGCCGCTCCAGTCGCCCGATCTCGCGGTGCTCGAGCTCGAGCGCTGCATGGACCTGTCGCTCGCCGGCGTCCAGATCGGCACGCACGTGAACGCCTGGAACCTCTCCGACGCCTCCCTCTTCCCGGTCTTCGCCCGCGCCGCCGAGCTGGGCGCCGCGGTGTTCGTCCATCCCTGGGACATGATGGCCGAAGAGCGCATGCGCAAGTACTGGCTGCCCTGGCTGGTGGGGATGCCGGCGGAGGTCTCGCTGGCGATCTGCTCGGTGATCTTCGGGGGCGTACTGGAGCGTCTGCCAAACCTCCGGATCGCGTTCGCGCACGGCGGCGGCGCCTTTCCGGGGACCTTCGGCCGCGTCGAGCACGGCTTTCGCGCGCGGCCCGATCTGGTCGCGGCAGACAACCCGCATCCGCCCTCGGCGTACTTGAAGCGCATCTACGTGGACTCGCTGGTGCACGACCTGCGCGCGCTGCGGCTCGTGCTGGACCTCTTCGGCCCTGAACGGGTCGCGCTGGGGAGCGACTACCCCTTCCCGCTGGGCGAGGCGCGGCCCGGCGCGCTGATCGAGGCCGCAGGCCTGGTCCCCGCCGTCCGGGATCGGCTGCGCGCGGGCACCGCGCTGGAGTGGCTGGGGCGCGCTGCGAGCGACTATGACCTTTGAGGACTCGCTGGCGTGGGCGCGGGCGCAGGACGCCGCCGACGAGCTGGCGCCGCTGCGGCAGGAGTTCCTCTTTCCCGAGACGGGGCCGCTCTACTTCGCCGGGCATTCGCTGGGACTGCAGCCACGCCGGGCGCGCGAGCTCGTCCTTCAGGAATTGGACGACTGGGCGCGCTTCGCGGTCGAAGGCCACTTCTCCGCGCGCAGCCCGTGGGTGAGCTACCACGAGCTCTTGACCGCCAGCACGGCGCGGCTCGTGGGAGCGCTGCCGCACGAAGTGGTGGTGATGAATACGCTGACGGTGAATCTCCACCTGATGCTGGTCTCGTTCTACCAGCCGCGCCAAGGCAAGCACCGCCTGCTGATGGAGCGCGGGGCCTTTCCCTCCGATCAGTATGCCGCCGCCTCGCAGGCGCGCTTCCACGGATTTCCGGAAGCGGTGATCGAGAGCGACGATCCACTGCGGGAGCTGACCGAGCGCGACGACATCGCGCTCGCCCTGATCGGCAACGTCAACTACCTGAGCGGCCGCGCCTTCGACCAGCGGACGCTGGTCCGCGCCGCCCACGCGAAGGGAACGCGCATCGGGTTCGATCTGGCGCACGGCGCGGGCAATCTAGTGCTCACGCTGCACGAGGACGGCCCCGACTTCGCGGTCTGGTGCAACTACAAGTACCTGAACGCGGGACCGGGAGGCCTGGGCGGCGTCTTCGTGCACGAGCGCCATTCTGGGGAGGCCATGCCGCGCTTCGAGGGGTGGTGGGGCCACGACAAAACCCGGCGATTCGAGATGGCCCCGCGTTTCTCCGCCATCCGCGGCGCGGAGGCCTGGCAGGTCTCCAATCCGCCCATCCTCCAGCTCGCCGCGCTGCGGGCCTCGATGGAGCTGTTCGACCGCGCCGGCATGGCCGCGCTGCGGCGGAAGGGCGATCGGCTCACGTCGTATCTGGAGTGGCTCCTGCGCCGGAGCGGCGTCGAGGTGCTGACGCCCGAAGAGCGCGGGTCGATGCTCACGGTGCGCTTTCGCAAGGCAGGGTTGGTTCCGCAGCTGGCGCGGCGCGGCGTGGCCGTCGACCTGCGGCCGCCGGACATCGTGCGCGTCACGCCGGCGCCGCTCTACAACTCGTTCGAGGACGTGCAGCGCCTCGGAGCGCTGATCGCAGAGCTGCATGAAGCCTGAGGTGATCATCGTCGGCGCGGGCCCGGTCGGCTCGCTCCTGGCGCTCACGCTGGCGCGCCGCGGACACGAGGTCCACGTCTACGAGCGGCGGCCGGACATGCGCCGGGTGGACATCGCGGCCGGCCGCTCGATCAACCTGGCCGTCTCCACGCGCGGGCTGCACGCGCTCCGGCAGGTTGGGGTCGAGGACGACGTGTTGAGCGAAGCAGTACCGATGCTGGGCAGGATGACGCATGACCTGGACGGCAAGCTCGCGCTCCTCCCCTACGGCCGGGACGAGAGCGAGTACATCAACTCAACGTCCCGCGGTGGCCTGAACAAGCTCCTGATGACGCGGGCCGAGGAGACCGGGCGCGTGCGCATCAGCTTCGAGCAGCGCCTGGTCGACCATGACTTCGACCTGCGCGTCGCCCGATTCGAGCCGGGCGGATACGTCAAGGCCGAGGTGATCGTCGGCACCGACGGCAGCGCCTCCGCCATGCGCACCTGCCTGGGCGGCGACGTGCTGCAGGACGTGCTCTCGAGCGGCTACAAGGAGCTGACCATGCCGCCGGAGGGCGGCGACTTCGCCATGCACCGGACCGCGCTGCACATCTGGCCGCGCGGGAACTTCATGCTGATCGCGCTGCCCAACCTCGACGGCAGCTTCACCTGCACGCTTTTTTTGCCGTTCGAGGGGGACCCGTCGTTCGCCAGGCTGAGGAAGGAGGCGGCCGCGCGGGCCTTCTTCGAGAAGTACTTCCCGGACGCCGTCCCGAAGATTCCCGGTCTCGCCAGGCAATTCATCCAGGCGCCGCTCGGGCGGATGACCACCATCAAGGCCTGGCCGTGGTCGCGCGGGAGCGCCCTCTTGATGGGAGATGCCGCCCACGCGATCGTGCCGTTCTTCGGACAGGGGATGAACGCCGGGTTCGAGGACGTGGCGCTGCTCTCGGGCTTGCTGACCGGCGACTGGGAGCGCGACTTCGCCCGCTTCGCCGAGGCGCGCAAGCCGGATACGGACGCGATCGCGGATCTGGCCGTGGAGAACTTCGTGGAGATGCGCGACAAGGTGGCGGACGCGGAGTTCCTGCGGATGCGGGAGATCGAGCACGGGCTGCAGGAAAGGATGCGCGGGCGCTACCTGACCCGGTACCAGCTCGTGACGTTCACCCGGGTGCCGTATCGGGTCGCGCTGGAGGCGGGGGAGATCCAGGCGCGGATCCTGTCTGAGCTGGCCCGGCAGGCGCAGCCGGACTACGAGCACGGGATCCAGCTGGCGGAACGGGAGCTCGTGCCGCTCCTGCGTGCCCACGGCGCAGTCTGACCTGGCCGCCCCGCGCCCCGAGCACGACGCGGAGACCGCTCAACCCTTGAGCTCCGTGCGGACGTCCCACAGATCCGGGAACAGCAGCACGTCCACCAGCTTCTTGAGGTAGTCCACTCCCGCCGTACCGCCGGTGCCGCGCTTCCAGCCGATGATCCGCTGCACCACTTTCACGTGCCGGAAGCGCCAGAGCGCGAGCTGCTCATCGACGTCGATCAGCTTCTCGCACATCTCGTAGGCGTCCCAGTTCTCCGCCGGCTTCTCGTAGATCTCGCGGATCACCGCGCGCACGCCGGGGTGCCCCTGGTGCGGCTGGGTCACGTCTCGCTCCAGCACCTCGCGGGGGATCGGCCTGCCGCGCCGCGAGAGGTGGCGCAGGAACTCGTCGTACAGGGTCGGAGACTCCAGCATCTCCAGAAGTTGCGCGTGCGCCGAGGGATCCTGCTCGTGGACCGCCAGCATCTTGCGGTCCTTGTTGCCCAGCATGAACTCGATGATGCGGTGCTGCAGCGACTGGAAGCCGCTCGCCGGGCCGAGCACGTGCCGGAACTCGCCGTACTCGCTGGGGGTGAGAGTGGCCAGCACCGCCCACTGCGAGATGAGCTGGCCCTGGATGTGCTTGACCCGCGCGAGGATCTTGAAGGTCGGCTCCAGCTCGTCGCGCCGGACGAACGCGATGGCCGCGCGCAGTTCGTGCAGGATCAGCTTGAACCAGAGCTCGCTGGTCTGGTGCTGGATGATGAACAGCATCTCGTCGTGGTGCGGCGGATTGCTGAGGAGCTTCTGCGCCGCAAGCAGCTTGTCCAGCTGGAGATATCCGGCGTAGGTCATGCGGTCGCGGAAGTCGGTGACCACGCTGTCATCGGGGGTCATGGGCGGTCTTCTATCACCGTGCTACGCTCGCGGGATGCGCCGCGCGGCGGCAGTCTTGCTGTTCTGCACGGCTTGCAACGGCGGCGGGCCCACGGACCTGCCCACGCCGTCGTTTCCGTCGTTTCCAGGCCTCGTGGCCGTCTCGGGCAAGGCGCCATGGGCGAGCAGCACTTGTGGCGGGCCCTCCGGACAGGCCAGCGGGGCGCTGTCGGTCGATGCGGAGGTCGAGCCTCGTGTGGCGGTGGATCCGCGCGACGCGAGGCACCTGGTCGGGATCTGGCAGCAGGACCGGTGGTCGAACGGCGGAGCGAACGGGCTGGTCGCGGCGGCGACCTTCGACGGCGGACACACATGGAAGACGAGCTTCGCGAAGCTGACCCGCTGCAGCGACGGCCCGTACCAGCGCGCGACGGATCCGTGGGTCGACATCGCTCCCGACGGAACCGTCTGGCAGATCGCCTTTGCGTTCGACTCGTTCGCTCCGAACCGGGCGATGCTGGTCAGCCGCTCTCCCGACGGCGGCCTCACCTGGGACGCGCCGATCACGCTGCAGCGGGATACCGATCCCGACCTGGCGATGGACAAGGAGACGCTGACGGCGGACCCGCTCGATGCGCACTTCGTCTACGCGGTCTGGGATCGGCTGACCGGCTTCACCAACCCGACCAACCATCAGAACACCGGCCCCGCCTGGTTCGCGCGCACCACCGACGGCGGAGTGAGCTGGGAGACCGCCCGGGCGATCTACGATCCAGGCCCCGACGCGCAGACCATCTCGAATCAGATCGTGGTGCTGCCCGACGGCACGCTGGTCAACCTCCTGATGGTGCTCACGCAGAACAGCTCGGCGAATCCGCGGGCCGTGGTCTCCGTATTGCGGTCACCGGATCGCGGCGTGACCTGGTCCACGCCGATCGCGATCGCGGAGGCGGGCTTTTTCGGCGTGGGTGACCGGAAGACCGGGCGGGGCATCCGGACCGGGAGCGTGGTCCCGAGCATCGCGGTGGATCGATCGAACGGGACCCTCTACGTCGCCTGGGAGGACGCGCGGTTCTCCGGGGCGCGCGACGGGATCGCCCTCTCGTGGAGCACGGACGGCGGGCTCACCTGGTCGACGCCGGTCCAGGTCAACGGCGCGCCCACCTTCCCCGCGTTCACGCCGTCCCTCGCGGCAGCCGGGGGCAAGCTGGCGGTGAGCTACTACGACCTGCGGAGCGACGTCCCGTCCGACTCGAGCCGCACGCTGGTCACGCACTGGCTGGCCATCTCCAGCGACAGCGGCGCGACATTCTCGGAGACGCTGATCGGCGCTCCCTTCAACATCCGCGGGGCAGCGGGAGTGGACGGTCCGGCCTACTTCCTCGGCGACTACCAGGCGGTCGCGGCGGTCGGAGCCGACTTCCTGCCGTTCTTCGTCGCGGTGCCCGGCAACGGCCCGAGCGATGTGTACTTCCGGCCGGCGGACGGCGCGGCTTCTGCCAGCACGTTGACCGTGGCGGCCCGCGGCGTCCAACAGCTCTGGCGCGGCGCCCGGGAGCGCTGGCGCTTCGGCACGCTGTTCAAGTAGGTTGCGCCGGCCATGAAGAATTCCCTGTTCGCGGCCGCCGCCGCGCTCGTCGCTTGCGCGCCGGCGGCGACCCAGCAGACGCCGCCTCCCACCAGCAGCGCCCAGGTGCAGCAGGCCTCCGCCCCTGACGCCAGGCAGTTCGTCGCCAAGGTGAACGAGGACCTCAAGCGCCTGTTCGTCGAGTCGGCCACCGCAGACTGGATCAAGAGCACCTACATCACCGGCGATACCGAGCGGAACGCGGCCGGCGCCAACGAGCGGGTGCTGGCGTACTCCAGCGAAGCCGTCAAGACGGCGACGCGCTTCAAGGACGCGCAGGTCGATCCCGACACCTCGCGCATGCTGTATTTGCTGCGCATCAGCAGCGCGGTGATCGACGACCCGGCCAAGCGGCTGGAGATGACCTCGTTGGGCGCGCGGCTCGAGGGCTACTACGGCGCGGCCAAGGACGCGAAGGGGCGCGACCTCGAGGAGCTCTCGAAGATCATGGACCACAGCCGCAACTACGACGAGCTGCTCGACGCCTGGAAGTCCTGGCATGACACCGCGCGCCCGCAGCGGGAACGCTACGAGCGCTTCGTGCAGCTCCAGAACGAGGGCGCGCGCGGCGCCGGATTCGCCAACATGGGAGACATGTGGCGGGCCGGCTACGACATGCCGCCGCAGCAGTTCGAGCAGGACACCGATCGGCTCTGGCAGCAAGTGAAGCCGCTCTACGACGACCTCCACTGCTACGTCCGCGCCCAGCTCCAGAAGACCTACGGCAAGGACAAGGTGCCCGACGGAAAGCCGATCCCGGCGCACCTGCTCGGCAACATGTGGGCGCAGGAGTGGAACAACGTCTATCCGCTGGTCGAGCCGTACAAGGGCGTGGCGAACCTCGACGTGGACGGCGCGATGGCCGCTCAGAAATGGGACGCGGCGCACACGGTGAAGACGGGGGAGGCCTTCTTCACCTCCCTGGGCCTCGACCCGCTGCCGAAGACGTTCTGGGAGCGCTCGTTGCTGGTGAAGCCGCGCGACCGCGACGTGGTCTGCCACGCCAGCGCCTGGGACGTCACCTACTCGGACGACCTGCGGATCAAGATGTGCATCCACGACCCGGCGACCGAGGAGAACCTGACGACGGTGCACCACGAGCTCGGCCACAACTACTACATGCACGCGTACTACAAGCTGCCGGTGCTCTATCACAACGGCGCCAACGACGGCTTCCACGAGGCGATCGGCGACGCGCTCGTGCTCTCGATGACGCCCGGGTATCTCAAGCAGCTTGGCCTGGTGCCTTCCGTCCAGAGCGACGAGAAGGCGGTGATCAACGTCCAGATGAAGAACGCGCTGGACAAGGTTGCGTTCCTGCCCTTCGGAAAGCTGATCGACCAGTGGCGCTGGGACGTCTTCAGCGGCAAGACCGCGCCGGCCGACTCCAACAAGGCCTGGTGGGCGCTGCGCACGAAGTACCAGGGCGTCGCGCCCCCGGTGGCGCGCACCGAGCAGGACTTCGATCCCGCCGCGAAGTACCACGTGCCCGCGAACGTGCCCTACACCCGCTACTTCCTCGCCCGGATCCTCCAGTTCCAGTTCTACCGCTCGATGTGTCAGGCGGCCGGGCACAAGGGGCCGCTGCACGAGTGCTCCTTCTACGGCAGCAGGGAGGCGGGCGCGCGTCTGCAGAAGATGCTGGCGATGGGCGCGAGCAAGCCGTGGCCCGACGCGCTCGAGGCGATGACGGGGCAGCGGCAGATGGATGGGAGCGCGCTGCTCGAGTACTTCCAGCCGCTGGAGAAGTGGCTCAGGCAGCAGAACCAGGGGAAGCAGTGTGGCTGGTGAGGTGACGCGCCAGCGATTCCCGCCGGCGGTCAAGTACATCCTCGGCAACGAGGCCTGCGAGCGGTTCAGCTTCTACGGGATGACCACCATCCTCGTCCCGTACATGCAGCAGTATCTCGGCTGGCAGCGCAACCGCGCCGAGGGCGTCTACCACGACTTCGTCGCCGCGGCGTTCGCGATGACGGTCCTGGGAGCGTGGCTGTCGGACCGCTTCTTCGGCCGCTATCGCACGATCCTCTGGCTCTCCTACGGGTACGTCGCCGGGCACGCCACCCTGGCCGCCATGGACATCGCGCCGGCCGCGCGCACCACCCTGCTCTTCCTGGGCATGACGCTGATCGTGGTGGGCCAGGCCGGCATCAAGCCGAACCTGTCCGCCTTCGTCGGCGATCAGTTCCGGCAGGACCAGGGCGGCCTGCTCGACCGCGTCTATTCGCTCTTCTACGTCGCGATCAACGTCGGGTCTGCCACCTCGCAGATCGCCACCCCCTGGCTGCTCGCGGGCTGCGCCTTCGGGGCCGTCAAGCTCTGCGAGCACTCCGCGGTGGCGTGGGCCTTCGGAGTGCCCGGCATCCTGATGGCCCTGGCGCTGATCATCTATCTGGCGGGCAGCCGACTCTACCTGAAGGTCCCGCCCGCAGGGCGCAACCCCAACTCCTTCCTGCGCGTCTTCTGGGCCCGCCTGCGCTACGGGGACGAGGCCGCGCGGCAGAGGCACGGCGACCAGGAGGTGACCGGCATGCGGTCGGTCTTCCGCATCGCCCTGGTGTTCGCGCCGACCGTGATCTTCTGGTCCCTCTACTTCCAGTACGGGAGCAGCTGGTTCAACCAGGCCGAGCAGATGAACCGGGACGTCTTCGGCTGGCACATGGAGTCGGCGCAGATGGAGGCGCTGAACGCCATCCTGATCTTGATCATGGTGCCGCTCTTCGCGTACGTCGTGTACCCGCTGCTGGAGCGAGCCAGGCTGCGCCCCACCCTGCTGCGGCGCATGACAGCCGGCATGTTCATCGCCCCGCCCGCCTTCCTCTCCGCGGCGATGATCCAGTCCTGGATCGAGGCGGGACAGAAGCCGCACATCGCCTGGCAGTCGATCCAGTACGTGATCATCGCCATCGCGGAGACGCTGGTGAGCGTCACCTCGCTGGAGTTCGCCTATACGCAGGCGCCGAAGCGGATGAAGGGCGTGATCATGAGCCTCTACACGCTCAGCATCGGCGCGGGGTCGAAAGTGACCGCCCTGGTGACGCGCAACGTGGACTTCGCCTCGCGGACGAACTACTTCCTCTTCTGGGCCGCGTTCATGACGGCGGGCGCGATCCTCTTCGCGGTGATTGCCGCGCTCTACAAGCCGGTTCCGTTCGTGGCGGCGAGGGAGGAAGCGGCCCCGGCCTGACCTCCGCTCAGGCAGCGCCGCCGCCCTGCGGCAGCACTTCGCGGGTCAGGTTCCGGATCCCCTTCTCCTGCACCACCACGTCGTCCTCGATGCGGATCCCGCCGAACGGCGCCAGCGCGTCGACCAGCTTCCAGTCGATGTCGGGCGACTTCCGCAGCGGAGCCAGCAGCGCCTCGATGAAGTAGAGGCCGGGCTCGATGGTGAAGACCTGGCGCGGCGCGATGTCGGTCGTGTTGCGCAGGAACGGATTGTCCTGCCGCGGCGGCCGCAGGGCGCAGCCGACGTCGTGGCACTGCAGGCCCAGCGAGTGCCCGAGCCCGTGCGGGTAGAACGCCCGCGTCACCCCGCGCGAGACCAGCTCGTCGGGCGGCAACCGGGAGATGCCCACCTCGCGCAAGATTTGCGCGACCTGCCGGTGCGAGTCGTCGTGCAGCTCCTCGTAGGGAAGCCCGACGCGAACCCGGGAGCAGAGCCGCTGCTGCATCGCCTCCATGCCGGCGACGAGCTGCGCGAACGCGGCGCCGGCCGCTCCCCCGCCCTTCACCCAGGTCCGGGTGATGTCCGAGCAGTAGCCCGCGAAAGTCGCACCCGCGTCGACCAGCAGCGACTGCGCCGGCTGGGCGCGCTTCTCGTAGCTGACGTGGTGGAGCGTCGCCGCGTGCTTCCCCAGCGCGACGATGTTCTTGTAGGGTGTCTCGGCGTCGTCCTGGCGGGTGGCGCCCAGAAACGCGAGGTGGAGCTCCAGCTCGCTGCGGTCCGCGCCGTGGAACAGGCGCCGGAGCTGCTCGTGGCCCTGTGCGGCCCGGCGATTCGCCTCCGCCAGGCATTCCACCTCGTAGGGAGTCTTGCGGACGCGCAGGGAGTCGAGCGCCTGCAACAGGACTGGCGGATTGACGTCAGTCATCTTCAAGGATTCGGCCGCGGCGGCATCGTCTCCGACGAAGGCCGCCCGGGCGGGAAGGGGGGGAATGGCCTCGACCACGTCGAAGGAGCCCCAAAAATGATCGACGTCCGTGGCCGGTGGGCCCTCCCAGAAACTCTGGACCCGTTGCCGCACGAGAACGGGTCTGCGGCCAGGAGAGACGATGAGCAGGCAGCCCGGCTCGGCCAAGGGCAGCCAGTGTTGGAAGTGAGGCGTCGGTCGCAGAGGCCAGAATTGATCGTCGGCCCCGGTGCGTTTCACCGGCGTACCGGAATGCAAAACCAGCGCTGAGAACCCATTTTCTTCCAGGGCGGCAGCGACTCCCTGCGACAGCTCCTCGACGTGCGAACGGTGAAGTTTGACGAAGTCCATGACGTTTTCCCGGATCGGTAAGACCTAGGTTCTAGCAATTCATTGTCGAATCGGTTAGAGAATGAGCCCCACCAGCCAGAAATCTAGCCCCACCCCAATCTCCGGAAGAGGAATGGCCAAACCCATCCACGGATTGCTGGACCGACTGATCGAGCAGTTCGCCGCAGCGATCGCCTTGCGCGCCGAACAGATGTTCGCGCGATCCGCCGCAGGACGCGGCAGCCGCCTGGGCGCCGTCCCCCTCCGCCTCTGCCCGGCTCCTGGTTGCAAGAATCCCGGCGCCGGCCCGCGCAACCGCTGGTTCTGCCGCGATCACGCGAAGAGCCTACCCGTCAAGGAGCAGAAACGCATCCTCGCGGAGCGGGCGAAGGCGAACCAGGCAGCGGCGCGGCTCGCGCGCGCCAGCAGCGGCGGCCGCCGGCTCGACATGCGCTGCCGCGTGGAGGGCTGCAAGAACACCTCGCGCGGGCCTCGGTTCGGTTACATCTGCGACAAGCACCGATCCGAGCTGACCGTCAAGCAGCAGCGCGAAGCGCGCGCGAAGTGGAACGCCGCGCACCAGAAGGCAGCGTAGACTCGCACGGCGCGGGGTCGCGCCGGCTGTCCCGCGGCGTCGCGGCGGTCCGCGCGCCGGACCGGGGACGAAGTTCATGCCGTTCATCCACGAGGTCGAGGTCGTCGAGGCGGACATCGACAACCTCGGGCATGCGTCCAACCTGGTCTACTTGCGCTGGGTGCAGGAGGCGGCCCTGGCGCATTCCACCGCGCTCGGCTTTCCCGAGACCGCGTACTTGGAGCGCGGGCAGGCCTGGGTCGTCCGCAAACACGAGATCGAGTACCTGCGGCCGGCGGTGCTGGGGGACCGCCTGCGAATCGAGACCCGCGTCGCCTCGATGAAGGTCGCGAACAGCGCGCGCAAGACCGAGGTCTTCCGCGCCAAGGAGCTGCTCTGCCGGGCCGAGACGGACTGGGTGTACGTCGACCTTGCGAGGGCGCGGCCGGTGCGGATCCCGGAAGATTTGCGCGCGGCATTTCCGATCGAAGTCTAGGGCTTGCGATCGGCCGCAGGTCTCATGCGTATCTGTACGATGCGTACAGATTTTGGTCGAACGACCAGATTCTGCACAATCCACAAGTTCCGCCGGACACACCCGGACTCCTTTGTTCACAGCGCAACCACAGAGTTCCACCAGCAATCCCCAGACCCGTCACAGGACCGTGTCCAGATCGTGCGCGACGCGGCTATAGAGTACCATAGCGATTTCAAGTGTTTACAGCGTTACGCTGCTGGCACGTCGCGTGCTCTATGTCGCTGCGTGTCCGGCGGCTCGGTGGGCCGCCTGAAACAGGGCCTCGAACCCGACTTTTCGAAAGGAGGGACGGGGGTTCAGGCCAGAAAGCTCGAGCGGGTCGGCAGCCTGATTCCAGGCAAGCCAATCCGTGCAGCGGCAAGACGCCGATGGCCAACCGCCGGGGTTTCTGGCGGAGTGAAGGTCGAGGGCGGAGGGGATGTGAAAGGCATTCCCACGTTGCGCGGGGAGAGAACCCGGAGGAGCTGAAGCCCACGAGGGGCGCGGATCGGTCGAGGCCCAACCCGTCTCGACCGACACCGCACTCGCGGCGGGGAGCAAAGCCCTGGAGGCGAGGGCGCGGTCGCTGGTCACAGGTGTCCGCGTTCAACGCCAGGAGGGCATGAATCGGCCGGGGAAACCCGGTACGGCTCCGCGGCGAGGGACAAACCCCTGAAGGGCAAACCCTGGACGTGGCAGCGGGATGAAACAAGCCCGCAAAGGCAGGTGGCGGAGAAAACCGTCGAGGACGTGAGAAACGTCGAGGACGGAACGTGACCGCTGGGTTGGGATTCCCTGCGGAGTGGTGGACGCCGCCTGCTGACGTCGCGATGAGGGAAGAGGACCCCAGGGGAGGCGCTCTTCGGCTGTCCGATCGGGTCGCGAGGTTCGATTGGAGCGCGAAGGGCAGCACGCAGGCCGCAGGACTCTGAAGGAGACGGCAAGCTCGAAGGAGGATGAAACCTCATCGAAAGGTGGGGTGGACGGCGGACGAAGAGAGACCGCGAGGGCCCGGGTGAAAATCCGAGGCCGCGGCGGGAGCGGGGAACCCAACAACCCCGCAATTCGTCCGCAGACAAGACTCCAGGGGGCACCGAACTCCACGGGAGGCAGCGCGTTTCGGGGTCAACCCGCAGCGCGCGACGGCAGGCGAGGCTGGAACCTCCGGAGGGGAAGCTGCTCTGGGCGGGCCTTTGGGTCGCTGGGCACACTCGAGGGGCACGGAGCCGCAAGGCTTCGTGCCCCTCGGATTCGACTTCTGGGAGAGACATCGGCGGGGCGTTGGGCCTGGGGATCAGGTCTTGCGCCTTCCGGCGCTTCGTTGGTCCAGGTTCGGGTTCCAGGTCCAGGGATCACGTTCAGGGCTTGGGGCTTGGTGAGAAGGAGGAGGTTCGAACGCGCGGTTTGCCCCCCCAAACCCTAGCTCCGAACCCGCCAACCCAAACCCCAAGCCCGGAACGTGAACCCGACCCACGAGCCGCGAAAGCGGCGAGTCCCGATCCCAAAGCTCAGCGCACTTCTACCTGGCCGGCCCTCCCGCACTCGTCCCAATCGGAGTGGATGCACGCCGACGCCATCTGCGGCACCGACGACGGCACCGGCTCCAGCCGCAATCCCAGCGCCTGGATCTGCGGCTGTAGCGCGTCGACCTCCGCCTTCACGTCCTCCAGCTCCCTGCGCAGCGCATCGGTCCGCGCCAGCAGGTACTTCGCGGGCTTCCCTTCCCAGGAGAGCAGCGCCGAGTACAGGTGATCGGTGTGCTCGCGAATCCGCTCCTCGCCGGTGATCGCTCCGCCTTCCTTGGTCGCGACGATCTTCTTCTTCGCCGCCTCGAGCTTTCCGAGCAGCGGGCCCACCCTCGCGTCCTGCGGCTGCGACTTGCTCCGCTGCGCGAGCGCGACGGCCGCGCTGTCGAGCCGGTCCACCAGGTCGCTCATCTCCCCGAACAGCGCGTGCGCCTTCATCGCCGCGTCGAAGTGCTCGCGGCGTTCCGCCACCGTCCAGGTCGCGCGCCGGTCGAGGCCGATCTCCAGCTTGGTCTCGTACACCTTTGCGCCCTTGGTGAGCCGCACGGTGTAGACTCCGGGCACCACCCGCGGTCCCTGCGAGCCGGCGAAGGCGATGGTCGCCGCCCGGGGCACGCGCGGCGGCTTGACCTGCATCGTCCAGGAGACCCGGTTGATCCCACGCCGTTTGGAAGCGGGGATGGCGTCGACCAGGTTTCCCTGCGCATCGAGGATCTCCAGCTTGATCGGCCCGAAAAGGTGCCGGCTGAGCTGGTAGTAGGTGATCACGGCCCCGGCAGGCGCATTGGGTCCGTTGAACGTCGCGTCGCCCTCCGGCCAACCTCCCTGGCCGATGATGCGCTGCTGCGTCGGCCGCCAGGGCAGGAAAGCCGCCTCTTGCGCCAGGACCTGTTGCGAGAGCGCGCGCAGCGGCGTCAGGTCGTCGATGATCCAGATCCCGCGCCCGTGCGTGGCGATCACCAGGTCGCCGTCCCGGGGATGGACCACCAGTTCCCGCACCGCCACCGCCGGGAAGTCGCTGCCCTTGAACTCCGCCCAGCTCCGGCCACCGTCCACCGAGATGAACAGCCCCAGCTCGGTGCCGACGAAGAGCAGGTCCTTGCGGACGGTGTCCTCGCGGATCACGTGCGCGTATCCGCGCACGCCCTGCTCCGGACCGGCGATGCGCGTCCAGGTCTTGCCGTAGTCCGTCGTCCGGTACACCCAGGGCGACATGTCCCCGAACGTATGGCGGTCGAACGCCGCGTACGCGGTGGCCGCGTCGTGCCGGCTGGCCTCCACCCAGCTCACCCACGACGTCGGCGGAAGTCCCTTCACATTGCGGACGACGTTGGTCCAGCTCTTCCCGCTGTCGCGCGTGAGCTGGAGGTTGCCGTCGTCCGTGCCGACCCAGATGACCTTGTGGTCGAAGGGCGACTCGCTGATCGAGTAGATGGTGGTGTGCTCCTCGGCCGAGGAGTTGTCCACCGTCACCCCGCCCGACTGCTCCTGCTTCTGCTTCTCCGGATCGTTGGTGGTCAGGTCCTTCGAGATGCGCTCCCAGGTGTCGCCCCGGTCGCGCGAGCGGAAGAGGAACTGCGCGCCGATGTAGATCGTCCCCTTCTGCGTGGGGCTCGCGTAGATGGGCGTATTCCAGTTGAAGCGGAGCCGCTCCTTGTAGTCGGCCTTCGGCTGGATGTCGCGCGCGAGCTGCGTCCTGCGGTCGACGCGGGCGATGTTGCCGCCCTGGAACTCGGCGTAGACCGACTCCGGATCGGTGGGATCGGGCACCGTCCAGAATCCGTCGCCGGTGTAGAGGTTCTCCCACTGCGCGTTGGTGACCCCGCCGCCGTACGAGCTGGGCGCCACGAAGCTGGAGTTGTCCTGGAGGCCGCCGTACACCCGGTACGGGTCCCGGTCGTCGATCGCCACGTGGTAGAATTGCGAGACGGGCAGGTTGTTGTTCTTCCACCAGCGGTTCCCTCCGTCGAACGAGATGTAGAGGCCACCGTCGTTGCCGCCCATGATGTGGGCGGGATTCTCCGGGTCGATGAAGAGGTCATGCCAGTCGCCGTGCGCATTGAAGCCGGCGAGCCGCGCGAAGCTGCGGCCGCCGTCGTCGCTCGCGACCAGGTCGAAGTCGGGCTTGAAGACGCGCTCGGGATTGACCGGGTCCACGATCAGCCGGGCGAAGTAGAACGGCCGCCAGACCATCGCCTGGCTGTTGTCGCGCTTCTCCCAGGTGTTGCCGCCGTCCGAGGACCGCCAGAGCGCCGAGGCGGTCGACTCCACCAGGGCGTACACCACGCTGGAGTTGGAAGGCGCGATCGCCACCTCGACGCGGCCCCAGGGCTTGGGCCCCAGGTTCTTGAGCTCGGTCCAGCTCTTGCCTCCGTCGGTAGACTTGTAGAGGGCGCTGGCGCTGGGCGCATCCGGGCCGTCCCCTCCCGACCGGAAGGTCCAGCTCTTGCGGCGGAAGTCCCAGAGGCCGGCGAAGAGCACGTCGGGATTCTTCGGATCCATCGCGACGGTGCTGCAGCCGGTGGAGAGGTTCGGGCCGGTGAGGATCAGGTCCCAGCTCTTGCCGCCGTCGGTGGTCTTGTAGAGACCCCGGTCGGGGCTGTCGCTCCACAGCTTTCCCGGCGCGCACGCGTACACGACGTCCGCGTTCCGCGGATCGATGACGATTCGCACGATCCGCTCGGTCTTCTGCAGCCCCAGGTTGGTCCAGCTCTCGCCGCCGTCGACCGACTTGTAGATCCCCTCGCCGATGGAGACCGAGTTGCGGGTCCACGACTCGCCCGTGCCCACCCAGACCGTCTGCGGATTCTTCGGGTCGATCGCGACGGCGCCGATCGACTGCACCGGCTGTTTGTCGAAGACCGGCTTGAAGGTGGTGCCGCCGTCCTGGCTCTTCCAGACGCCCCCGCTCGCTGACCCGACGTAGAGAAGCGTCTTCCCCTCGATCTTGCGGCCCGCGATGGCGGCGATGCGGCCGCTCATCGTGGCCGAGCCGATGTTGCGCGCGTTCAGCCCGGAGATCACGCCGGCCTCGATCGCAGGCGCCTTCGCCGGACCCTTGGGCGCCGGCGCCGGCGCGGAGAGCGGGGTCGGGCGCTCGGGCGGCACGATCGCGCGCTTTCCCGGGCCTTCGGGGAAGCGGAAGATGCCGTCATCGAGAGGGACGTTGGCCCGGATGCTCTCGAGGGTGATCCGCTGCGTCTTCGGGCCGCCCTTCCTTCCCGATTCCATCGAGGTTGGAATGAACACGCCGTCGATCTGCGCGTAGGCGCCGAAGTCGGTCTCGGTGACGCGCTCGGAGCCGCGGATCTTCCGTTCGCTCACCCGGCGGATCTCGAGGAAGTAGTCGGGGTCGAGGTAGACGTACTGGACGTCGCCGTCCTTCAGCGCCACCCGCAGCTTGAGCGCCGGCGTACCGTCGACATCCTCGGTCCCGAGGTAGCGGATCTGGTGCCCCTTCTCCCGCCAGCGGACCAGCGGCCCCTCGATGTCGGCATCCTGGGCCAGGCCGCGGGCCTCGTCGGCGGTGGTGCGGAAGGGGTCCTTGCGGCCCTGGAAGGGGTCGACGCTCCAGCTCTCCTTGCCGTCGTACGCGTCGATCGCGGTCAGGCCCTGCAGCGTGATCTCGGTGCGGATCGAGGAGGGCTGCTTGCGGACCTGCGCGAACTGCGCGGTGATGGCGAAGTCGTCGCCGCCGAAGACCGCCTTGCCGGCGACCTCGAGGTTGTGCAGGGCGGCCAGCTTCGCGGCTCCTCCGCGAGCCTCGACTTGGCGCGCGACGATCTCGTCCACGGTGAGCGGGGGAGCGGCCGCCGCCGAGAGGGCGGCGGCCAGGGCGGCGAGCGCAAGTTGCATGACGGCCTCCGGAAAAGGGCGCGCATCTTACGCCGCAAGACGGGCTCCATTTCAAGCGCGCATTTCCAGGGTGTAGATTCGGGGCGAGCCGCGTTTGGCGGCCGGGCCTGGAGGCGCCGCGATGGACGGACTGATGATGCAGGTCCCACTCACGCTCCTGCACTTCTTCGATCGGGCGCGCAAGTACTTCGGCGAGACCGAGATCGTCTGGCGCAGGCCGGACCGATCGATCCAGCGGAGCACCTACGGCGATTTCCACCGCCGCGCGCAGAAGCTCGCCAACGCCCTTCGCCGCCTGGGCGTGAAGCCGGGCGACCGGGTGGCCACGCTCGCCTGGAACCACGGCCGGCACCTGGAAGCGTACTTTGGGATCCCGCTCGGCGGCGCGGTGCTGCACACGCTCAACCCCCGCCTCTCGGTCCAGGACCTCGCGTACATCGTCAATCACGCCGACGACGCGGTGGTCCTGGTCGACGACTGCCTCTGGCCGCTCTGGGAGCGCCTCCGGCCGGAGGTCAAGCCGCGGCACGTGATCGTCTGGGGTCATGGCGAGCCCGCCCCTGCCGGCGCCGTCGACTACGAGCAGCTGATCGAGGCCGAGCTGCCCGAGTTCTCGCCGCCGCGGATCGAGGAGAACGACGCTGCCGGCATCTGCTACACCTCCGGGACCACTGGAAAGCCGAAGGGCGTCCTCTACAGCCACCGCGCGCTGGTGCTCCACGCGCTGACCTCGTCACTGCCGGATTCGATGGGGTTGTCGAAGTTCGACGTGGTGCTGCCCGTGGTCCCCATGTTTCACGTCAATGCCTGGGGGCTGCCGTTCTCGGCCACCATGACCGGCGCGAAGCAGGTGTTCCCCGGCCCGCACCTCGACGCGAAGAGCGTCCTCGAGCTGCTCTCGGACGAGCAGGTGACGTTCACCGCGGGCGTCCCTACCGTCTGGCTCGGCGTTCTCGAGCAGCTCGACGCCAACCCCGGCAAGTATGATCTGAAGGCGCTGCACACGATGATCGTGGGCGGGTCGGCGGCGCCGCCGGCGATGATCGAGGCCTTCGAGAAGCGCCATGGGCTGCGCATCATCCACGCCTGGGGAATGACCGAGATGTCTCCGATCGGCACCATCAGCCGCACCGGGCCGCGCGAGGCGAAGCTGCCCGACGCGGACCGGTTCCGCCTGCGGGCCACACAGGGGACGGCGGTGCCGCTGGTCGACATCCGCGCGATCGGAGATCAGGGCGAAGTCTCGTGGGACGGAAAGACGATGGGCGAGCTGCACGTGCGCGGACCGTGCATCGCGCGCAGCTACTTCCAGAACCCCGCGGAGGCCGACAAGTTCACCATGGACGGCTGGTTTCGCACCGGGGACATCGTCACCATCGATCCGGACGGCCACGTGAGAATCACGGACCGAACGAAGGACCTGATCAAGAGCGGCGGCGAGTGGATCAGCTCCGTCGACCTCGAGAACGCGCTGATGGGCCACCCGGCGGTGAAGGAAGCCGCGGTGGTGGCGGTCCCGAGCGCCAGGTGGGATGAGCGGCCGGTGGCCTGCGTGGTCTTGAAAGACGGCGCGAAGGCGGGCGACGCGGAGCTGCGGGGCTGGCTCGAGCCCCGCTTCGCGAAGTACTGGCTGCCGGACAAGTTCATCTACCTGCAGCAGATCCCGCGAACGGCGACGGGCAAGTTCCTCAAGTCGGCGCTGCGCGACCAGCTCAAGGACCTGCGGCTGCCTTGACCTTCTCGCGCTGCTCGGGCGAGAGCTCGACCAGCGGAGGCCGCACGGCGCGCCAAGAGGCGTCACCGGTGCGCAGCGCCAGCGCTTCCTTCAGCGCCGCGATCAGCGGAAGCGATTCGAAGAGAGCGCGCACGGAGTCGATCTCGCGCTGCCGCTCTTCGCTGCGCTCGCGGAATGCGCGCGCGATGGCCGGAGCGTTCACGTTGGCCGTGGCAGTGATGCAGCCCGCGCCGCCTTCGCGCAGGCTGGCAAGCAGGAGCTTCTCGGTGCCGACGAACACCTCGAAGCCGGGGAAAGCGCGCAGCATCGCGCGGGTGTTCTCGAAGTCTCCCGAGCTGTCCTTGATGCCCACCACCACGCGCGGGTAAACCTCGAGCAGCCGCTCGATCACGCGGAGCGGGATGGGAATCTGGGAGACCTGGGGGATGTGGTACAGGTACACGCGCAGCCCCGACTCGCCGGTGCGGTCGATCGCGGCCGCGAAGCTCCGGTAGAGGCCTTCCTCGGTCAGGTTCTTGTAATAGAACGGCGGCAGCATCAGGACGCCCGCGCAGCCGGCTCGCGCAGCCTTGCGCGAGAGACGCGCCGTGTCCGCTAGCGCCGTGCAGCCGGTCCCCGGCATCAGCCTCTGCGGCGGAATGCCGGCCTCGAGCAGCGCATCGAGGAGCCGCTCGCGCTCTTCCAGCGAGAGGGAGTTCGCCTCGCCGGTGGTGCCGAAGATAGCGAGCGCGGCGCAGCCTTCTTCGAGCAGCTGCTTGCAGAACCGCGCGAAGCGAGGCCCGTCGGGGTTCAGATCCCGATCGTAGGGAGTGAGGACGGCAGCCAGGACGCCCTGCATGGCGGCGGAGTCTACACCGGCATCGGCGCCCGGCTGGGACTCTTCGGAAGGGCCGCCTGAGGACCCTCGGCAAGGCGCGCCTGAGAACCCCATGGCGTCTCCTTGGCTCAAAAAAAATAATTATTTTTTTTCGGGCCCCCTGGGCCCATGGTGGGGACCGGGGCGAGCCGGGGCTCGCGGCAGAACTGACGGAAATCAGAGGACATTCATTCCGACTCGCCCCGGGGCGAGTTGGAAACCGGACGGGGTGTCCCAGAACGAGACCGGGTCTCAGCTTGAACTCGTGCCGGCACGAGTGACTCGCCCCGGGGAAGCCTCAGGAGCAGTGGATCGGGTCGATCCACTTCACCTCTTCCGGCGGCTCGGCCGGAGCGATGTCGAGGTTGACCACCACCGGCTCCTGCCCGCTGCGGATCAGCACGCACTCCAGCGGCTCTTCGCGGCTGGCGTTGATCTCCTGGTGCGGCACGTAGGGCGGCACGTAGATGAAGTCCCCCGGGCCGGCCTCCGCCGTGTACTCGAGCTTCTCGCCCCAGCGCATCCGGGCCTTGCCCTTCACTACGAAGATCACCGACTCGAGCGCGCCGTGGTGGTGGGCACCGGTCTTCGCGTTGGCGTGGATCACCACGGTGCCCGCCCAGATCTTCTCCGCGCCGACCCGGGCGTGCGTGATGGCCGCCGCCCGCGACATGCCCGCGGTCTGTGGCGTGTTCGGGTCCAACTCGGTGCCCTTCACGATCCGCACGCCCTGCTCGCGCCAGACCAGGGCAGCCACCTCGGTCAGCGAATGCAAGTGGAAGTCGGGAGCGATGCCCGGCGGCGGCGTCCCGCGGTCGATCCACGCCACCGTCAGGCCGTTGCGCTTGGCGCCCTCGGCGTCCCAGCCGTTGGCGCTGACGAACAGCGTCCGCTCGCGCGGGAGCAGAGCGTAGACGCGGGGGTCGGGCTTGTACGCGCGCACCTCGTCGACGCTGCGGATCTCGTCCAGCTCGAGATCCGCCGCCTCCACGGCCGCGCGGATCATCGCCGGCGTGCCGTTGGAGAGGATCGCGCGGCGGACGCGCGCCTTCTTCAGCGAGTCCAGCGTGGAGCGCGCGTCCGGGAACGGCGGCAAGGACAGCCAGGTCTCGCACATCCGGGCGCGCGTCTTCGCGTCGAGCTGCGGCGCCACCGACTCGAGCGCCCACTCGGTGACCACGCCGAACGGCTCGTAGACCTTCTCCTTCCAGGTCCGCTCGAGCTGCGCCTTCCGCCAGCGAGCGAGCAGATCCGCCGCGCCCGGCCCCGCCAGCGGCTCGAGCCGCTTCGCCAGCCCGCTCACGTCGAGCAACGTTCCGTAGAGGTCGAAGGCCACCAGGTCGAAGCGCATGGACGCAGTCTAACGCTAGACGACGTCGAGCACGCCGCCCTGCAGGAGCGTCCGGGTCTTTGCGGGATCGAGCGGCGGGCTGAAGAAGTACCCCTGGGCGAACGAGCAGCCCACCTCGCGCACCAGCCGCGCCTGCTCCTTGGTCTCCACGCCTTCGGCGATCACCGATTTGCCCAGGTCGCGCGCGATCTGGACGATGCGGGTGAGCACCTGGCGGTCGCGATCGGCGCCGCCCGCCAGGAAAGACCGGTCGATCTTGATCGTGTCCACCTCGATCTTGTGCAGGTGGCGCAGCCAGCCCTGGCCGGTGCCGAAGTCGTCCATGTGCAGCTTGAGCCCGCGCTGGTGCAGGTCGGCGAGCGTGTCGAACCCGTTCTCGGGACTGAGCACGCTCTCGTTGATGTCCATGTTCAGGTCGGCGGGGGCGAGCTGCGACTCGCGGAGCACCCGGTCGATCTGCGCCCCCACGTCCGCCTGCTCCAGTAAATTCCGGGAGAAGTTCACCGAGATGGAGAGCCGGCTGGCGCTGGCGATCTCGAGCCGCCAGTCGTGGAGCTGTCGCGAGGCGGTCTGCAGCACCCAGCGGTCGATGTTGACGATCAGCCCGGTCTCCTGCGCCAGCCCGATGAACTTCGACGGCGGCACCAGCCCGAGCCGGGGATGCTGCCAGCGCGCCAGCGCCTCCACCGCGCGCACCCTGCCGGTCATCACGTCGACGATCGGCATGTAATGGACCAGGAGCTCGTTGCGCACCAGCGCGCTGCGCAGATCGCTCTCGAGCTGCAGTTGGGCCGGCGCGCTATCCTCGCCCGCCTCGCGCTGGAAGACCGCGGTGCGCGCCTTGCCCAGCGCCTTTGCGCGGTACATCGCCACGTCGGCGTCGCGGAGCACGTCCTCCGCCTTCTGGTACTGGGACGAGCCCACCGCCACGCCGATGCTGGCGCTCGACGTGACGTGCTGGCCTTCACCCAGGTCGAAGGCCTCGCGCATCACCTCGTGCACGCGGTCCGCCACCCTCACCGCGTCGGTCGAGCCGCGCACGTCGTCGAGCCACATGGTGAACTCGTCGCCGCCGTGGCGCGCCAGGGTGTCGCCTTCGCGCAGGCACGACTCGAGGCGCCGCCCGATCTGCTGCAGGAGCTGATCTCCCGCCTCGTGGCCGAAGGCGTCGTTCACCATCTTGAAGCGGTCGATGTCGATGAAGAGAACCGCGAAGCGGTAATCCTCGTGGCGGCGCGTGCGGTAGAACGAGTGGCGGAGCAGGTCGAGGAAGAGCGTCCGGTTGGGCAGGCCGGTGAGCCCATCGTGCCGGGCATCGTGGGCCATCCGCTCCACCAGCGTGCGGTGGCGCGAGATGTCGCTCATCAGGCCGGTGGCGCGGACCGCGGTGCTCTTCTCGTCCCGCTGCGCCGTGCCGCGCACCAGGATCCAGCGCCAGTCCCCGTCGGCGTGGCGGACCCGATGCTCGTGCTCGAACGAGTCGGTCCGGCCCTCGAAGTGCGAGGTCAGCGCGGCGCGCAGCGGGGCCGCATCCTCCGGGTGCACGCGCTCGAGCCAATCGGAAGGCGACCCCGTCAGGGTGGTCTCGAGCGCGAGCAGATCGCGCCAGCGGGACGAGAGATGCAGCCGGTTCGCCTGCAGGTCCCAATCCCAGAGCACGTCGTTGGTGCCGGACAGCGCCAGGGTCAGGCGCTCCTCCCGCTCGCGGACCGCGCCGTGCTTCTCGACCACCTCCGTCTGATCGCGAAGCACCGCCGTGATCCGGAACACCGATCCGTCGGCGCGGATGCGCGGGAAGAGGACCCAGTCGCAGGCGATGGAGCGGCCGTCGCGCGCGTTGCAGGCCAGCGTGCGCGCCACCGGCTCGCCCCGGGCCAGCTTGCGCGCCCACTTCTCGGGAAGGTCGGTGGCCCCGAGCGGCTCCAGCGTCTCGAACAGCTTCTTCCCCGCGAGCTCCTGCGGCTTCGCGCCGATCAGCTTCGCCGCCGCCGGATTCGCCTTCTTCACCACCAGGTCCGGCGTCAGCTCGAACACGGCCAGGCGGCTTTTTTCCAGGAGCCGCCCCAGCCGCTTCTGGGCGCGCAGCGCCTTCGCGTGCCGCTCCTTGCGCTGCTCGCCCGAGAGGCCGGCGCGCTTCTGCGCGCGGTGCAGGAGCGCGGTCAGCGAAGCCACCGACTGCTCGAGCTCGGCGCGCTCCGAATCGTCCTCGCGGTACGCCGCGTCCACCGCGGCGATCAGTTGACGGAACTCCGGCGGAAGGTCGGACTTTGTCGACGCAAGCTGACGGCGCAGACGTGGGTGCATCGTCAGCTCCTGACCACTGGCGCCGGCTTGCCGAGCAAGAAGCCCTGCACGTAATCCGCCCCGTGCTCGCGGACCCAGGAGAGCTCGGCCTCTTCCTCGATGCCTTCCACGATGGTGCCGATGCCCATGCCGTGGCCGATCTCGAGCAGCTTGCGGGCGATGAGCGCCTTCACCGGATCGTCGTGGACACCGCGGATCAGCTCGCGGTCGAGCTTGATGAAGTCGGGCCGGACCCGGTGCACCAGGTTGAGCGTGGACCAGCCGGCCCCGAGGTCGTCGAGCGCCACCCGGAACCCTGCCCGCCGGTAGGCGTTGAGGACTTGTTGGAGCCGCGGCGTGTCGCCGTACCGATCCGCCTCGGTGACCTCGAACACCACCCGGTCCCGGGGAAGCGCCGCCTCCTCGATCGCCTGCACGGTCGAGTTGAGGTGCGCCTCCGGATCGCGGACGGCGGCGGGAGAGAAGTTGATGAACACGCACATGTCCGGGCCGTGCCGCGCCGCCTCGCGGATCGCGCTGCGGCAGGCGGCCGAGTCGACCTCGGAGAGCAGCCCCGCCTCGCGCGCGAGCGTGAGGATGGGCTGGGGAGCGATGATCGACCCGTCGCGCTCGACGCCGCGCAGGAGCGCCTCGTGGGCGAAGATGCGGCGAATGTCCTCCGCGTGCACGATCGGGTGGAAGAAGCTGGTGAAGCGGCCTTCCGCAAGCTGATCGAGCAGCCATCCGGACCGCGCCAGCACGTCCAGCGCGTGCAGGGTGGTCATGCGGCCGAAGTCCGGGAGCTGCGGGACGCGGTCGCCGGGCACGAACAAGGCGCGCGTGTCGTGCACTTCTGCCTCGGTCAGCGCCTGGCAGAGGTCCTCGGTGCAGAGCTGGACCTCGCCTTCCCCGAGCGGGATACGGGCGCAGGCATCGACGAACTCGTGCTCGCGGCCGACAGCGGTCAACTTGCGCGCGACGCGAAGCGCCGTGCGACCCTTCCGCAGCCAGAGATACAGCGTGCCTGCACCGCGAATCCGCTCCGGCAATCGCCGGTGGAGTGCGCGCGCGATGAAGGGAGCGGGTTCCAGCGGAGCGGTTGAACGGGTACGGCTCAAGATCCTAGCGTGTGTATGCCAACTCCTGAACATGCGTCAAGCCACTGGGATGGGTCCGGAATCGGTGTGTCGGGCAGCGAAAATTGAAGCACGGTTTGAGCGCAGCAAGACCTCGCGGGCGCTGCTCGACGCGGTGCGGCAGATGGCTCTGGAGCGCGTTGGACGGCAGGAGCCCGAATCGCATAAGAGCAATGAATGCGCTGGTCCATGCTGCTCGCGTTGATCTCCTCCCCGTTCGACTGCAGCAGCGTCCCCAAGGTTGCCCCGGAGCGGATGGCGGCGATGCACGAGGTCAAGGACGAGAACGAGGTCCGCGCCTGCACCCTGATCGGCCGGTACCTGGGGTATTCCACGCATGCGGGGGAGGAGGGGCTCAAGCAGGCCCGCGACGATGCGCGCGTAAAGGCCGCCGCCACCGGAGCGACCGAGTTCTATTACGACGGCGACTCGATCTCGCCCGACGTGATCACCGTGGCCGTCAAGGCGTTCGACTGCGGTCCGAGGAAATGAGCTGGCGCGACCAGTTTCCCTACGCCATCGCGATCCAGACCCGCTGGGCGGACGACGACGCCTACGGGCACGTCAACAACGTCGTCTACTACGCGTACTTCGACACGGTGATCAACCGCTACCTGATCGAGGCGGGCGGCCTCGACATCGCGGCCGGCCCGGCGATCGGTGTCTGCGTGGAATCGCAGTGCACCTACGAGAAGTCGATCTCGTTCCCCGAGACGATCGAGGCGGGAGTGCGCGTCTCCAACCTGGGAAAGAGCAGCGTCAGCTACGAGATCGGGATCTTCCGCGGAGAGGATCGCTGCGCGCACGGCAGGTTCGTGCACGTCTTCGTCGACCGCGGCACGCGCAAGCCGACGCCGATCCCGGAGCGCATCCGCGAGGCTCTTCGGCGCATCGCCCGGCCCTAGGCCGTGCACCCGCGGGACGTCGGGCTGGCGCTGGTCGTCGTCCTGCTCTGGGGCGTGAACTTCGTGGTGATCAAGCTGGGCCTGCGCGGCGTCTCGCCGTTCGTGCTCGGCGGACTGCGCATGCTGCTCACCGCGCTTCCCGCCGTCTTCTTCCTCCCCAGGCCGCGGCTGCCGCTCCGCCTGTACCTGGGCTTCGCCGGCTGCAGCTTCCTCGGGCAGTTCGCACTGTTGTTCCTGGCCATCCAGGTGGGGATGCCCTCCGGCCTTGCCGCCGTTGTGCAGCAATCGCAGGTGCCCTTCACCGTCCTGCTCGCGGCGCTGGTCCTCGGGGAGCACCCGCGGCCCCCGCAGATCCTCGGGATCGCTGTGGCCGCCGCGGGGCTGATCTGCCTCGGGCTGGCCCGCGGCAGCTCGTTCCCCCTCGTGGGACTGGTGCTCACGCTCTGTGCTGCCTTCTGCTGGGCAGTGGGAAACCTGGTCAGCCGGTCATTGTCCCGCTACTCCGTGAACGTGCTGGCATTCGTGGTCTGGTCCGCGCTGCTCGCCTCCGCTCCGTTCTTCGCGCTCTGCTGGATCCTCGAAGGACGCGAGTCGCTGATCTCCAGCGCGCGCGCCCTCGGCGTCGGCTCCTGGTTTGCCGTGGCCTACCTCGCGTTCGGCGCGACGCTCGGAGGTTACGGCCTCTGGAACCGGCTGCTGCGGGCGTACCCGGCCGCGCTGGTCACGCGGTTCGCGCTGCTGGTCCCCGTGGTGGCGCTGGTCTGCGGATGGCTCGTCTTCGGAGAACGGCTCAGCGCCGGCCAGGTCGCCGGGTGCGCGCTGGTGATCGCCGGCGTGGCGCTGCCGCTCGCGACCGCCTGGTGGGCGCGGCTCTCGGTTTAGAGAGCCGCGCCATCACGCTCAGAACCTGTGCTGGACGCGCCCGTAGAAGTAGCGGCCCACGAAGTCGAACGTGCTGGGGTCGGAGCTGGCCAGGGCGGAGCTGTAGATGAATGGCGGCTGCTTGTCCGTCACGTTGAGGATGCCGGCGAAGAGGGTGGTCTTCCCGATCGTGCTGTTGAGCGTGTAACCCGCGTGGATGTCGAGTTGGTAGAACGATTCCACCCTGCGGCGGAGCGGGTTGTCGGTCACGGTCGTCCCTTGGCCGGGAACGACGTTGATCACCTTGCAGATGCCGCCAAAGGCAGTGGTGGGATCGAACGGGCTCGCGCACTCGTCGAAGCTGGTGATGTACCGCCCGGTCAGGCCGGCCACGAAGCCGCCCATGCTCCAGTCCAGGCTGGCATTGGCCTTGAACTGCGGCATCGCCCCGAAGCTGCCCGCGTCATAGCTGTCCTTGGCCTGGATCTTGGCGGGGCCGCTCTTCAGAGCGAGGGTGATGTCGTAGTTGATCAGGTAGCTTCCGTCGAAGCCGAAGCCGAAGCGGCCGACCTCCGTGGGCAGCGCGTAGCGGATGGCGAAGTCGATGCCGCTGGTGCTGATGGTGCCGAGGTTCGAGTAGAAGTCGTTGACGAACTGGATGATGCCCGCGTTCCCGCGGACAACCGCCCCGCAGTAGTCGTCGACCGAGCCCGCGTAGCACCCGTTCAGGATGTTGGCGGTGCCGGTGAGGCCGATCGCGTCGTCGATGCGGATGTGGAAGTAGTCCACGGCGAACGACAGGTTCCGCACCGCCTGGGGCTGGACGACGATGCCCGCGGTATATGTCTTTGCAGTCTCTGGTTGCAGATTTGGATTGCCGCCGGTGCGCGTCAATATTTGCGTATTCGGGTCACCCGAGCCGCTGCCAGTGACGTGTTGCTTCTGGCAATTTGCGATCACCGTTGGACTCGCGGCTCCGGGGCTGATATCGGCACAGGGGTCCGTAGCGGAGGGGGCCACTTCATGGTTCCCCAGATACAGCTCGGAGATGCTCGGCGCGCGGAACGCGGTCGAATAGGTGCCGCGGATGGTCAGGTCGCGCACCGGCGTATAGCGCCCACCAAACTTGTAGGTGAACTTGTCGCCGAAGGTATTGTAGTTGACGTAGCGGCCGGCGACGCTCGCCTCCAGCGATTGGACGAAGGGCATGTTGGCGAGGATGGGAATGGAGAGCTCGCCATAGGCTTCGTTGGAGTAGAACCCGCCGCTGGTCGACTGGAAGTTGAAGTCGGCGGAGTCAAGGGCCTGGGCGATGGGATCCGCGATCTGCGAGCCCAGCTGGTGCCGGTACTCGTAGCCGAGCGCCAGCGAAATGGGCCGGTCCGCCAGAAGCGGGATCAGGTCGCCACTCAAATCCGCGCCGACGGTGGTGAGCTGATCGTACGCGCGCGAAGTGCCGGAGAAGGCGAGATAGGTCTGTTGCGCGGTTCCGATGCTTCCAGGCCCGCCCAGCATGTTCAGCGGCGTGCAACCGGCGATGACGGCGCCTGCGCTGTCTACGCACGCTGGATTGCCCAAGTTGGGAATGCTCGGACCGAGCGCGCTCGACACGCGGGAGTTGCGGAACGATCCGCCGGTGGTGAAGGTCCCTGAGGTGCGGCCGTAGTTGAAGAGCGCGTTCCAGTACCAGCCGCGCAGCGGCCCCGTCGATTCGGGCAAGGTTCCGTCGATGCCGGTCACCACGCGGAAGGTCTGCAGGTCCTCTGCGTAAGTGCGGTTGCCGAACTCGACGAGGCGCCGGCCGACGGAGTTCAGGTCGGTGCCAAACGGGTTGTAAACGCTGTCCTTGGAGACCACGAGGTTGTAATCGGCTGGGTTGAGCGGCATGGGCGCCGCGTTCTGGGTCGTCTGGCGCTGCGTGTACGAGAGCTCGTAGTAGCCGCGCACCGCCGAGAACCGGGCTTCGCCGGAGGAGAAGCCTTGGACCTGCGTCGAGGGGATGGTGAGGTAGTTCTCCGCGTTGAAGTTGTAGAAGTCGGTCCCGGTGTTGTTGTTGTCCGGAGCCGCCGTGCCGAACTTGCGGAAGCATTCGTTCTGCCCCAGGCCATTCGGTCCGCAGACAAGCTGGCCTGGGATGGGAGTCGTACGACTGTCGCGGATGTAGCGCTGGCCGACCTTCCAGCCCAGCTCGCTGGTCATCTGCGTACACAGAGCCGTTCCGCAATTCGGCTGGCCGAGGCTGCCTTCAGGGATGACCAGCGCGCCCTGGGGGACGCGGCTGCTGCCGCTCGGGACCTGGCCGGCGCCCGTGTAGTCGTAGTCGAGGGCCTGTTGCGACCAGCTCCGATCGCGCAGCCAGGAATCATCCTGCTTGAAGTAGCGCACCGAGAACATGGCTCCTCCGACGTCGCTGCTGGTCCCGGTGGTGACGTGCGCGTCGAACGTCTGCGCATCGGCCTTCTGCGAAGCGCCGTACTGCGCGCCCAGCTCGGTGCCGCTGTACGACCTGCGCGTGATGATGTTGACCACGCCCGCGATCGCGTCCGACCCGTACACGGCGGAAGCGCCATCCTTCAGCACCTCGACGCGATCGATGGCCTCGACCGGGATCACGTTCAAGTCCACCCCTGCCGAGGCGCCGAGGCCGGCGGGCACCACCCGGCGCCCGTTGATCAACACCAGCGTGCGCTGGACGCCCAGGCTGCGCAGGTTGATGCGGGTGGCGCCGTCGGCGCCGTAGTTGATGCCGCCCGTGTTGAGCTGGAAGTTGGGCGCATTGCCCTGCTCGGGCATGGTCTGCAGGTAGTCGCCGATCGTCATCCGGCCGCTGCTCTCGAACTGCTCCCGTGTCACGACGGTGACGGGCGCGGGGGTGGTCAGATCCTTGCGCCGGATGCGCGACCCGGTCACGACCACCTCCTCCGTCAGGTTCTGCGTGCCCGGCGGCGGCGCGCCAGTCGGAAGCGCGGAAGACTCGCCCGGAGCCGGCTCCTGGGCTGCCTGCGCCGGGGGCGTCTGTTGCGCGGACGCAACGCCAGCGAACGTGGAAACCGCCACTGCCCAAAGGACTCGGTGGAAGCTCCGCATCAAGACCCTCCGTTTTGGGGAAGCGACGCACCGTGTTCTCGCCGATTGTTGCATCTTTGTCGATCCCCTCCCGTTGCGATTCCGTCGCGCGCCCGCAACAGGAGAACCCCGCCGCATCGCGGCATTCATCTGTTTCTGCTACCTTCGCGCGCGATCCTGCCGCTGGAGGTGCACATGAGACGCGCAGCCGCAGCGCTGATCGCGACCCTTTCCTTCTCCGCTGCCGCCAAGGATACCGTGCGGATCGCCTTCGTCGGCCCGCTCACCGGCGGCAACTCCGCGATCGGCCTCGGAGGCCGCAATTCCTCCGACCTGGCGGTGCGGCTGCGCAACGCGGACGCCAAGGCGAAGTACCAGTACGAACTCGTGGTTCTCGACGACGAGTGCAAGCCGGACGCGGGCGTGCAGATGGCCACCAAGGCCGGCTCCGACCGCGGCATCGTGGGGGGCGTGACCCACTACTGCTCGGTGGTGGCGATGGCGACCGTCGACACGTACCACCGCTTCGGCCTTCCGGCCATCGTCTGGGGTGCCGTCCTCCCCGACATCACCTATGCGCACGACTTCAAGGAGATCCACCGCGTCAACGGCACGATGATCAACCAGAACGAGACCAACGCGGTCTTCATCAACCAGCACGGCTTCACCAAGGTGGCGGTGATCCACGACACCACCGATTACGGGAAGGGTCACAACAAGTATTTCACCCGCTTCTTCCAGCAGGGCGGGGGCCAGATCGTCGCCACCTTCGGCGTCACCGCCGACCAGCAGGACTTCACCGCCGAGCTGACGCAGATCAAGGCCCAGAACCCGCAGGCGATCTATTTCGGCGGGCTCACGCCCATCGGCGTGCGCATCCGCGCCCAGATGGACAAGCTGGGCTTCAAGGCGCAGTTCGACGGCACCTCGGGGATCGTGAACGACGACTTCATCAAGGCGCTGGGCCCGCTCGCGGAAGGAACGCTCGCCTTCCGGGAAGGCGCGCCGGCCGAGAAGCTGCCCGGCGGCAAGCAGTTCCTCGCCGACTACGACAAGCAGGGCTATTCCAATCCGCCCGAGGCGTACGGGCCCTTCGCGTACGCGGCCGCCGTGCTCCTGATGGACGCCATCGAGAAGGTCGGGCCGGACCGGAAGAAGATCATCGCCGAGCTCGCGAACGTGAAGGACCGCGACTCCATCGTGGGCAAGATCACCTTCGACGACCACGGGCAGAACACCGTGCCGGCCATCACCAAGTACGTGGTGCAGGACGGCAAGTGGCTGACCTGGGAGGAGAGCGAGTACGCCTCGGGGAAGCGCAAGTTGACCAACGTCAGGTAGCGGATGCCGGCGGAGGTGATCGCCCAGTACGCGATGAACGGCGCGATGCTGGGGATGATGTACGCGCTGGTCGCGGTCGGGTTCACGCTCTTCTTCGGCGTGCTCGACGTGATCCAGTTCTCCCACGGAGACGTGGTGGCGGCGGGCGCCTTCGCCGGCCTCGCCGCCTGGACGCTCCTGACCTCGGCCGGCGTGACCTCGCCGGGGCTGCTGCTGCTGGCGGTGATCGGCTCGGCCGCGCTGGTCACCGCGGCGCTGGGCGCGCTGGTGGCGCGCTTCATCGTCCTGCCGGTCAAGAGCGCTCCGCAGCTCAACGTGCTGCTGGTCACGCTGATGGGCGGGACCGTGCTGCGCGAGTGCATCCGGCTCTTCTACCCGGGAGGATCGCAGCCCAAGCTGTTTCCCGCCCTGCTGCCCGCCACGGGCTGGTCTTTTGGCACGTTCCTGCTGCGCTTCGACAACGTGATCTTGCTGGTCTCCGGCGCGCTGCTGATCGCCGCAACGCATCTCTTGATCACGCGCACCCGTCTCGGCCTCGCCATCCGCGCCGTGGCGCAGGACGAAGAGACCGCCCGAACCATGGGCATCGACTTCCGCAAGGTGGTGCTGGTGACGTTCGCGCTCGGATCGGTGCTGGCGGCGTTCGCCGGCGTGATGGACGGGCTCTACTACAACGAGGTCTTCTTCGGGATGGGGCTGCTCCTCGGCGTGATCGGCTTCGCCGCGGCCGTCCTCGGCGGGCTCGGCAACCTGTACGGCGCGATCGTGGGCGGCTTCTTGTTCGCGGCGCTGCAGACCATCGGCGCGGTCGCGCTCCCGTTCGCCAGCGCCTACAAGGACGTCTTCGCCTTCGGCGTGGTCATTATCCTGATGGCAATCCGGCCGACCGGCCTGATCGGCGAGCGCGCGAGCGAGCGGGTATGAGGTCGCGAGCGGCGGCGGTGCTGCTCGCGGCCCTCGCCACCGCCTTCGCCTGGCTGCTGCTGCGGGCCGAATCGCAGGGCGCGATCGCCGCGCTGATCGCGCTCGCGGTGCTGGCCGGGTTCGCACTCCTGCGCACGCGCCTTCTCGACGCGTTCACGCGGGCGGCGCTGCGCGACGAGCGGCTGGCGCAGTGGCTCGCGTTCGCGGCGGTCGCGGTGCTCGCTCTCCTGTTGCCCGAGGACGACTTCAGCCTGCTCCTGCTCACGCGGGTGCTGATCGTGATCGTCGCCTGCCTCGGGCTGAACGTGCAGCTCGGGTATGCGGGCGTGGTGAACTTCGCGGGAGCGAGCTTCTTCGGCGTCGGCGGATACACCGCCGCGGTCCTGTCCCGCGCCACCGGGCTCCCGCACCTCCTCTTGCTGCTGGCCGGCGGCGTCACCGCCGCCCTGGCGGGCACCGTGCTGCTCTTGCCCATCCTCCGGACCCGCGGGCACTACGCGGCGCTGATCACCATCGCCTTCGCCCTGCTCTTCCGCACCTTCCTGGAGGTGAACGACTCGCTCGGCGGACCGCAGGGGCTCAAGCTGCCCGAGCTGCGGATCGGCCCGATCCGCTTCAACGACCCCGTGGCGGCCGGCCCTCTGGAGGGCTCTTTCTATTTGAAGTACGTGGTGCTCGCGCTCCTTGTGCTCGCCTTCTTCTTCGCGGTCGTGCAGCGGCTGGAGCGCTCGTGGATCGGGCTTGCGCTCGATGCCGTGCGGATCGACGAGACCGCGGCGGCGACGTTCGGCCTCGACATCGCCCGCTGGAAGATCGCCGCCTTCGTGATCGGCAACTTCGTGATCGGCGTCGCCGGCGCGCTCTCGGCATTCATGATCGGGTTCATCGCGCCCAACAACTACTCGTTCGCCGAATCGCTGATCCTCGTCTCCATCCTGCTGCTGGGCGGCGTGGGGAACCCCTGGGGCCTCTCGCTGGCCGCGGCGATCGTGATCCTCCTGCCGGAGAAACTGCAGATCATCCAGGAGTACCGCTTCCTCATGTTCGCCAGCATGGTGGTCCTGATCCTGCTCTTCCGGCCGGCCGGGCTCGTCCCGCGCCCGATGCGCCGCCTCCCCGGGACGCCGCGATGAGCGCGCCGATCCTCGCCTGCCGCGGGCTCAGCAAGAGATTCGGCGGCGTGCTTGCTCTGGACGGGCTGGACCTCGAGGTGCAGCCGGGCTCGGTGCTGGGGCTGATCGGCCCCAACGGATCGGGCAAGACCACCTTCTTCAACGTGCTCACCGGCCTCTTCCCCGCCGACGCGGGCGAAAGCCGCTTTGCCGGCGAGCCGATCACGCGGCTGCGGCCGCAGGCCGTCTACCGCGCCGGCATCGCGCGCACCTTCCAGCGCTCGCGGCTCTGCCTGCCGCTCTCCATCTTCGAGAATCTCATGGTGGGAAACCACCAGCGCCTGGAGCACGGGCTCTGGTTCAATCTCGCCCGGCGCAAGGCCCTGGCCCGCCAGATCGCGGACAGCTTCGAGGCCGCGCGCGCCCTCTTGCGCATCTTCGACCCGCCGCTCGCCGACCGGATGCAGGAGCCGGCGGGGCGGATCCCGATGATCGACCGGCGCCGCGTCGAGGTCTGCCGCGCCCTGATCAGCCGGCCGAGGCTTCTGTTGCTCGACGAGCCCTCCGCGGGAATGACGCACGACGAGACGGTGCGCCTGATGGACGACATCCTCCTGGTCCAGCGGGAGCTGGGGGACTTGACCATCGTCCTGATCGAGCACGAGATGTCGGTGATCGAGCGCGTCACCGCCCGCTGCGTGGTGCTGAACTACGGGCGGAAGATCGCCGAGGGCACCTACGCGGAGGTGTCGCAGGACGCGGCGGTCCGCCAGGCGTATCTGGGGGTGGAGTGAAGCATGGAAGAGCTGCGCGTCGAGCACGTCTTCACCGCCTACGATCGCGCCGACGTCCTGCAGGACGTGTCGCTCACCGTGCAGCGCGGGACCATCACCTGTCTCTTGGGGTCAAACGGATCGGGCAAGACGACGCTGATCCGCAGCATCCTCGGGCTCACGCCGCCGCGGACAGGGCGGATCCTCTTCGGCGGCCGGGACCTCACCGGCCTGCCCACGCACCGGATCGTGGCCGAAGGGATCGCCTGCATCCCGGAGGGAAGGAAGGTCTTTCCGCGCCTGACCGTGCTGGAAAACCTGAAGTTGGGAGCATACCTGGAAGAGGATCCGCGCGTGGTCCGGGGACAGCTCGAGCGGGTCTTCGCCGCCTTTCCCCAGCTCGCGGAACGCCGGACGCAGCTCGCCGGCACCATGTCCGGCGGAGAGCAGGCCATGGTCTCCATCGGGCGCGGGATGATGGGCGCGCCGAAGCTGCTCTTGATCGACGAGCCCTCCCTGGGCCTGTCGCCGATCTTCGTGATGGAGAACTTCGCGGTGATCCGCAGGATCAACGAGCAGGGCGTGACCGTCTTCCTGGTGGAGCAGAACGTGCACCAGACGCTCGCCATCGCGCACCGCGGATACGTGCTCTCGCAAGGCCGTGTGGTGGGCCAGGGCACCGCCGCGGAGCTCCTGCGCGACGAGCAGGTCCGCGCGGCGTACTTTGGCTCGACGGGGGCGCCGAAGAGCCCGCCGGGGAGGAACGCATGACCGCCGTCGAGCTGACGCGCGAGCTGGTCCGGATCGACTCGATCAACCCGTACACCCCCGAGCGCCGCTGCGCCGAGCACGTGGGCAAGCTCCTGGAGGACGCGGGCTATGGCGTCTCGCGCTACGAGTTCGCGCCGGGGCGGACCAGCCTGGTGGCGCGGCGCGACGGCGACGGCCTGCCCATCTGCTTCGCCGGCCACCTGGACACGGTCCCGCTCGGGGCGGCGCGCTGGTCGCGCGATCCCTTCGGCGGAGAGGTGGACTCGGGCAAGCTCTACGGGCGCGGCTCGAGCGACATGAAGAGCGGCGTGGCGGCGATGGTCGAGGCCGCGCTGCGTCTTTCCGGGTCGCCTTTGCGCCGGGCGGGCCTCACGCTCGTCCTGGTGGCAGGAGAGGAGACGGGCTGCGAAGGCGCCGCCCATCTCGCGAAGGTCCCGGGAGCCCTGGGCCGCGCCGGCGCGCTCGTCGTGGGCGAGCCTACCGGCAACCGCCCGGTGATCGGACACAAGGGCGCGCTCTGGCTGCGTGCGCGCACGCGCGGGGTCACAGCGCACGGGTCGATGCCGCAGATGGGGGTCAACGCGGTGGTCAAGGCGGCGCGCGCGGTGCTGGAGCTGAGCGGGTTCCGCTTCGAGGTCCCGCCCGACCCGCTCCTCGGATCGCCGACGCTCAACATCGGGACGTTCCAGGGCGGCCTCAACGTGAACTCGGTTCCCGACGAAGCGGTGATCGGGATCGACATCCGGACCGTTCCGGCCCAGAAGCACGCGCAGCTCCGCGGGCAGATCGAGGCGCTGCTCGGTCCCGAGGTGGAGCTGACCTCCATCGTTGACGTAGGGGGAATCCGCACTCTCGAGGACGATCCGTTCGTGCGCCAGGCGATCGAGGTCGCGACGCTCGTCACCGGCGAGCCGCAGACGCCAGGTACGGCACCGTACTTCACCGACGCCAGCGTGCTCACGCCAGCCTACGGGTCGGTGCCCACCGTGGTGCTGGGACCTGGCGAGATGGCGCTCTGCCACCAGACCGACGAGCACTGCCGCATCGAGCGCATCGAGCAGGCGGCGGAGATCTACACGCGCCTCGCGCGCCAGTGGTGCGGGGCATGATCGGCGCGGCCAAGGCGGTGGCAAGGCTGTCGCGGCGCGAGCTGTCCGCCGAAGAGCTGGTGCGCCAGTGCCTGGCCCGCATCGCGGCGCGGGAGCCCGAGGTGCAGGCCTGGGAGGTGCTCGACGCGGAAGGCGCGCTGGCCGAAGCGCGCCGGATCGACGCCCTGCGAGATCGGCCACGCCTCTGTGGCCTGCCGGTCGGCATCAAGGACCTGATCGACACGGCGGAGCTGCCCACGGGGTACGGCACGCCGATCCACCGCGGCCACCGGCCTGCGAGGGACGCCGAGTGCGTGCGGCGGCTGCGCGATGCCGGGGCCGTCGTGCTCGGGAAGACCGTCACCACCGAGTTCGCGGTCTACTCGCCCGGCAAGACGCGCAACCCGCGCGATCCGTCGCGCACTCCGGGAGGCTCCTCCAGCGGCTCCGCCGCCGCCGTCGCCGACGGAATGGTTCCGGTCGCGCTCGGGTCGCAGACTGCCGGCTCGGTGGTGCGGCCGGCAGCGTTCTGCGGAACCATCGGGTTCAAGCCGACCTGGGGCATCGTGCCGCTCGAAGGCGTCCACCCGCTGGCACCCTCACTGGACACGCTCGGCTTCTTCGTTCAATCGATCGAGGACCTGCCCCTGGTCCTTTCGGTGCTTTCCGGCGCCGAGGAGGAACCCATCCGGACCGCGAAGCCGAAGCTGGGCTTCTGCCGGACCGAGGCCTGGCCCCGCGCCACCGCCGAAACACAGAAGGCCGTCGAGGGCGCGGCCTCCCGGTTGGGCGCGCGCGAGATCGAGCTGGGTCCCGCGTTCGACGGCTTGATCGACGCGCAGATCGCGATCATGGGCGCCGAGGCGGCGCGCGTGCTCGAGGGCGAGCCCGAAGAGCGGCTGAGCGCGAAGTTGCGCGCTTTCTTGAGCGACGGTGCGAAGGTGACTCCGGAGCGGCTTCGGGCCGCGCGCGATCAGGCGGAGCGCTGCCGCCGGGCGCTCGACGAAGAGCTCACGAGCGTCGACGCGCTCCTCACGCCCGCAACGCCCGGGGAAGCGCCGCAAGGTCTGGACGCGACGGGCGACCCGATCTTCTGCCGCCTCTGGACGCTGCTCGGAACGCCCTGCTTCTCGCTGCCCGTCCTCGAAGGACCCGCCGGCCTGCCGCTGGGGCTGCAGATCGTCGGCGCGCGCGGGCGCGACGCGGACTTGATCTCCGCGGCAGCCTGGATCCTGCGGCAGCCGGTCTAAGGTCTGACGCCCGGATGGTACGGGATCCGCGGCTGCCCGCCGGCCGCCCGCGAGGAGAGCGCGGTGGAGTCCGCGATCGCCCCGGCAAGCGTCCGCGCGCGCTCGCGCGGGTACGCGTCCAGGACGACCAGGACCTCGTCGCCCAGCGCGGCGATCGCCCGGAGTTGCAGCTTGCCGTCAGCCGCGAAGTTGCCCTGGCCTTGCAAAGCGTCGAAGGCGGCGGCGGACGGGATCAACGCGACCTGGAGCTGGCCGCTCGAGAGCAGCCGCACCGCCTCCACGGTCGATCGGGCCTGCGCCGCCACCGCCTTGCTCTCGGGCCATTTCGTCACGACCGCCGTCGCCACCGCCTGGGCCAGGTCGAGCGCGCCGGGCCGGGCGTCGGTGACGACCACCAGATGCTTGGCCCGGTACGCGTACCACTGCGTGTACGGCGAGTGGCCGGGCAAGAGCAGCCCGGCCAGCGCGATCAACCCGAGCCCGAGCGCGCGCCGCTCAATCATCGTCATCGGCGTGCTCGAACACGTCGAGCTGCAGGAAGTTCGAGACCACGTAGTTGGGCACGTCGACCAGGTTGCTGATGTGCAGATCGCAGGCCACGCTGCAGAGCAGGTAGGCCTGCTCCGCGGTGAGGCGGTGGGGCGAGGGCGAGCCCGGTCCGGTCAACAGGGCGATCATCTTCA
>DASQAS010000112.1:0-13323 GCA_035635635.1 Myxococcales bacterium | reverse complement strand
CCGACCTTCCGCGTCCACCGCGACGAGGAGTCGGCGCAGACCATCGCCTCGGGGATGGGCGAGCTGCACCTCGAGATCTACATGGAGCGCATCAAGCGCGAGTACGGCTGCGAGGTGGTGGTGGGCCAGCCGCAGGTCGCGTACCGCGAGGCCATCCAGCAGCGCGGCGAGTTCTCCTACACCCACAAGAAGCAGACCGGCGGCTCCGGCCAGTTCGCCCGCGTGGTGGGCTACATCGAGCCGCTGCCCGACGACGCGGTGGAGATCTACGAGTTCGTCGACGACGTGGTGGGCGGCTCCATCCCCCGCGAGTTCATCCCCGCCTGCGACAAGGGCTTCAAGGAAGCCGTCAAGAAGGGCTCCTTGATCGGCTTTCCGGTGGTGAAGGTGCGCTGCGTGATCAACGACGGACTCCACCACGCGGTGGACTCCAGCGAGCAGGCCTTCAAGACCGCCGCCCTGATGGGCTTCCGCGAGGCGTACGAGCGGGCCAAGCCGGTCATCCTCGAGCCGATCATGAACGTCGAGGTGCAGGCTCCGGAGGAGTTCCAGGGCGCGGTGGTGGGCCAGCTCAACCAGCGGCGCGGGATCATCCAGAACACGGAGACGGTGGAAGGGTACGTGATCGCCAGCGCGCACGTGCCGCTCTCCGAGATGTTCGGGTACTCGACGGACCTGAGGTCCGCGACGCAGGGCAAGGGCGAGTTCACGATGGAGTTCGCGAAGTATCAGCCCGTGCCGAAGTCGACTCAGGAGCAGATGATCAAGGAGTTCCGGGAGAAGCAAGCCGCTGGAAAGAAGTAGGTCGCGGCCGCCATCGTGGCGTTGTTCAGGCCGTTCGCGGACGGACGAACGCGTGCGCCAACTCGGGCATGGATGTCTTCACTGTCTCGGTCTCGTCGGCGCAGCGCCGGTTACGCGACGGCCCTGTCCCGAGCCGCGCGGTCGACGCCGACGCGTAGCATCCACCATTCCGCCCTGGCCACCAGGGGTGGCCCGGTCTGGGGCACCGGGTCTGACATTCCACGGACGCGAGAGACCGGCCGCGGAAGCCTGTCGCGGGATCCGACCGGGCGTTCCGGACTTGAATCGGCGGACATCGGGTTGGGCCCCGACGGAACCAAGAGAGTCGCCGTAGACGCGAACTGTCGCCGATGTCCCCGAACGCTTCAACGCGCCCGGCCAGCGGCGACACTCCGCCAGTCCAACCATTGCCGTCCCCCGTCAACAGCGTACAGTCGCCGGCAAATGTCCGCCCAGGAAATCGTCGGGCCTCCCCTCCCCGACGTTCCTTTCCACAGCATCCCGCAGCTGATCGCCGCCCGCGCCGCCGTCGAGCCCTCGCGTGTCGCCGTCCGCTCCCGCGGCGCCTCGGGGAAGTGGCAGGATCTCTCCTGGTCCACCCTCGACGCCCGCCGACGCAGCGTCGCCGCGGGGCTCCGCGCCCTCGGCATCCAGCGCGGCGACGTCGTCGCCATCCTCTCCCCCAACTCGCCGCAGATGCTGATCTCCGAGCTCGCAGTCCAGACGCTCGGGGCAGCCGTCGCCCCCATCTTCCCCGGCTACGCCCCGGACGTGCTGCACCTCTGCCTCGCCGACTGCGGCGCCCGCGTCGCGATCGCCGGCACCTCCGCGCAGCAGCACCAACTCGCGCGGGCGCGGCAGCTGCAGCACATCGTCGTCCTCGAGGGCCAGCCGCTGCCGGACGATGGCCGCGGCGCGGCGCTCGGCGCGCTGGAGACGTCCGGCGCCCATGCCAGCGTCGATGCCGGGTCCGACGACGTCGCGTTGCTCCTCTACACCAGCGGCACCACCGGCAAGCCCAAGGGCGTCGAGCTGACGCACCACAACGCGCTTTCGCAGCAGGCCGCTCTCGCGCAGGCCTGGGACGTCACCGATCGCGACGTCTTCCTCTCCTACCTGCCCTGGCACCATTGCTTCGGCTCGCTCTTCGAGAGGCTGATGGCGCTCTGGCATCGCGCACCGCTGGCCATCGACGACTCCCGCGGCCGCGACCTCGACCGCCTGGTGGAGAACTTCCTCCAGATCAAGCCCAGCGTGTACTTCAGCGTCCCGCGCGTGTACAACGCGCTGATCGCGCGGGCGCAAGAGGACCGCAAGCTCGCGGGCGCGCTGCGCGGGCTGCGCTTCGCCTTCAGCGCCGCTGCTCCCGCCAGCGAGACCGCGTTCTCCTGGCTGGAGGAGAACGGCGTCGCGGTGCTCGAAGGATGGGGCCTGACCGAGACGTCGCCCTGCGCCACCGTAGTCCGGCGGGAAGACGCCCGGGCCCCTGGCTTCGTCGGGCGACCGCTCCCCGGCACGGCCCTGAAGATCGAACCCGTCGCAGGGTTCCCCGGCCGCGGCGAAATTCTCGTGCGCGGGCCGCAGGTCATGCGCGGCTACCGAAACCGCCTGGAGGATACCCGGCGTGCGATGGAGGGCGGGTGGCTGCACAGCGGCGACCTCGGGGAGTGGACCGACCAGGGCCTGCAGCTCTTCGGACGAGTCGACGCCGTCTTCAAGCTCTCCAACGGCGAGAAAGTCTCCGCCGGCGAGGTCGAAGCGCGCATCCTCGGCGCCACGCCGCTGCTCGAACAGGCCGTGGTGCTCGGATCCGGTCAGGCGTACGTAACGGCGCTCTGCTGGCTCGCGCCGGCCGCCGCCCGCCGCTGGCTCGAGGAGCGTCATCTGGAGGCTCCGGAAGCGTTGCCGGCCCTGGTCCAGGTCCCCGAGCTGCGGCGGGCCGTCGTGGAGGCGCTGCAGGCGTCGAACCAGGTCACCTCGTACCACTACGAGAGGATCCGCCGCGTCGCGCTGGTCGCGGAGGCACCAGCGATCGAGACCGGCGAGCTGACGCCCACGCTGAAGATGGTGCGGGCGGTCTCGAGCGCACGGCACGCGGCGCTGATCGAAGCCATGCTCCAGGAGCGGCCGCCTCCGCTCGTATTGGAGATCGTCGGCCGCGGCGACCCGTTCGGGCAGGCCTGATGGGCACGCTGATCAACTTCCTGGTGTTCCTGGTGCTGCTCTTCGCCGGGCTCGCACAGGCGCGGGCGATGCCTCCGCGGATCGCCTACGGGATCGCGGTGGCGCTCGCGGTGATCGCCTTCACGCTCGCGATCGTGCGCTACCGCCAGGACAAATAGGATCACTCTCCGGCGTCCCACGGCAGCGCGCGGGACCACCGCGGCGCTGCGGGACAGCCGGCGCGATCCCGCGCCGCGCTAGTCGGAGAACCCGATCGGCTTCGAAGGGCCGTACCAGAACCGGATCGCCTGCGGGTCGACCTCGTAGATCCGCTTCGCGGCCTCCGCGGGCACTACCGCGCAGTCCGGCGACCCGGGGTCGTCCACCACCGCCGCCGCTCCCTGCTCCAGCCGCTGCTGCGTCTGCGCCGAGACGTCGAGGCGTCCCACCTTGCCGTTGCGGCGCACGTAGTGGAACGCGACCTCGCCGGCCTCGCGGATCCGGTGCGTCTCGACCAGCTGGCGCAGCCGGCGCGCGCGCTCCGACTGCATGCGCGCCTCGGCCTGCTTCTCCGCCTCCTTGCGCCGCTCTTCGGCCAGCTCCGCCTCGCGCGCCGCGAACGCCGCCCGGCGCTGCTGCTCCTCTTCCGTCAGCGCCTTCTCGCGCTGCCGGTGCGACCTGGCCGGCCCCTGGCGCTGCTCGCGGGCGGCCTCCTCTGCCTGCTTCTCGGTGACCAGCCCGGCCTTGAGCAGCTTGTCGCGGAGGTTCTGCATGCGCGGGGAGTGTAGCCGCCAGGCAAAGCCCGGAGAAGCGCGTTAAGACTGGTCCGTGCGCGTCATGTTCGTCGAGCAGCCGGGCAACCTGCCTGCTCCGCCCGCGGAAGGCCGCGTCGCGGTAGTGGACGTGGCGTTCGCGGGCGGCGAGAACTTCGAGAAGAGCACCTTGCCCTTCCTCGAAGCGCTGGGCGACCGGCTCGCCATCTGGGTCGATCACCACGAGCACCCGCTCGGGTGGTCCCGCTTCCGCGACGACCCGCGCTTCCTCCTCGTCCCCAACCGCGTGGCGCACGCCTGCCCCGAGCTGATCACGCCCGAGGTGGTGCGCCGCGCGGGGCCGGTGGACGTGGTGGTGGCGCACGCCGACTTCGACGGGCTGCTCTCCGCGGTCAAGTTCCTCCGCGGTGGCAACCCGCCCTGGCCCGAGGCCGACGAGGACGCCCGCGCGGCGGACAGCCCCGGCCGCGGGCACGCCTCCTCGCCGCGCGCCAGGCTGCTCGCGGACGCGCTGGACCACGCCGCCGCCGAGCTGCGGACGGCGCAGCGCGAATCGCTGCGCCAGCAGGTCGTCCAGGCGCTGGCGGACGGCGAGCTCCCGCCGGCGCTGCAGAAGCGGGTGGAGGACCTGGCCCGCGCGCACCAGGAGGCGCTGGCACCGGTGGACGAGCTGGCAAGAGCGGCGCGCGAGGAGGCGCGCGGCGTGCTGGTGGTGCGGGTCCAGAAGGCCCTGCCGCGGCCGGTGAAGAAGGCGCTGCTTTCGCGGCTCGAGGAGCGCGCCCCCATCGGCGTGGTGATCGAAGGCCGCCAGATCACCGCCGCCACCTTCCAGGGCGACATCGACCTCTCCCTCTGCGACGAGCTGGGCGCGGGCCGCAGCGACTACCGGTTCGGCCAGGCGGACGACGGCGGACGCGCGGTGGTGGCCCGGCTCGGCGAGCTGGCGCGGGCGCGTTAGAATCCGGGCATGTCGGACCTGCCGCAGGGACAGGCGCTGCTCGACGGGATCGAGAGGCTCCGCAAGGAGCTCGACGCGGTGATCCTGGCGCACTACTACCAGGACGGGGAGATCCAGGACCTGGCCGACTTCGTCGGCGACTCGCTGCAGCTCTCGCAGCAGGCGGCGAAGACCAAGGCGAAGGTGATCGTGTTCTGCGGCGTGCACTTCATGGCCGAGACCGCGAAGATCCTCAACCCGGAGAAGCAGGTCCTCCTGCCGGACCTCGACGCGGGGTGCTCGCTGGCCGACCGCTGTCCGCCCGATCAGTTCGAGCAGTGGCTGCGCCAGTACCCCGGCCACAAGGTGATCAGCTACATCAACTGCTCGGCCGGCGTGAAGGCGCTCAGCGACGTGATCTGCACCTCCAGCAACGCCGAGAAGATCGTCAACAGCTTCCCCAAGGACACCCCGATCGTCTTCGCGCCCGACCGGCACCTGGGTGCCTGGGTGGAGAAGAAGACCGGCCGCAACCTGGTCAAGTGGCCGGGCTTCTGCATCGTGCACGAGCAGTTCACCGAGCGGCAGCTGCAGAAGCTCAAGGTCCGCCACCCGGAGGCGAAGCTGATCGCGCATCCCGAGTGCGAGGCCAGCGTGCTCGCCCTCGCCGACTTCGTCGGGTCGACCCGCGGCCTGCTCGAGTACGTGAAGACCAGCCCGGCGAAGAGCTTCATCGTCGCGACCGAGGTGGGGATCCTGCATCTCATGTCCAAGGCGCGCCCCGACGCGGAGCTGATCCCGGCGCCGCCGAGCAGCGGCTGCAATTGCAGCATCTGCCCTTACATGCGTCTCAACTCGCTGGAAAAGCTGTACCTGTGCATGCGGGACCGCAAACCGGAGATCACGCTCCCGGAGGACCTGCGCGTGCGCGCCCTCAAGCCGGTGGAGCGCATGCTGGCGCTCTCCGCCTAGGGCTTTTCTCTCCCTCCGCGGCTCAGGCGGCACTCCGTCTGAAAAGTGGCCACGCTCCCTCCCGGGTGGTCGAATGAAAGGCACCCCGATCGGAGGGTCTTCGTGAACAAGCTCCTCTTCGCTGCCTTACTGCTCGTCGCTCCTCTCGCCGCCCGCGCCGACGTGGGTCTCCGCCTCGGCGGCGAAGCGGACATCGCGTATCACGACCAGGCCGGCTCGACTCACGGCATCACCGACAACTGGCCGCTCGGACTGGACGTGATGCTCAGCTATTGGACGCCCGGGTCGATCCTCTCGATCGACCTCGAGCTCGGCGAGCAGTGGGTGACGAGCGACGCGCCCAACGGCACGCGCAGAGGGACGGTGCTGCGCCCCGGCATCCGGATCACCCCGCCCATGTTCCCGCTGTACTTCCGCGGCGCGATCCCCATCAACATCGAGCAGCCCACGGGCTACGATCGCGAGACGTTCGACCTGCGGGTGGGCACCGGGATCAACATTCCCCTGGTCCTGTTCAAGATCTACATCGAGGGAGACGTGGACTTCCCGCTCGGTGGCGGCTCGAACGCGCCTGACGCCTTCTCCACCTGGGCCCTGCGGCTCTGCGCCGGACTGGACTTCCAGTTCTAGGCCGTGGCCGAGCCTGATTCACCCCTCGCGCTGGTGCTCTCGGGGGGTGGAGCGCGAGGCGCCTACGAGGTCGGCGTCCTCCGCTACGTCCTCGGCAAGCTGTCCCCGCGGCTGGGCGAACACGCCCGGCCGCGGATCTTTTCCGGGACCAGCGTCGGCGCGATCAACGCCTGCGCGATCGCGGCGCACCACGACGTCAGCGACTTCGCCATCCGCGCGCTGGCGGATCGCTGGCGGCAGCTCGGGCTCGAGCAGATCTTCCGGCTCGGCTGGGGCGACCTGACCGGCCTGGCCCGCTGGATGGTCGGCTCGGGGCGGCCGGGAGGCCCGAACAGCCTGCTCGACGCCGCGCCGCTGGCGGAGCTGGTCCGAGCGGTGATCCCCTGGCGGAACCTGCACCAGGGGATCGCGGACAAGCACGTGCTTGGCGTGACCGTCTCCGCGACCGACGTCGAGACCGGGCACACCGTCGTGTTCATGGAGACCGAGGAGAACCCGGCGCTGCTCAGCTCGGGGGACCGCGCCGTGGACTGGACCGTGGTCCGGCTCACGCCGCAGCACGCGCTCGCCTCGGCGGCCATCCCGATCATCTTTCCCACCGTCCGCGTCGCCGGGCGCATGTACTCGGACGGCAGCCTGCGCCAGAACACGCCCATCGCGCCGACCCTGCGCCTGGGAGCGGGCCGTGTGCTGGTGATCGGCCTGCGCACGCCCGTGGCCGTCACGCCCTCGCGCGCCGGCCGGCAGGACGCGGAAGACCAGCAGGCGCTCTCCTCGCCGCTCTATTTGTTCGGCAAGCTCCTCGACGCGCTCCTGCTCGACCGCGTCGAGAACGATCTCTCCAACCTGCGGCAGGTCAACGCCGCCCTCAACGAGCTCTCCCGCGTCGCCAGCGCCGTGCCCGGCCACGTGGCGGCGGCGCTGCAGACGGCAGGCGGCGGGCTGCGGCCGGTCAGCGACTTCTTCATCCGGCCCTCGCAGGACCTGGGGGTGCTGGCGGCGTCGATCCTCAGCCGCCCCTCGGTGCGCAACCGCCTCTCGGGCCCGGCCGGCTATCTGCTCCGCCGGCTCGGCGAAGCGGCGGGGCGTGGGGACCCGTCGGACATGCTCAGTTACCTGCTGTTCGACGTGGAGTACGCGAGCGAGCTGATGCAGCTCGGGGAGCGCGACGCGGCGTCGCGCAAGGAAGAGCTGGAGGCGTTCCTCACGTCTCCGGCGGCCTCCGCCGGGCGCGAGGCCGTGAGCTGACCACTACTCCTCGTTCAGCGGCTGCGGTCCCGGCACGATTCCCGCGATGTCCGGATCTTCGCCCTCCGGCACTACCCGCTCGGCGCGCTCCTTCTTGCGGTGCTCGCGGCGCTCGTCCTTCTCCTTGCGTCGCTCCAGGCGCGCCAGCTCTTTCTGTCGCTTGTTCGATCTCGGCTGCACGCGGCTCAACTCCTTGGGGACACGAATCGCGGCTCCGGCCGCCATCGTGTCCCTCACAGGGAACGAGCCCGGCCTGTTGTGGACCGAGCTCGTTCACGGCGCTGCGTTTTTGTAACAAAGAAACCGCCCGATTGCATTCCGAGATCCGCCTACCTGTACAGATGTTCAGCTGCCTGCAGGACAGCAGGCGGATCCGGGGCGTTCCTGCGCTCAGAACCGTACCTATCATCCGAGCGCGGGATGTCCTTCGATCTGAGCGAGCGAGCGGGCGGCGTCCTCCTTCATCCGACGTCCCTCCCGGGCGCCCACGGATCGGGCGACACCGGGCCGCAGGCGCTTGCCTTCGCCCGCTGGCTGCACGGCGCCGGGCTGCGCTGGTGGCAGATGCTGCCCGTGGGCCCGGTCGGCTACGGCAACTCGCCCTACAGCGCGCACTCGGCCTTCGCGGGCGACCCTCTGCTGGTCTCCCCCGACCGCATGGTCGAAGAGGGCCTGCTCAGCCGCGACGCGCTCGACGACGTCCCGCGGTTTCCGGCGGATCGGGTCGACTACCCGGCGTCGCGGGCGTGGCGGGAGCGGCACTTGCGCGCCGCCTCCGCCGGGCTCCAGAAACGCGAACACGCCGAGCTCGAGCGGTTCGGCGCCGAAAACGCCGACTGGCTGGACGACTTCACCCTCTACGCCGCGATCAAGCGGTCCCGCGGCGGGCTCCCCTGGACCGAGTGGGAGCCGGACCTGCGCGCCCGCGATCCGGCTGCGCTCGACCGGGCCCGGCGGGCGCTGCGGGAGGAGATCCGGCAGCACCGGTTCGAGCAGTTCCTCTTCGCCCGGCATTGGCGAGCGCTGCGCGAGGAGAGCCACCGGCTGGGGGTCGGCCTGATCGGGGACCTGCCGATCTTCGTCGCCCACGACAGCGCCGACGTCTGGGCGCACCGCGAGCTGTTCTTCCTCGACAAGCAGGGACGGCCGACGGCGGTCGCCGGCGTCCCGCCCGACTACTTCAGCGCCACCGGCCAGCGCTGGGGCAATCCCCTCTATGACTGGGACAAGATGGAGCGGACCGGCTTCCGCTGGTGGCTGGCGCGCTTCGCGCACACCTTCGCGCTCTTCGACGCGGTCCGGCTCGATCACTTCATCGGCTTCACCCGGTACTGGGAGATCCCCGCGGACGAGCCCACCGCGCAGAACGGCCGCTGGCGGCCGGCGCCCGGTGCGAGGCTGTTCGAAGCGCTGGGGCCCGCCCAGCTGATCGCCGAGGACCTGGGGGCGGTGACTCCGGAAGTCACGGCGCTGCGCGAGCGCTTCCGTTTCCCCGGGATCAAGCTCCTCCAGTTCGCCTTCGGCACCGACCCGCAGGCGCCGACGTTCCTTCCGCACAACTACGACCGCAGCTCCGTCGCGTACACCGGCACGCACGACAACGACACCACGGCGGGCTGGTTCCACGAGCGAGGGTCGCCGCAGCGTTCGCCCGATCAGTGCGAGAAGGAGCGGCACGCCGCGCTCGGATACCTCGGCGTGAAGGACGGGGGGCGCGAGATCCACTGGGATATGATGCGGGGCGTCTGGTCCTCGGTCGCGAACCTCGCCATCGCGCCTGTCCAGGACCTGCTCGGGCTCGGCTCCGAAGCGCGGATGAACCTGCCTGGAACGCTGGCGGGCAATTGGGAATGGCGGATCGGCGATCTGCCCGGTCCCGAGGTGCAGGAGCGGCTGCGCGAGCTGACGGCTTTGTACGGGAGGACTTTGCTTTGAGGCGAAAGCCCTGGGAGATGCGCCGCGGCCAGCTCCGCGACGATCCGCTCTGGTACCAGGACGCCATCGTCTACGAGCTGCGCGTGCGCTCGTTCATGGACTCGAACGGCGACGGGATCGGCGACTTCCCCGGCCTCACCTCGAAGCTCGACTACCTCCAGGACCTGGGTGTGAACGCGCTCTGGCTCCTGCCGATCTGCCCGTCCCCCGGCAAGGACGACGGCTACGACATCTCCGACTACACCGACGTGCACCCGGACGTGGGCACCCTCGACGACTTCCGCCAGTTCGTCGAGGAGGCGCACCGCCGCGGGCTGCGGGTGATCACCGAGCTCGTGCTCAACCACACCAGCGACCAGCACCCCTGGTTCCAGCGGGCGCGCCGGGCTCCGCGCGGGTCACCGGAGCGCGAGTTCTACGTCTGGTCGGAGGACCCCAACCGCTACCGGGAAGCGCGGATCATCTTCAAGGACTTCGAGCCGTCGAACTGGTCCTGGGACCCGATGGCCAAGCAGTACTACTGGCACCGCTTCTTCTCCCACCAGCCGGACCTGAACTTCGACAACCCCGCGGTGCACGAGGCGATCCTCTCCGTGGTCGACTTCTGGTTCGGGCTGGGGGTCGACGGGCTGCGGCTGGACGCCGTGCCCTACCTGTACGAGCGCGAGGGCACCAACTGCGAGAACCTGGCCGAGACGCACGACTTCCTGAAGAAGCTGCGCGCCCACGTCGACAGCCGGTTCAAGAACCGCATGCTGCTCGCGGAAGCCAACCAGTGGCCCGAGGACGCCGCCGCCTACTTCGGCTCCGGCGACGAGTGCCACATGAACTTCCATTTCCCGATCATGCCGCGGATGTTCATGTCCATCCACATGGAGGACCGGCTCCCGATCGCAGACATCCTCGCCCAGACTCCAGCCATCCCGCCGGTCTGCCAGTGGGCGCTCTTCTTGCGCAACCACGACGAGCTCACCCTGGAGATGGTCACCGACGAGGAGCGCGACTACATGTACCGCGCCTTTGCCCACGAGCCGACCATGCGGATCAACCTCGGCATCCGCCGCAGGCTCGGGCCGCTGACCGGCAACGATCGCCGCCAGATCGAGCTGATGAACGCCCTGCTCATGTCCTTGCCGGGCACGCCCGTCCTCTACTACGGCGACGAGATCGGGATGGGCGACAACGTCTTCCTCGGCGACCGCAACGGCGTGCGCACGCCGATGCAATGGAGCCCCGACCGCAACGCCGGGTACAGCCGCGCCAATCCGCAGCGGCTGATCCTCCCGGTGAACATCGACCCCGAGTACCACTACGAGACGGTGAACGTGGAGGCGCAGCAAGGGAACCCCAACTCGCTGCTCTGGTGGACCAAGCGGCTGATCGCGCTACGCAAGCGCTTCCAGGCCTTCGGCCGCGGCAGCATCGAGTTCCTCTCCCCGGAGAATCCAAAAGTTTTGGCCTTCATCCGCCAGTTCGAGGACGAGACGGTCCTGGTGGTGGCGAATCTCTCGCGCTTCACCCAGTACGTCGAGCTCGACCTGCGCAACTTCCGGGGCCGGGTGCCGGTCGAGCTGATCGGCCGCACCCGCTTCCCGCCCATCGGCGAGCTGCCCTACCTGCTCACCCTGGGCGAGCACGCCTTCAACTGGTTCTCGCTGCAAGAGACCCGCACCGCGGCCATCGACGCGCGCGAGGCCGCGTACCATCCCCCGGTGCTGGAGACGCCCGGGGCCTGGGACGGCGCCTTCACCGCGGCGGAGCGTTCCGCGATCGAGATGGTGCTCCCCGCCTGGCTGGAAGGCCGGCGCTGGTTCCACGGGCACGCGCGGGAGATCTCGCACACCCGCATCCTCGACGTGGTGCCGTTCGACTCGCTGCGGTTCGCGCTGATCGGGGTCGAGTTCAGCCAGGGCGAGGGCGAGCAGTACGTGCTGCCGCTGGCGGTCGAGATCGGCGAGACGCCCGCTTCGCCCCAGGCGGTGATCGCGATCGTCCGCCGCTCCAACGGGGCCCAGGGGTACCTGGTCGATGCCCTCTCCGACGCGGCCTCGGCCGCGGCGCTGCTCGAGGCCATCCGCACCGGAACCCGCAGCCGCGGCTCCGCCGGCATGCTGGTGGCGAGCGGGCGGCCGGGAATGCCGCAAGGCGAGGCGCGCCTCTACCGGCAGGAGCACCACGCCGCCTCCGTGCAATACGGAGACGCGCTGCTGCTCAAATTCTTCCGGACGCTGGGCGAAGGGATGAGCCCGGAGCTGGAGATCGGCCGGATGCTGACCGAGCGCGCGCCGGGGGCGCCGGTGCCTCCGCTCTGGGGCGCGATCGAGCTGCGGCCGCGCCGGGGCGAGCCGATCACCGTCGCCACCCTGCACGGGTACGTCGCGAACCAGGGCACCGCCTGGCACTTCTTCCGCGAGGAGCTGCGCCGCTACTTCGAGCGGGCGTTCACCGCCGCGGGCGATCTCAAGCCTCCGGCGCGGCCGGCGGGATCGATGCTCGATCTCGCGGGGGCCGAGGTGCCGCCGGCGGCCCGCGAGATGCTGGGCAGCTCGCTGGCGGCCACGGCGCTCCTCGGCAAGCGGACCGCCGAGGTCCACAACGCGCTCATCCGGCTGGACGATCCCGCCTTCGCCCCGGAGCCCTACACCGCGCTCGACCAGCGGTCCGTCTACCAGGCCAAGCGCAACCTGACCGGCAAGGTGCTGCGGCAGCTGCGCGCGGCGCGGCTGGAAGGACGGCCGGGAGAGCTGGCGCAGCAGCTTCTGGCGCGCGAGAAGGACCTGTACGCGAGCTTCGAGCCGCTGCTCCGGCGGCGCCTCACCGGACACCGTGGGCGGATCCACGGGGACTACCATCTCGCCAACGTGCTCTGGACCGGAAAGGACTTCGTGGTGGTCGACTTCGACCAGCAACCCGAGAAGCCCCTCTCCGAGCGCCGGCGCAAGCGGAGCGCCCTGCGCGACATCGCCTCGATGCTGCGCTCCTTCGACCTGTGCGCCACCATGGCGCTGCGCGACCCGGCGACGGTCCGCGAGAGCGACCGCGGCGCCGCGGACCCCTGGGTCAGGCTCTGGGCCACCTGGGCGCCGGCGGCCTTCCTCTCCGCCTGGCTGGAGGGCTCGAAGGGCTCGCCGTTCTTGCCGCAGTCGCGGGAGGAGCTCGACATGCTGCTGCGCACGCACGTGATCGAGAAGGCGCTCGAGCAGCTCGGGGCGGAGCTCGGCAAGCGGAATGACTGGGCGCTGGCGGCGCTGCGGGCCCTGCTGGATCTGCTGGGCTAGTCTATTAGTCTAGCCCCCATGCCGGTCAGTCAAGCGACAGACGTTGACGCTGTCGTTCGACGTTGTCGTGATCGTGGACGGCGACGGCGACGGCGACGTGGCCGTGGACGACTGCTCAGCATGCCAGATGCAGCTGCTACATGAATCCCATGCTCAGCTTTCAGAAGCTCGACGTCTACCGCTGTGCCATCGAGCTCCTTGGACTGGCCGCTGCCGCTGTCGAAGAGGTTCCGAGAGGGAACGCCGCGTTGCTTGATCAGTTGCGCCGCGCAGCAAGTCCGATATCCCTCAACATTGCTGAGCGGCTGGCCGTACCGGGCAGGCAGATGCCGCACGTACCTACGCCATCGCTCGCGGGTCTGCGATGGAGTGCGCGGCTGTGCTGGACGCGTTGTTCGTGCTGAAGGTTGTCGATGCCACGACAAAGCAGCGCGGCGACGAACTCCTCGAACGTATCGTCGGGATGCTCACGCGATTGTGTCGGTGATCTGGTCCGCCCACGGCCACGTCGCCGTCGCCGTCGCCGTCCACGCTCACGATCACGTCGACGCAGACCTGTTCGTCGGGTTACTGCGAGGAGTCT
>DASQAS010000111.1:0-8837 GCA_035635635.1 Myxococcales bacterium | reverse complement strand
GGCACGCAGTAGGCGCGGCTCTTGCGATGCTCCTTCAGCTCCTTCACGCCGCGGACGAACTCGTGCAGGTGTCCTTGCCGGACCACGCCGCGCATGAAGAGGTAGGCGCTCACTTGACGGTCCTCAGCCGCAGATACCGTTGGCCTTGCACTGCCTATGGCCCCCCCGGCAACCGTAGGTGCGCCAGCGAGTTTCTTGCGCGGCTGGGGAGAAGTCAAAGCCGCGGCTCGCCCGCGGGGTGGCGGTCGCGCTAAGACATCCTGACGCATGCACGACGTGCTGGTCTGCCCCGGGTGCCGGACGCGCACCGCCGATCGGATCGACGTGCGGACGCTGGCGCGCGCCGGCGACCTGCTCGTGTGCGAGTGCGGGCGGCGGTACCCGGTGATCGACGGCGTGCCGATCGTGGTCGCGGACGCGCGCGGGCTGTTCCGCAAGGACATCGCCGCCCTCATCGAGCGCGACCTGCCACCGGAGGTCGCGGCGCTGCTCGCGGAGGCAGGTCCCGACGACGCGCCCTGGCCTCGCCTGCTCGAGCATCTCTCGATCTATCTCGATGCCCATTGGGGCGATCGCGCCGTGCCGCCGCCGGACGGACCGGGCGCCGAGCTCGCGACGAGCGCCATCATCGAGCGGATCGCCGCGCGGTCGCTCGATCGCGTGGAGCTCGCCGTCGAGCTCGGCTGCAGCGTCGGCCGGATCGTCGCCGAGCTCGCTCGCGGGGCCGAGCGCGTGATCGGGCTCGACCTGCAGTTCGGCGCCGTCCGCCGCGCGCGGCTCCTGCTCGAAGGAGAGGCCCTCGCGTACAGCCGCCGCGTGGTGGGCCGCCGCTACTCAGCCGCGACCGTCGCGGCCGGCGACCTCACCGTCCCGGGACGACGCGCGACGCTGGTCTGCGCCGACGCGCTCGACCCACCCTTGCTCCCGCGCGTGTTCGAGCGGGTCGTCGCGCTCAACCTGCTCGATTCCGTCCCCAATCCGCAGCAGCTTCTCGGCGTCGTCGACACGCTCTGCGCGGACGGCGGCGAAGTGATCCTGGCGTCACCCTATGCCTGGCAGAGCGGAATCGTGGACGACGAGGCGCGCCCGGGCGGCGCGGATCCAGCGGCCGACCTCGCCGCCATCCTCCGCTCCGGCACCGGACTCGCCGGCCGCTACTCCATCGAGGACGAAGCCGACCTGCGCTGGACCCTCCGCCGCGACTCCCGGACCGCCGTGGTCTATCGCTGCCACTACCTCCGCTGCCGCAAGCTCTAGTCTCGAGTTTCGCGAGTTTCGGGGACACCCTACGGAACTTCCGTGCCAAATCCCCTGGTTGGCACGCTGAGTTGCGTAGGGTGTCCCCGAAACTCCAGAACCTGTTTCCATTTCCGACCCGCACCGTGTCCATCCATCGGGCGCGCGAAGGGAGGGGCGGAAGCATGATCCTGAACGTCGATTGGGACTCGCTGAAGCGCACGCTGGTTCCCGACACGGTCCGGACGCTGGTCGAGGGCAGGCTCGCCCTGCTCTGGCGCTTCCTGGACTGTTCACGGCTTGGCACCGCGGCGCGGCACAGGACGCCTTCGAGGTCCGAGGACTTCCAGATCCACGTCGGCGACTGGACCATCAACTACGCCGTCGACCTCGCGACCGGCGCCGCGATCGTCACTCGCGCCGTGCAGGGGTGATCAGCGCGGGAAGGCCGCGGCGATTCCGCCGTCCACGGGCAGCGTGGCGCCCGTGGTGGGAGTCTGGTTCGAAGCGAAGAACACCACCGCGCGGCCCACGTGCGTCCCCGTGACCTCCGCGTGCAGCAGGTTCCGCTCCCGGTAGAACTCCTGCAGCTTCTCCGGCGCGATTCCCCGCGAGCGCGCCCGCTCGGGACCGATCTCCCGCCACAGCCCGGAAGGCGTGTCCCCCTCGGCGAACACCGCGTCCGCGTTGATCATGTTCACCCGGATGCCGAGCGGCGCCAGCTCGATCGCCGCCACCTTCCCGAGCTGGTGTCCGGCCGCCTTCGACGCGCTGTACGCGCCGAAGTCCGCGCCGGGCGCGAACACGTTCTTCGAGGCGTTGATCACCACGTTGCCGCCCGTGCCCTGCGCGCGCATCACGCGCGCCGCAGCCCGCAGCGTGAGGAAGTATCCCCCGAGGTTCACGTCCAGCACCTTGTGGAACTGCCGCGCGTCCGTGTCCGCCAGGGCGCTCACGTGCGCGATGCCGGCGTTGGCGACCACGATGTCCAAGCCGCCGAAGACCCGGCAGGCGTGCTCGAAAGCCGCCGTCACCGACGCCTCGTCCGTCACGTCCATCCACGCCGCAGTGCACGAGCTCTTGCCGGCCGCCTTCGCCACTTTCTCGCGGGCGCGCTCCAGGCCCTCCGCGTCGACGTCGGTCAGGACCACGTGCGCGCCGGCCTTCGCCAGCTCGACGCAGGCCGCCACGCCGATGGCTCCGGCCGCCCCGGTCACCAGCGCCACTTGCCGCGAGAGCGGCTTCTCCGCCTCCTTCCCCAGCTTCGCCTGCTCGAGGCTCCAGTACTCCATGTCGAACAGCTCGGCATCGCCGAGCGGCTCGTAGCGGCCCATCGCCTCGGCAACCGCCTTGATGCGCAGCGTGTGCTCGGCGATGTCGGCCGCGATCGCCGCGTCCTTGCGCGTCTTGCCGGCGCAGACGATACCCACGCCCGGGATCAGGAACACGCGTGGGTCCGGGTCGAGCTTGGTCCGGGTGACGTTCTTGCCGCGGACCTGCTCGGCGAAATACGCGTCGTACCGCGTCCGGTAGCCCGCGATTGCCGTGGAGAGCTGCTGCCGCGACGCCTCGGGATCGTCCAGCGCCGGCTGCGCGACGTAGAGATGCTGCGCCTTGGTGCGGATGACGTGATCGGGCGTGAGCGGCCCCCGCGAGGCCAGCACGGCGCACTGCGCAGAAGCGATCAGCGCGAGCGCTTCGGGCGTCGCGCGGTGCTCGAGGATCACGCGCCGGTAGGGCTGATCGGGATTCCCGCTGGGCGTCGCGAGCAGCCCCCGCAGCAAGGGACCGATGCGGGCCATCCGCGTCTTCGCGGCCTCGACCTCCCCGGGCGGAGCGGGCGCAGGCACGCGGCCGTGCAGATGCCCGCTCAGGAAGCCCTCCGCCCGATCGACCGCCTCGATGGTGCGCTCGTAGCTGGTGCGCGCGTCGGACGCGAAGGTGAAGAGGCCGTGCTTGAGCAGCACCATCCCGTCCACCTCCGCCCTGCTCTCGAACAGCTCGGCGGCCAGCTTGGCGAGCTGGAACCCGGGCATCACGTAGGGCACCACCACCACGCGCTCTCCCAGCGCCTGCCGGATCATCTCGGCGCCGTCCGGCTGGTTGGTGAGCGCGAGGATGGCGTCGGCGTGCGTGTGGTCGATGAAGACATGCGGCAAGAAGGCGTGCAGCAGCGTCTCGACCGACGGATTGGGCGCGCTGGCGTCGAACAGCCGGGTGCGGAGCTGGTTGACCATCTCCTCGTCCGAAAGCTCCCGCAGCTTGCGCAGCCGGCGCAGCCAGGCCAGGTCCAGCGCCGGAAACCCCTGCGGCTCGATCGAGTCGAGGTCCCAGCCGCTGCCCTTCACGCAGAGCGCCTCGACGCGGTCGCCGAGCAGGTTCTCCTGGACGATCTTGACCGAGGTGTTTCCCCCGCCGTGCATCACCAGATCTGGGTCCGCGCCGATCAGCCGCGAGGTGTAGACGCGCAGCGCCAGCGCCTCGCTCCAGCGCGGCGCGTACCGGTCGATGAACTGCCGTGCCTCGGCGTCGGACCAGCGGCTCTTCATGCGGCCGGAGCCTAGATCAACCTCCCCCACCCATCGAGAGGATTCCTCCGTTCTGGGTGGCGCAGGCGCTCGCGAAGCGCTAGGGTCTACGACCCGCACATCGATAGGAGAGTCCCATGTCCTTGCGTATCGGCGACGAAGCCCCGAATTTCACCGCGCAGACGACCCAGGGACCGATCGACTTCCACCAGTGGATCGGCAACCAGTGGGCCGTGCTCTTCTCCCACCCGAAAGACTTCACTCCGGTCTGCACCACCGAGCTCGGCTACATGGCGCGGATCAAGCCGGAGTTCGACAAGCGCAACACCAAGATCATCGGCCTGAGCGTCGACTCGGTCGAGGACCACAAGCGCTGGTCCAACGACATCGAGGAGACGCAGGGCGCCGCGCCCAACTACCCGATGATCGGTGACAACGACTTCAAGGTGGCCAAGCTCTACGACATGCTTCCCGCCTCTGTGTCGGGCGACGCCAAGGGCCGCACGCCGGCGGACAACGCCACCGTGCGCGCGGTGTTCGTGATCGGCCCGGACAAGAAGATCAAGATGACCCTGATGTACCCGATGACCACGGGCCGCAACTTCGACGAGCTGCTCCGCGTGCTCGACTCGATCCAGCTCACGGCGAAGTACAGGGTGGCCACACCGGCCAACTGGAAGCAGGGCCAGGACGTGATCATCTCGGGCTCGGTGAACGACGAGGACGCCAAGAAGCTCTTCCCCCAGGGTTGGAAGTCCCCCAAGCCCTACCTGCGCATCACGCAGCAGCCCAAGTAGCTGCCGTCGGCGCGAGGAGTGCCGGCCGGGTTGGTCGATCCGCTGGCCGGCGCTCCGGCGACGCTTCCGCTGGACGCTGACCGGCGCGGTCAGTCCAACGGCAGGTTCATCTTCTGCAAGAAAGCCGCCCGGCGCGGGTCGCCGCGCAGGTTGCGCAGAAGCGGGTCGTACTTCACCGATGCGAGGCGCGGGTCGTGCTGCTCCCGGGCGCGGTCCAGCCAGGGGAAGGCCTCGTCGCGGTTCCCCCGCCAGGCGTGCACCTGCGCGATCGCGTACGCGGCGGAGCCGCCGAACCGCTCGGTCAGGACCTCGAGCGCGCCTTCGGAATCCGCAACCCGGCCCAGGCTCTCCAGCGCGAGCGCCTGTCCGGTCAGCTCCAGCGACTCGACCTTGCACTTGCCGAACATCTCCAGCGCCGCCTCCGACCGGCCTTCGAGCAGGAACAACACCCCCGCCCCGAACGAGCCATCGGGGAGATCGGGCGCGATCTCCAGGGCGTGATCGAAGGCCTGCCGGGCCTCCGGAAACTCGCTGGCGGCCGTGTGCAGAAAGCCCAGGGTGGCGTGGACGCGCGGGATCAGCGGCTCGAGCTCCGCGAGCCTCCGCTGCACCGCGATGGCCTCTTGCAGACGGCCGATCGTCGCGAAGACCGTCGCGATTCCTTCCAGCGCCGAGGTCTCGCCCGGGCTGATGGCCAGGGCCCGCTCGAAGTCGGCCTGCGCTCCGGTCCAGTCGGATCGTTCCGCCGCCTTCAAATGGCCCCGCGCGGAGTACCCTCGCGCGCCGCGCGGGTCGAGGGTGATGGCCTTTTCCGCCGCCGCGAATGCTTCGTCGCGCGCCTTCCGGGCGGCAGCCGGCGTCTCCGCGAACGAGTACGCCCAGGCGTAGCGCGCGAACGCGAGCGAGGCCCATGCCGGCGCGTATCCGGGAGCGAGCTCGAGGGCCTTGCGGTACGTCTCGGAGGCGCGACGGCATCCCTCCTTGGTACCGGTGTTGTGGAGCTGCCGGGCAGCCAGGAAGAGGTTGTACGAGTCGGGACTGGCTTCCTCCGCGCGAGGCCGCGACGCTCGCGCCAGCAGCCGGATCTTCAGCGCCTGCGCGACGGAGCGGCCGATCTCGTCCTGGACCGCGAAGACGTCGGCGAAGGCTCGATCGTAGGTCTGCGACCAGACGTGGAAGCCGTCCGCCACGCTGATCACCTGGGCGGTGATGCGCACACGGTTTCCCTGCTTGCGGACGCTGCCCTCGAGCACGTGGCCGACGCCGAGCTGTCTCCCGATGCTGCGCAGGTTCTCGTTCTTTCCCTTGAACGAGAACGACGAGGTTCGCCCGGCCACGCGCAGCCCGCTGAGCTGCGCCAGCGAGTTGATGATCTCCTCGGCCAGCCCGTCGGAGAAATACTCCTGGTTCTTCTCGGGGCTCATGTCCACGAACGGGAGCACGGCGATGGAGGGCAAGAGGCCGGCGGACTGCCACGACTTTCCGCCGATCCGTCCGCGGATCGCGCCGTACCAGGCCAGCGGCAGCCCCAGAACGAGAGCCAGGGCAACGGCGCCGGAGATCAGCATCCGTCTCCCGCGCCTCGAAGCGACCGGCCGGCGCCTCCGCGCGTCGCCGCGGTCTCCCTGGATGGCGCGCAGGAGCTGCGAGGCATTCGCGTACCGGGCGGCGGGATCCTTCTGCAGGCAGCGCGCGACGGCCTGCGCGAGCTGCTTCGGCGCCGAGGACGGCAATGGCTTCGGCGGATCCCGGACGATCGAGTAGGCAATCTCCGTGCTGTTCTTGCCGCCGAACGGCGTGCTCCCGGAGAGCATCTCGTGCAGGACCAGCCCGATGGAGAACACGTCGGATCGCGCGTCCGCCGGGCGGCCCTGGATCTGCTCCGGCGACATGTACGCGGGCGTTCCGAAGATGGTGCCCGGAGCCGTGTTCGGGAGCCCGTCGCCGGCCTCCACCAGCTTGGCGATGCCGAAGTCGAGAACTTTTAGTCGGCCATCCGCCATCAGGAAGAGGTTCTCGGGCTTCAAATCGCGATGGACGATCCCTTTCGCGTGCGCGGCGGCCAGGGCGTCCACGAGCTGCAGGCAGAGGTCCTGGACGTCCTCGACGGGCAGAATGCTCCTGGAGAGCGCCGCGCGCAGCGTCTCCCCCTCCAGCAACTCGGTGACGATGTACGGCTCGTCGTCGTCCTCGCCCACGTCGAACACGTTGAGGATGTTCGGGTGATTGAGGGCGCCGGCCGCGCGCGCCTCGCGCTCGAAGCGCCGCCGCCGCTCCAGGTCCCCGGTGCAACACTTGAGCAGCTTGATGGCCACGGCGCGCCCGATCTTCAGATCGCGCCCGCGGACGACGCGCCCCATGCCGCCGCGCCCGAGCTCCACCTCGACGCGGTAGCGGCCGGCGAGGATCCGCGGGCCCGGTTCCGGCGCGGACCGCTCCTCCCCCGACAAAGGCCGATCTCCCCCGGGCCGCATCGCGTCCTCCCCCGGAGACGCTCCGTCAAGAGGCGGCCAACGTCAAGACGCCGCGCATTTCATCCTTGCGCCCCCGGCGGAAGCTGTGCTGATCGGAGCCCGTGACCGCGACCGACGTGAACCGCACCATCCATGCGATCTGGCGGATCGAATCGGCGAAGCTGATCGCCGGCCTGGCCCGGATCGTGCGCGACGTCGGCCTGGCCGAGGAGCTCGCGCAGGACGCCCTGGTCGCGGCCCTCGAGACCTGGCCGCAGTCCGGAGTGCCGGACAACCCCGCCGCATGGCTCATGACCGCCGCGAGGCGGCGGGGAATCGACGAGCTCCGCCGGAGCAAGCGGCTGGAGCGCAAGCACGACGAGCTCGGCCAGGAGATGGAGCGGCTGCAAGAAGCGCGCGCGCCGGACCTCGATGCCGCGCTCGACGACCAGGTGGGCGACGACCTGCTGCGCCTGGTGTTCATCGCCTGCCATCCGATCCTCTCGCTGGAGGCGCGGGTGGCGCTCACGCTGCGCCTGCTCGGCGGTCTGACCACGGAGGAGATCGCGCGCGCCTTCCTGGTGCCGGAGCCCACGGTGGCCCAGCGCATCGTGCGCGCCAAGCGGACGCTCGCCGATGGGAGCGTTCCCTTCGAGGTCCCGCGCGGAGAGGAGCTCGCGGCCCGGATTTCGTCTGTCCTGCAGGTCATCTACCTGATCTTCAACGAGGGCTACTCCGCGACCGCGGGCGAGGACTGGGTGCGGCCCGCGCTCTGCGAGGATGCGCTGCGTCTGGGGCGCATCGTCGCCGGGCTTTCTCCGGAGGAACCCGAGGTGCACGCGCTGGTGGCCTTGATGGAGCTGCAGGCGTCGCGCCTGCACGCCCGGGTGGGTCCGTCCGGAGAGCCCATCCTCCTGCTCGAACAGGACCGGGCGCGCTGGGACCAGCTGCTCGTCCACCGCGGGCTGGCAGCGCTCGAGCGCGCCGACAAGCTCGGCGGCGAGCCGGGACCCTACCGGCTGCAAGCGGCCATCGCCGCCTGCCATGCGCGGGCGCGGACGGCCGCGGAGACGGACTGGGCGCGGATCGCCGGTCTCTACGCCGAGCTGGGCCGGCTCACGCCTTCTCCGGTCATCGAGCTCAACCGGGCCGTCGCGGTGTCGATGGCGTTCGGTCCGGCGGCGGGGCTGAAGCTGGTCGACGCTTTGACCTCCGAGAAGTCCCTGGAGCGCTATCACCTGCTGCCGAGCGTGCGGGGCGATCTGCTGGAGAAGCTGGGCAGGCGGGACGAAGCCCGCGAGGAGTTCGAGCGCGCGGCCTCGCTCACGAAGAACGCGCGGGAGCGCGCGCTGCTGCTGGAGCGAGCGCGCGCGTGCGAGGATGGACCGGCAAGGGCGTGATCAGTCGTCGTCGTTTTGCGCTGAGGAAAAACCGGAGAAACTGCCGTGACGCCGGCAGGAGCATGGCCGGGCCGCCGCTTCGGACATGCACAAACCGCGAACTCGCCGCCATGGGTGCCCCTCAATGTCGACCCGGCGGTTTGTGAACTTGCGGCGGCCCAGCCATGCTCCCGCCGGCTGCCCGCGCGTTTACATCTCCGTCGGCTGCCTCACGTCGCGCGAACACTAGATTCGGGGACACCCTACGCAACTCACCGTGCCAACCCTGCAATACGCAGAGCGTGATCCGTTTCCCGAGGCACTCCGCGACAGACTTGGCATGCAGCGTTGCGTAGGGTGTCCCCGAGACTCCGGGATCTTCGACAGGACTCGCGCGACGTGAGGTGGTCGACCCGGCAATAACGCGCGAACAGGCGGCGGGAC